>JANQFY010000284.1 GCA_028277585.1 Sedimentisphaerales bacterium
CATAGACGACAGTGCCGGCCCGTTGAAGGGGCGACCGTCAGTTATCGGTATCGACGCAGTCGGGATGAAGAGCCCGATGGCAAGTACATCACCACCACCGATGCCGAAGGGACCTTCCACATCGACGACCTGCCGGCCAACGACACTTACCACTGGCTTATCTTCCGCCATCCCGATTACGCACGCAGCATGGAGTTCATCTCCGTTCCAGAGGAAGGGCCGGCGGACGTACAGGTTGTCTTGCAGAAGGGGGCCGCTGTCGAAGGGCGCCTCTATGATTGGCAGGGCACACCGCTTCCGGAGACGCCGATCTACTTCATGGACGAGAGCCAGTTCTCGTATTGGAAGGAGAATAGGGCGCGACTGGGCAAGGTCACGACTGACAGCGAGGGGTACTATCGTATCGCGCATCTGCCCGAAGAGCTCTGCTACGCCTTCCGGGAGGATCCCGACAACCAGTTGGGTACGGTTCTCACCGCCGGGTTGCCTCAAGCCGGTCGCACCACGCAGTTGGATCTGGGAGGAATCTGGAGTGCTTCCGGGCGTCTTCTTTCCGATGGCGAACCCTTGCCCAATGTGAAGCTCTTAGTAACGTACGAGGCCGGCACTGCCCAGGGCTTCCAGGCCTACACGCTGACCAACTCACTGGGCCGATTCGATCTCCGGGGGCTCCCCACAGGCCGGCGCCGTCTGTATTGGGAAGTTCCGGGCGGACGCAACTGGGGACGCTGGATCGAGCTGGGCGCCTTCGATTTCGAGACAGGACGCGATCTGGACCTTGGGGACCTCTCGGTGACGACAGCTCAGGTCACAGTCGAGTTGGGGGCCGGCGATGCGGCGGTCTCGCTGGATTCCTGGGATGTCACCATTCAGGAATGCGATGACCTGCGCTACTGGGGTCGTCGGGCCGGGCAACGCCGGCCCCGCAATGACCACCTCGACCCCTTCGTGTTTTCCCATGTCGCCGCCGGGCGCTATGAGGCTGTCGCCCGAAAGGTGGGGTATCCTTCCGTGCGGCAGGTCTTCGACATCGCGCCCAGTCAGGATGAGCATGCGATTACCTTGACCATCCCCTCTGGTTCAGGAGCCATCACAGGTACACTGCAGACGCGTGTTTCGGAATCGTCGCTTCCGGCGCTTCTGCTCCGCTCAACTGATGGAACGCTCACGGCTGAACTGCCCTGGGCATCCGATGGCTGGTTCTCAGCCGAGAATCTTCCGGCCGGGCAATACGTGATTGGCCTGGCATCTGCGGCGCTGGCGCGCCAGTCGATTCTGAAACACGTCACCCTGGGTCCGAACGAACACAAAGAGGTTCGTCTCGATCTGTCTTCGGAAGACGCCCGTCGCGTCCACGATGGATACTTGGTTGTCCAAATTGTGACCGATCACGGCGCGCTGCTGGCGACGCCCGAGGTTTGGCTCGAACGCGACGGCCGGGCGATCGAACCGCACTTCAACACGGATGACGGGAAGTCCTTCACCGGCGCGCCTGGGACCTACACGCTTCACGTGCAATATCCGGGCTGCCGATCCGTGCGCCGAAGCGTCGAGATGAAATCGCGACAGGACCGGACAATGCAGGACATCCTCAGGCCGCTGGTGATCACCATGGTCAGACAGTGACATCCGTGGTTGCGTAACTTCCCCACCCATTGGCACTTCTCTCGGGCGGTAACAAAACGGTAACATCTCCGCCTCCACCGATGCTTGCGGCCGGTGCCAATCCTCCCCCTGACGCCCGGGCCGAAGCGGGCAGAATTTCATTTTTTCTGTGTAATACATTTCGGTTTGGGGCGTCTTAACAGGTGAGGAACCAAATATGGAATGGACGCTTGTACAACTGAATACGATCGGCGACGCCTTTGTCGAGTTTGCCTCGCTGATGCTGATTGAGTCGGCGGTTCTGATCGGCTTTGTTCTGCTGGTCGAATACGCCTTTCGCAAGAAAGTTCGGGCCAGTCTGCGGAGCGGCCTGGTTACGCTCGTGCTGGCCTATCTGCTGCTGACGCCTTTTCTTCCACATTGTCCTCCTTTTACCTTCTTGCCATCCGGCAACGCTGCCTACGCAGACCCGACCACACACCTGGCAGCGGAACACACGCGCGCTCCCCTATCCCGGCCCACCACCGGACAGTCCCAGACCACCTCGGTTGGGATAGGGGAGCCGCCACGCACCCTGACCTGGCAAGGAGGCGTCTTCCTGCTCTGGCTGGCCGGCGTGGGCGTCATGACCGGTTTGGTGATTCGACGCACCCGTCGAGCATATCTACGCGTGGACCGTTCTCCCGACGCCAACTTTCTGATGAAGGATATCTGTCAGTACTGTCGCAAGCGGATGGGCGTCAGAGAAGAGGTCATCTTGAAGGTGTCCGAGGAAGGAACGCGGCCGGTTGTCTGTGGGCTCCTTCGTCCCGTCGTCATGGTGCCCCGCAATCTGGTCCCATCGCTGGGCTCGCGTCACCTTCGCGACGTCCTGTTTCATGAGCTGGCGCACGTCAAGCGGCGTGATTTGTGGATCAATCTGGTTCAGAACATTGTCCAGGTGCTCTACTTCTTCAATCCCTTCCTCTGGATCGCCGCCTTCGTACTGCGTCGGGTCCGAGAAGAAGCCGCTGACGAGACAGTGCGCGACGCCATCGGCTCGGGCGACCCGGCCTACGCCCAGCGCCTAGCGGATGTGGCTCGCCTGCCCCTAAAGCACCCCGGTTCCGGCCTGAGTCTCGTCGGCGTTGCCTGAGAACGCGGCCGGCGTCTGAGACTTGCCAAACCTATCTCCATATGATGCGCTAACTCCCCGTCATCGACCCTATCTGTCTCGTGAGCGTTGCAAGGTCGCTCGTATTCTGCTACAAGAGTCGCCAAGCGTGTCTTTGGCAGTTGGATGGGATCGATGGCGGTTCAGTTTATTCTTGGCAGAAGTGGTACGGGCAAGACAACGTATTGTCTCCAGGCGATCGCGCAGGCGTTGGGGGAGGATTCGACGCAGCCCCTGATTCTCCTGGTCCCGGAGCAGGCGACCTACCAGGCCGAACGCGCGATTCTGTCCGACCCGCGCCTTGCCGGCTACCACCGGCTCCAGATAATCTCGTTCAACCGTCTGCAGTTCTTCCTGGCCGATAAGAACGCCGCGAAACCGCGCATCTCGAATATCGGGCGGCAGATGATGGTGCACCAGATCCTTCGCGAGTGCCGCGAGCAGTTGCAGGTCTTTCGCTCTTCAGCGCTGTTGCCCGGCTTTGCCCGTGAAATGGCCGGCACGATCAGGGAACTGCACCGATACGCTAAGACGCCGGATGATCTGGCGGCCCTGGAAGCCCACTTGCAGAACGAGGAAAGCCATCCGTTGGCCGTTCTGAAGTTCGCGGACATCAGTCGCGTGTTTCGCGGCTATGTTGAGGCGCTGGGGGATCGTTTCATCGATCCCGACGTCCAGGCGCTTCAGGCTTGCCAGGCGATCCCCGGTGCGGCCTTTCTACGAGGGGCGCGGTTGTGGGTCGACGGTTTCGCCGGGTTCACCGGGGCGGAACTGGCCTTGCTGTTGGAACTGCTGAAGATCGCTGACGAGGCTCAGATCGCCCTGTGTCTGGATCCGGACAAAGTGGTCGATGGCGCACCAAGTGACGCGGACGCACAGCCGGACGACTTCTTCACACCAACCAGCGGGACGTACCACGAGTTGTTGGAGCTGATCCAGCAGGCTCAGATCAGAGTGCTTGAGCCCCGGGTCCTGAAGAAGGTGATGCGGTTCCGCAAAGGCGGCCCGTTGGCCCAGATCGAGAAGAACCTCTTCCGTTCGGCGCCGCCCCGCGCCAAGGCGGGCGATGTAGTTCAACTGGTCGCGGCCCCGAGCCTGCGTGACGAAGTCCGCTTCGTTGCCGGCCGGATACACGATCTCGTGCGGCAGAACGGGTATCGCTATCGCGACATCGCAGTCGTGGCTTCCGATCTCGGACGTTACGAGAACTACGTTCGGGCCTACTTCGATGACTACGAGATTCCCTTCTTCCTGGATCAGCGCAGGCCGCTCAATCGGCACCCCGTGGTCGAACTGATCACGGCGGCGCTACAGACCGTGACTGGTGGTTTCGCCCATGCCGATGTCTTCGCCTATCTGAAGACGGATCTGATTCCCATCGAGCCCGGCGAAGTGGAGGCCCTGGAGAACTACTGCTTGGCCTTCGGCGTTGATGGGCGCGACTGGTGTCGTTCCAAGCCGTGGCGATTCAAAGACGCAGCGAATCAGGATTTCGATGAGCGTTCCATCAATCGCATTCGCAATCGTGTGGCGACGCCTCTGCTGACGTTGCGGGAGACGCTCTGCCCGGATGGGGCGGTCGAACACGCCGTGACGGCCCAAGACTTCACGCGAGTGACCTGGGGCCTTCTCGAGACACTACAGGTTCGTCGGCAAGTGGGCGAGTGGATCGATCGGGCGTCTCAGCAGGGCGACCAACCGAGCGCCGATGCGCATCGCCAGTTGTTTGAGAAACTCGTCGACATCTTCGACGAGATGGGGACGATCTTCGATCGAAAGACGGTGACGGCCCGTGACTACCTGGCGATGCTCAACCTGGCGTTCTCGCAAATGACGCTGGCGTTCATTCCACCGCGCCTGGACCAGGTCCTGGTGGGGTCCATCGAACGAAGTCGGCATCCGAATCTCAAGGCGGTCTTCCTGATCGGCGCCACTCAGAAGCAGTTTCCCATCCCGGTTCCCACGAGTGGCATCCTGACGGACGCAGATCGGGAGATGGCTGAGAGTGTGGGCTTTCATCTTGCCCCGGCCACTATTCAGTCGCTGGCCGAGCGTCAGTATCTGGCGTATATCGCCTTCACAAGGCCTTCCGAACATCTCTGCCTAAGCTACCCAGCCGTCGACGAGAAGGGCGGCCTGGTTGTTCGGTCGCATTTCGTCGATGAACTGGCGTCGCTGTTCACGGATCTGACGGAGGAGCCCCTCGCCGACAGGCAACGTCCCCTGGCGCAGGTCCATACGCAGCCCGAACTGGCCAAATGGCTCTGCACTCGTCTGGGCCGTGATGCTTTCGCCCCCTTAGAAGGGGACGTCGATCTGGCGAGCTTGCTCAAGGCGATGCAGGCCGATGGCGGTTACTCCCGAACCTCAGAGAAGGTCCTCGCTGCCCTGGACTACGACAATAACGCGGCTCTCCAGGCTGATGTCGTTGCGCGTCTCTTTGTCGATGGACTGAAGGGCTCGACGACGCAATTGAGCACCTTCGCGGCCTGCCCGTACAAACATTTCGCACGCTACGTTCTGAAACTGCAAGTGCGGAGCGAGTTCAAACTCCAGCCCTTGGATCTGGGGAGCTTCTACCACGAGATTCTGGATGCACTGCACAAACGCCTGGCGGCCGATGGGCAGAGCTTTGCCACGGTAGACGAGGATGCTCTGATCCCGTTGACGCGTGAGCAGATCGCGACGTATGCCGCTGAGAATTCGTTCATTTCCCAGTTCGTATCGCGCTCCAGCCACAACGCTTTCATCATCAGCAATGCCAGCGATCTACTCATCGACTGCGTTCGTGAGATTGCTCGGATGACTCGGGCCGGGTGCTTTCGTCCGATCCTCTCTGAGGTGGGTTTCGGCCAGGTGGGCACAGCCGAACAGGATCTGGGGGCGTTCGAACTAGTCTTGCCTCATGGCGAAACTCTGACGCTACGCGGCAAGATCGATCGCATCGATGTCGCCGAAATCGAGGGCGAGAGGGTGGCGCTTGTCTTCGACTACAAGCGCACCAAAGCCTCCGCGACGTTCAATTGGTCTCGGTTCTATCACGGCTTGGACGTGCAGCTTCCGCTGTATTTGCTGGCGATTTCGGAGGCGGCTCATCAGTACGCCGACCGTGTGGCCGGCGCGTTCTACATGCCGATCGAGTGTTCCCCCGAGACGGGTGTCGTCCGGGAGCTTGCCAACACGTCGGAGAACTTCGCTCGCAGGGCAGTGGGGCTCCTCGACGGTTCCTACGCGCAACACCTTGATCCAGGGGGCGGGCCTCGATCGAGCCCCTATTACAACTTCGGCATCTCCAAGGACGGCGAGCCCTACGGGCGATACGCGACGAGCGCGACGCTGAAGCCGAATGACTTCCATCGATTGCTGGAATTCACGCGTGCCAGAATTATCGCTTTGGCCAGTGACATCACGGGCGGATACATTTCCGTGCATCCCTATCGGCTCGGGACCCAGGCGGCGTGTACGTCCTGCGACTACCGGACCGTGTGCCGGTTCGATTGGCAGATCAATGACTACCATTTTCTTGAACCCAGGGGCAAATCCGATGTGATCGCCGCACCGGGTGAATGATGACGACTGAGCAGAAGACAAACTGGACGAAGCAGCAGGAGCAGGCGATCCGCGCGCGGGGACGCAACGTTCTGGTCACCGCCTCGGCCGGCACGGGCAAGACCGCCGTGCTTTCCGAACGGTGCGCGAGCATCGTCTCGGACGCCACCCTGTGTCCCAGTGTGTTGAACATGCTGGTGCTTACGTTCACCGAGGCGGCCGCCGAGCAAATGAGGTCGCGCATTGGCGGGCAACTTCGCAGTGCCTTTCAGCGGACCCGCGACCCGCGTCTGATTCGCCAACTCGTGCTCCTTCAGGGCGCCGACATCAGTACGATCCACGCGTTCTGCAAACGCCTCATCGGCGAGAATTTCCACGAGTTGTCACTGGACCCGGGATTCCGCATTATCGATGCCGACGAGGCCATGCTGATGCAGGGCGAGGTGTTGGACGAGACCATCGAGTGGGCCTGGGGGCAGGAGCCGTTGACCGGGCCGCTTGAGCAGTTGCTGCGTCGTCGCGATCTCCGCGAAGGGGGCGGCTTTCTGGCCCACATGATCCATCTTCATCACTTCCTCGAGGGGCAGATCTCGCGCGAGCAGTGGTGTGCTCGCAGCGCTCAATGGGCCGAGGCTGAGGACGTGTTGGCCGGGCCCCTGGGTGAGGCTCAGAGGCAGATGGTGGCTCGGCACTTGGAGACCATCCTGATGCAGCTCGACGCGGCGCACCGTCTCTACGAGAAGGAAGCGCCCGGTGGCAAGTGGGGGCTTGCTCTGCAGACAGATGTGATCGCCCTGGTGAAATCCTGTCGCGATCGGCTCCAGGCAGGCGACTGGGCCCGGACCGCCGAGTTGATCTACGGCACTGAGATACCAAAGGCGCCGCAACTGCGCGGCTTCCCTGAAGAGACGCGGGAACTGGTCAAGGACCTTAGGAAGCGTGCGGTCGAGCGGTTTGAAACGCTTCGTGATCTGGCGGTGGTTGATCCGGAGTACATGGATGTCGTCGGCCGGCCGGCCGGCGTTCAGACCCAAGTCTTGATCGAACTGGTCCACAAGTTTGGTCGCCTCTATGCGCAGCGGAAGGCGGCCCTGAACGGTCTGGATTTCGCCGATCTGGAGCATTACGCCCTGAGATTGCTGAGCGCGGCTGCCGACCAATCGGAGCCGGAGCGAAAGCCCTCGGATACGGCACTGGCGCTGCGCGATCGCTACCGATACATCTTCGTCGATGAGTATCAGGACATCAACCCTGTTCAGCAAGGGATCATCGATGCGCTGGGCTCGGGCGACAATGTCTTCGTCGTAGGTGATGTCAAGCAGAGTATCTATGCCTGGCGCGGCGCCGAACCGACGATCTTCCTGTCGCAGTTGCAGGCACTGAGCCAGGATGCGGCGGCTTCCAAGAACCTGCGTGTGGATCTCAATCGCAATTTCCGCTCGGTGCGCGGCGTTCTGGATTTCGTCAATGCGGTCTTCGAACGCATCATGACCGAATCGGTCGCCCACATGGACTACGACGAGACGGCGCAACTTCGCCCCGGCCTGGAGGAAGCAACGTCTCCCGCGCAAGCCGGGCCGGTCGCTGAATGGCGCATCCTCGACGAGAATGGAGTCAGAGCTGCTGCTTCTCCGGCTCCGGATGGTGCAGGCGAGGCCCTGGTGCGTCCTCGCCAGCGTCAGGCCGCCGCGATAGCCCAGCGGATCAAGGAGATCGTCGGCGCTGAACGTGGCCAAGCGCCGCTGCAGATCTACGACAAGCAAAGCGATTCGCTCCGCGATGTTCAGTATGGCGACATCGTCGTGCTGATGCGCTCGCTGGCCAAGAAGGCCAACGATTATGTGGAGATCTTCCGCTTGGCCGGTATTCCCGTCAGTTGCGACGCCACGGCGGGCTACTTCGAGACCACGGAAATCAGCGATGTACTCAATCTGCTCAAGGTGCTCGACAACGTACAGCGCGATATCGAATTGGCGGCCGTCCTGCGCAGTCCGTTCTTCGGATTCACCGATTCCGAACTGGCGTCGATCCGCCTGGATGGGGAAGCGTCCTCTGCGCGGGCGAGTTTCCACGCCTGCGCGGCTCACTACCGTACGGCCGGCCCTAAGGACGAACTGCAAACCAAGTTGGACGGGGCGTTTCGGAGTTTGGCGGAATGGCGTCGCCAGGCCCGTCGGGGGCAGTTGGCGGAATTGCTCTGGCGCATCTACCATGACACGCGGTACCTTGCGTTCGTGTGCGCTCTCCCGAACGGTCAGGCCCGCAAGGCGAATCTGCTGAAGCTGCATGACCGTGCGATTCAATTCGAGGGTTTTGTCAGCAGCGCCGGAGTCCCTTCGCTGACGCGCTTCGTGACCTTCGTCGAAGAACTCGAAGAGGCGGGGCAGGACTGGGCGCCGGCCGAACCGCCCGGCGTGACAGGCAACGCGGTGCGTATCATCAGCGTCCACAAGAGCAAGGGGCTCGAGTTCCCCGTCGTATTTCTGGCCGAACTCGAGAGCGAATTCAACAAACGAGATGTCCACGCCGATCTGGTCATGGACGCCGAAGATACGCTGGGCTTGCGGATCATCGAACCGCAATCCAACACGAAGCTGCGTTCCCTGGCGCATGAAGTGATTGCCGAGAAACGTCGAGCCATGACGCTGGCCGAGGAGATGCGGGTACTCTATGTCGCTTTGACCCGGGCGAAGGATCGACTGATCCTGATGGCTGCTCCTGTACGCACGGATTGTCGACAGGTCTTACGGCAGGCGGCGCTGCTGGCCGACGAGACTGTCTCGGACTGGCTCCTGGATACGTGCAAGAGTCCTTTGGAGTGGTTGCTGTACGGCTTGGCCCTTGAACGCCCGCTGCACGAGGCGTTTGGCACGGGCTTCGCCAGTCAACTGCACGAGAGCGACCTGTTCGAGTTGACCGTCTACGGAGCTGACGAGCTGGGAGTGCTTTCGCAGACGGTCCAGCGGCTGCGTGAGGCGAAGAAGAGCGGGGCCGTTCGGTCGGGAGGACGGTCAGGCAAGATTGCAGACGGTCGTCGCCTGCTGTCTGAGCTGAAGGAAAACCTGGAATGGCGCTATCCCCGTGCGGATGCGGTCCAGCAGGTGGCGAAACAGTCGGTGACGGCCCTGACGCATCAGGAAGATGAGTTTGCTCAACTCGACTACGCGCGCGCGTTGGATCGACAACCGCTTGCGGTATCTGATCCGGAGACGTCGGCGCATCCGCCCGCCCGTGTCGTGGGCACCGCGGCTCATCTGGTTATATCCAGTCTGGACCTGTCGCGTCCCGTGGATCGCAAGGCGGTGGAGCGGACGCGCGATGCGCTGGTCGCGGAGGGCACCATAGCGCCCGCCGTGGGACCGCTGATCGATATCGAGGCGATCCTGTCATTCTTCGCCAGTCCGCTTGGTGGTGTGGTATTGGACCCACAGAATACCGTGTGGTCGGAGTGGCCTTTCACGCTGGGCGTGCCCGCGTCAGAAGCCAGCAGTGCGGGCTGCCCGAGTGATGAAGAGGTAGAGGACGTCGTTGTCGTTCAGGGCATCGTTGATATGTTGGTCCAAACGTCCGAAGGCTTGATCGTCATCGATTTCAAAACAGATCGGGTCTCCGGCGCCCAGTTGAGCGATCGCGCGGATATGTACCGCGGGCAACTGGCCCTGTACGCCAAGGCAGCCACCGCCATTCTCAATCGGCCTGTCTGCGCGCGATGGCTCTACTTCCTCAAGCCGCAAGAGTTGGTTTCTGTCTGAGGAGTTTTCAGTTCATATGTTGTCAGGCAAAGTGTCATGATGGAAATATCGAGGTTCGGCAGGAAGATGGCGATCCAATCCGGGATCGGTCAGCTCATGGACGATCTCGGCGCCGCGCTGCAGGCTCCAGGGGAGATCCTCATGCTGGGCGGGGGCAATCCCGCGCATATCGCTGAGGTGCAGCGCCACTTCCGCGAGAGCATGATCGCGCTGTTGGATAGTGGGAACCGGTTCGAACGAGCCCTGGGCGATTACGATCCCCCCGAGGGCAATACTGAATTCATCCAAGCGGTCGCAGGGCTTCTGCGTGAGCAGTTGGGCTGGGCGATTGGCCCGCGCAATATCGCTCTGACCAATGGCAGTCAATCGGCTTTTTTCGTTCTATTCAACCTCTTCGCCGGTGAGTGTGAGCAGGGCGGTAAGAAGGTGCTCTTCCCGCTGACACCCGAGTACATCGGTTACTGTGACGTGGGTCTGACGCCGGGACTATTCACGGCAAGGAAACCTCGAATCGAACATATCGACGAACACACATTCAAGTACCACATCGATTTCGATCGGCTCGATGTCGCTGACGATATCGGTGCGATCTGCGTGTCGCGTCCGACCAATCCGAGTGGGAATGTACTGACCAATGAGGAACTCGAAAGACTTGGCGCCGCCGCGGAGACGAACGGTGTGCCTCTGATTGTGGACAACGCCTATGGCTTGCCTTTTCCTCACATCGTATTCGCCGACGCCGAACCGCTCTGGAATGAGAATACGATTGTCTGCATGAGCCTTTCGAAATTGGGCTTGCCCGGGACGCGCACCGGGATCGTCATTGCACGTGAAGAAGTCATTGAGATGGTCGCGCGGGTCAACGCGGTTATGAGCTTGGCGCCCGGCGGGATCGGTGCGACTCTTGCGGCCGAACTGGTCCGTTCGGGGCAGATTCTGCACATCAGCCGGGAGGTAATCGGCCCGTTCTATCAGGCCAAGGCGAGCAAGGCTCTAGCGCAATTCCACCGACACCTCGAAGGCATTCCTTACTACATTCATCAGCCGGAGGGGGCCTTCTTCCTCTGGCTCTGGCTTCCGGAACTGCCGATCACGAGCCAGCAGCTTTATGAGCGACTCAAGGCCCGCAACGTGATCGTTGTGTCAGGGCACCACTTCTTCCCGGGGCTGGGTGAGCCCTGGACGCATCGTGATGAGTGCCTCCGCGTCAGTTACGCACAGAGCGATGACGTAGTCGCACGCGGCGTTCGGATCATTGCCGAAGAGGTCAAGCGCGCCTACAGCGCCGGCTGAGCCGGATCGGTTTGACCTCTGGATGGGGGCGATCAGTCGCTGTTAGCTTGCACGTGGTGATCTGACCAACCGAAGAATGTCAGTGCCTTATGCTCCAAACCATCGAAGGCTACGGCGTCAAGGCGAAGTCCCACCCCATCTCAATGGCTAGACTGTGCGGAAGAAGCATCAGCGACCGCGAAGAATCCAGGCCTGTCCGCTCGGCTTGATCGCCTATCGCTTTTGAGAATGGCTCTGTTGCTCTCACGACAGACCTGAGCGCCACCGGTGCGTCTTCTGTCGAATCCGGATCGATGGCGGCGCGGCAGAAGCGGGGATCTGAACAGACGAAGTGTGTTCGACATACGACGGGCCTGACCGGATACGCGATACAGACACCGTCCATTAGCAGGGGGCAGCAGGGATCATAGTCCGAGAGATCCGTCTGGCGATCGCGGGGAGGCGTAAGGGATCGGCCCGGCCTGGCCTCATCCCATTCGTGCCACTGCTGGGTCCGTGTGCGAAGGCTGTCTATCTGGTCCTCAGAGAATTCGCGCCTGATGTACTGTCCCAGCGTATGGGCCTCGGCGGCGGTTATGAGAATATGAAAGCGGCAGCAGTGGCAGCAATCCAATCCGCAGCTTTCCGTAAGGCTCTCCTCGCGATGCAATCGCGCCAGTTCGCACGAGGTTGCCTGATCCACCGAAGCGTAGACAGCGGTGACCAAGCTTTCCTGCGCCGTCATTGGCGTGTCGACGCCAAGGGCCTCAGGATTCATATGGTTGACGCGATTCTCAATCAAGTCGATCGTTCCCCCTGGCATTGGCATGTTAGAAGCGGTCGGACGCGATCCATGGAGTCTCCCAGGCGCGGCGCCTCTCGCTATGATGCCGACATCGTACACCGTTCAATGCAGCTATGCCAAGGAAAACACGGTTTTGTTGCGAGTGACATGCGCAATTGCTCTTTCCTGAGACAAAAAGGGGGCCTGTGTTGCGTGTGAACACAGGCCCCATGGGGTTCCAGACTAGTCTTTCGCGAATCTACTCAACATCGAACGACTGAGTCCGTCCGGCCAAGTACGCAATCTCGGCCTGAGACAGGACACGGTCGTAGATGTACAACTCATCGATCTCGCCCATGAAGAACCGGTCATTGGCCGCGGGGCGGCGACCGATCGAGACGTCCAGATCGGCGACGATATCGTACGGTGGATCGGTGTCGACCGTCTGCCGCGAGTCGTCCCGACCATCGAGCCAGAGCTTGACCTGCGGGTAGGACACAGTCGCGTTGGCTTCGACGGTGACCGCCACGTGGTGCCAGGTCCCGTCATTCATGACGGTGTCGCCCTGGATGTTGCCGCCGTGGTGCTCGTGACGCAAACGTCCCACGTCGATACGGAAGCCGAACCGCTGGCCGGCGACGTTCGGGCCCCAGCCGATAATCGCGCCGGTTTCCGTGTTGGTCGTCTTGACCCAAGCGGCCACGGTGATGGCG
>JANQFY010000061.1 GCA_028277585.1 Sedimentisphaerales bacterium
CGCCACTCTGCGACGTAATCTGAGGTCCCGTGTATACCACCGTGGCTTCGACCACCCCTGCCGTTCCCACCAACAGTGCCAAACCAACCAGGACGCTGAAATACCTTGTCATTCTCAGTACTCCTTACCCGTGTAGCTGCTTGAGGAAGATGCTTCACATTATCGTCTTCTGGGTCACTCCGTCGCCCGGTGGTCCGCGACTGCGGTTCATTCTCCTTACTGCGCGTAGAACACAATCGATTGTTCGGATCTCTCTGCGATCGATCTCGGACTCGATTAGTGGTGGGGCCGCCCCCGAATGGTATTCCATTGAGCCCCTTCCTTCCTTGGGGTAAACACTGAGAAGTTCATCGTCCTAGTTGATGAACCCCGTTCTCGCAGTCTCTCTGTCACATGGCGGCATGTCCGAACACCCCACATATGACTCTATTCAGATGGATGGACCTTCCCCGCAGGCCCCTGACGGAATGCCATTCCGGGCTGTTCCTGTATCCCGCTTTGTGTCCCCCGCCTATGGCACTGGAGGTGGCTATCTCGATCTCTTCCTATGCTGTCATGTTCCCGACGCTCGCCGCTGTCCGGAACACAGAACTAAACTACGCCATCACCAAGAAAGGCTGTGATGGCAGTGCGCATTCAAGCCACAATGTCACTGTCTCTTCTCATATGTAGACGTCAGAGCGGGCGCATCTTAGACGCAAAAAATCCGCGATCCTCGCGTTTTTTCTTGGAGTCCTGATGAATCGGGTCATGGTCGACTCGAATTCGAGGGAATTCCGCTGTCTCCAACGCCGTCCTCAATGCTTGATACGAAGCTGGTGGCTGGCAATCCCTCATAGGGTTCCCCTGTTCACCTCCTGGTCTGGCCTCGACCCGACATTATCCGTACTGACAGTTGGCGAAGTAAAGGAACCACATGCCCGTGGGTGGATGCATTAAACAGTTCTATCGTTTCTTCCTCTGTAGATCAGGTTGCTCGGCTGCGGGTACGGCAACGAACCGTTTTGACCATTCTTCTGGAAGTCCTTCACGGGCAGATCCTGCTTTCCATTTCAGGCGCTGGTTGGCCAGGTGAGCCGTTCAATCCACTGTGCGATGTTCCGTATTTCTTCCAAGATGCTGAATACGCTGGCGTTGCTCGTCACGGTAGTACGAGAGCACGGGACTACATATATCTTCACCCCAATGGGGCTTCAGATCATGCTTCAGGGAAAGATACAAATAGTTGAAACCATTGCGCAAAGCATGGGAATTGAGACGTCAAGAAGCGAAATGACCAACGCCTGTACTCATTACAGGCTCATGGCCTCAGGGGGATTTGGACCCCCGACACCTTCATTAAGAGTCAAGCGCTCTAACCAGACTGAGCCATGAAACCATAGAAGACAATGGGGAACATGGGTTCATGAGCCTTGTGCACGACAACGTCTCTGGCTCCGCAATCAGAGGGTCGATTCCAAGTTCAATCCGAAGGAGTCTTTGGCAACACTTGCCTCGCAAGATGATCTACCAGACGTGCCCTGCCATCCTTGATTATCTGCTCCAACCCGGAATTGGTCAAGAAATACCTGTCCAAGCCACATCTCAGCTGAAGGAGATGAAATCGAGAGTCAGGTTGGTCTGCGGAAGCCAAGAAGAAGGCCTTGCAGGACCTGAAGACCTCAAAGACCGAAGACAGGACATTATACAGATGCCCTTCTCGCTCTTTGTTGGCCCAGGGTCGGTTCGTCATCGCAGACGCATTCCTTGCTGTCCCCCTAGAAGATCTTCTCCATCACTCTGTATATCACCTCGGACGTAGTACCGAACAACAGCTGTCTCAACTGCTGGAACGAAGTCCTCACACACGGCGCCGAGGGGGAGGCGTCGCTGGGGTGTATGTCGTCGACAAGAATGAGACGAAGAGGATGACCTGCTCCCCGCTCCGGGTCCAGTCCGAATCAGGCTTTGTCGGGTCATGTGGCTTCGTAGTATTCCGGAGGTCGAGGCATAGCCGGGCCCATTGATGTCTTGCAGCACGTTGCAGCACCTCGCTTTACGTCGAGTTCTCCCGCTTCTTAGCTGGCTGCGACCCCGTGCAGGGCCCTGCCGCAGTCTGCTGCACTGCATTTTGCGTCGCCTCATTCTTGGCAGCTGGGGCAAGGGCAGCGCTTGAAATGCTCCTCAGTGACCTGGAGATAATGCTTCCGTGCCACTGCATCAGGGTTGACTCACGGGCGTTCATGGACCATCATCCAGTCAGTGCCGCTGAAGGGTACAGGCTATGTTCTCTGGATGTTCTATGCAGAGCAGATCCACCGATGGTGTTCTGTGCGGCAGTTGGAAGTGAGAACTCCAATGACTGGCAAGGACGCCCGCATGCTACCAGCATCCAGGGAATGGGTGCCGCAGCAGGACTGTGCAGACGCGCGGCGAAAAATCCGATGGGCCATTGTGACGGAAGGGGAAACATGAGTAATCCCGATTACATCAAGATGACCACCGGCCTCTTTGTCATGCTCAATCCGTTTGTACTCATGCCCGTGTTTCTATCTCTCACGGATGGAATGACAAAGAACCAGAAGTTCAAAGTTGCCATGACCACAAGCATTGCCGTCTTTGTCATCATGACGATCACTCTTTTCGCGGGCGAGTACTTGCTCACCTTCTTCGGCATATCCGTGGCCGACTTCCGCATCGCCGGAGGTCTTCTCATCCTTCTGATGGCCATCACGATGGCCAGAGCTGAGGACGAAGGGATGCGATACAGTCACAAGGAACACGACGAAGCCAGAACCAGGGACACCAATATCGGCGTGATTCCTCTGGCCATTCCCCTTATGGCCGGTCCTGCCGCCATGAGCGTCGCCGTCATTGATGCGCATCTGTGCAACACCTTCACTTCTCGAGCTATTCTCGTAGCCATTGTCGGGGGCCTGAGTGGGATTCTCTGGGTAGCCATGCTTCTCGCCGAGCCAATCGGTCGTCTTCTGGGGCATACAGGCCGGCAGGTCCTGGTCCGCATCATGGGCCTCATCTTGCTGGCTCTGTCCATTGACTTCCTCGTATTGGGCATCAAGCAGTCCTTTGATCTACCCCGATAGAACATCAGGTCAGGAAGGTATGGCGACTGTTCTGGCAGGACTCGGTTGCGTTAGTTCTCTGGGATCGACAGACCGACCCGGCGGACCAGCATTTCAGCTGCTGACGGCCCTCATCGCCCTCAGGACTCATCCCAGTCATGGGCTCATGTCTGTCACACGCCTGCCAATCCTCCCCCCAAAGCACCCTCTTGCTCTATCTTCCTTGGGTTGCTCGAAGTGCTCGCAACCCCATAGGAATCCTCCCTCCTTGAGCAGTATGCCGCGAGCCGCAGCCTTCCTGTGCCATTTGGGGACACGGGGCAATCGTCCACTTCGCCGAAACCCGGAGGGCATTTACGGGAACCGCAGAAAATCCCCCACATTCTCCTTGACACGCGCGAGCAAATGGTGGTATTCACACAAAAGCTCCAATCGCTGTGCGGAAAACTCAGACAAGAGACGGTTCATGCTATGTGAGATTTGTTTTCCCAGCACTGGAGGCGCGAGTTGCTCCTCAGCGATCGCATATGCGGCGCGGTAGAGGGTCACTATATGAAGACCAAGGACCGGTTGCGAGGGAACAGGGACGTCCAAGGTGGCGGAGCGCCTCACCTGCAGAGTCCGTTGTTTGAACGCCTTGAGGCGAGGCTGTTACTGAGCGGTGACCTTCCCGAGGTGGAGTTCGCCCCATCGACAGTCGGCCCGGCAGACGCTCAGGTCGTTGAGTGGAACGTCACCTTGCAAGAGGAGGACACGGACGTTTCGTCCATCGTGATAGCAACTGTCGAGGTCGCACGGGGGGAGGACACCGACGACCTTGCCTGCCCCCAAGAGACCCCGATCGATCTTACTATGGAAACAGACGAGACGGATAGCGAATCAGGCCTATCTCGCGGGGGCAGTAACATTGTGTTGAACGACGTTACGGTCTGCGTTTCGGGAGCAGTGGAAACCGGAGTCAGTCCAGCAGATGATACTCCGGCCCAGACACAGGAAGAGAACATCACCGCTTCGGAGGCAGCATCAATTGAGATCAGGGGTCCCCCGGCGGGTACACAGAAGACCTCAACTAACTGCGAATCAAGTACTTATATCACATCCAACGAGTCGACGGGTGTCTCCGGCGTGGGTGCTGTGGGTGGATTTCAGCCCGCAGGAGAGTGTGATTTCCCGTCCGCTGGATCAGATGAGATCAGCACACAGGTTTCGATCGTATCACTGAGTGACGGCGAGTACTTACTTGATACGGGCGTCGATAGCAAGGCAGGCCTGAACTCCGAACATCCGAGCGGGGGCAGGAGCGACTGTACGGCTGAAGACACTCCGCACCCGGAGAGTTCCGGTCGTCAAGTCGTTTTCGTGGACCTCAGCGTGGCCGACCACCGGACGCTGATCGAGTCGATCACGCCAGAGGACGAGGTTTCCCGGGTCGGGGACTTGGAAGTAGTGACGTTCGATGCCGACAGTGACGGCGTCGAACGGATCACCGATTACCTGCAGGGTACCAGAAGCGTCTCCGGTATCCATGTTCTCTCGCACGCGTCTCAGGGCGAAGTGATGTTGGGCGTGGCGAAGCTGGATGCCGATGGACTCAAGGCTTACGATGCCCAGCTTAGAAGCTGGAGCGACGCGCTTACAGAGGACGCCGACATCCTGTTCTATGGATGTAGTGTGGCCGGTCATCTACCGGGCATCAGTCTCGTCGAGAACTTGGCCGCGCTGACTGGGGCCGATATCGCGGCCTCCACGAACCTGACCGGTGCGGAACACTTGGGCGGCGACTGGACCCTTGAGTACGAAACAGGGATTGTCGAGACCAAGGCCCTGTTCAACAACCGTGCTCTGCAGGGTATCAACTGGGTGCTTGAGAGCATCACTGTCACACTGACAGACGGTGCTCCGTACGATCTGACTCTGAGACGCGTCGACGAGGATGATGCTTCCAGCATCCAGGTGATCAATAATGCCACAGACGAGGTCCTTGGGGCAATTGACGTAGAAACGGCAACGTCTGTCACGATCCAGACCGGCAGCGGAGCCGATTCGCTGACCATCGACGCCAAGTCTTTCGACGATGTTATCGGTCTTGACATCGGTATCGACTTGGGGGCTGGCGACGATTTCCTGACCTATGATCATGACGTTGCCGTTGATTGGACCATACACGGGGCCGACAGCGGCAGCGGAACCGACACTTATCTGGATTTCACTTTCGAGAATGTGGAGAACCTCACTAGCGGTTCCAGCAATGATACGCTGATGCTGGGGACGGCTGGTGAACTCTCAGGCACATTTGACGGCGGTGACGGCAGCGATCTCGTTCAGGGTCCCGATGTCAATACCACATGGTCAATAACTGGAGAAGGCACTGGCAACTCCAACGGTGCCAGTGCCTGCT
>JANQFY010000114.1 GCA_028277585.1 Sedimentisphaerales bacterium
GTCGCCCAGAACTCAACGACATAGATCGAGCCCTTCTTGATCTCGACCGGCTCACCCTTGATCCACTCCAACCCGCTCAAAGACGCCGCCGGCTGGCCCAGCTTGCCCTCGGCCGCCTGTGCCGACCCGATCAGGACCATCAACGTCAGAACCGCCGCCAAACCGAGACAAAGACCCATCGCTCTCTTCATGGTTTCTCCTTTCTGCTGTCTAAGCAGACGTATTCAACAATCCCGGCTCCACCTAAGGGAGCATTCAATCGCCCATCTTACCAACGAGAGTCGCCCAGGGAAACAGCTATATGGGTCGATAGCCTATCAGGGATTTCCCCTATCCAACTTTCGGATATTTTCTTATGCAGTGAACGGAACTCGATGTCCGATAGTCATATTAGGAACAGACCCATTTGCACGGATGCTGGCGGGCCCACGTAGCGACCCGACCAGTACCAGAAGGTTCGGGTTGACATCATGTACGACTGCGATTTGACAGAAAATTCGAGTGGGGGCACCGCGGTTCTTCTCGAAGAGCGCCCCCCGGAGGTCCGCCAGGACAAGGTGCGCGACCTCCGCCGGCTGATTCGGGAAGGCCGCTACCGCGTTTCCGACCGCCTGGAAGAGGTCGTCGATACGCTGATGCGCCTTTACGGCGGTTGAGAATGCGGGCATTGCTTTGCTATCTGGCCTAAGTGCTGTACCTACAGCGAGTTAAAGACCACTTAACAAACACAGCCAGGCTGTTTCCCCATCAGGTTTGCGATTGCATTTCGCCCTCGGTCCGAGTATAGTAGTGCCCTTTTGACAAGATCGGGTAAGCAAAGGGCACAGATGAAGATTGCACTGGGTACGGACCACGCAGGGTACGAGTACAAAGAACGGATCAAGCAGTACCTGACCGAGCAGGGGCACGAGGTCGAGGACTTCGGCACCCATTCGGCCGAGCCTTGCGACTATCCCGATTTCATCTATCCCGCCGCTTTGGCGGCCGCCCAGGGCCAATGCGACCGAGCCATTGTGCTCGGAGGCAGTGGAAACGGCGAGACCATCGTCGCCAACAAGGTTCCAGGCGTCCGTTGCGCCGTTTGCTGGACGGAGGAACTGGCCCAGCTCAGCCGCGCCCACAACGACGCGAATGTCATATCCATCGGGGCCCGGACGGTATCGCCCGATATGGCGATCAAGATGGTCCAGGTCTGGCTCGAGACCCCCTTCGACGGCGGGCGCCACGCCGAGCGCGTCAAGAAGATCGCCGAACTCGAATCCCGCTGAAAACCCCCGGTATTCGGCGGGAAAACCATAACAGACCCTCACCAGAAAGAAACGGGGAGGCAACAATGAGCCAGCGAATGCTTGCGCGCATCAGCACCATCGCACTTCTGACCCTCTTTTCGTTCTCGATCGGCTCGGCAGCCGGAGCCACCATTCTGCTGGAAGCCGAGAGCTTCGACGATCTGGGCGGCTGGATGCTCGACCAACAGGCGATGGACGAAATGGGATCGCCCTACCTGCTCGCCCACGGGTTCGGCGTACCCGTCGAGGACGCCGCGACGACGGTCATCTTCCCCACGACCGGCACCTACCGCGTCTGGGTGCGGACCCGCAACTGGGTGGCGAATTGGAACGCCCCGGGTGCGCCGGGCAAGTTCCAACTGATCGTCAACGGCAAGGCCCTGGAAACGACCTTCGGCACCAAGGGCGCCAAGTGGCGCTGGCACGACGGCGGCGCCGTCGAGATCGCGAACCGAAGCGTCTCCGTCAAACTGCACGATTTGACCGGCTTCGAGGGTCGGTGCGACGCAATTGTCTTCACCGATGAGAAGGGGTTCCGCCCTCCCAACAAGGGCAAACGCATGGCGGATTTCCGCCGCCGGGCTCTGGGCTTGCCCGAACAACCTGAGACGGCCGGGAAGTTCGATCTCGTGGTCGTCGGGGGCGGCATGGCGGGCACCTGCACCGCCATCTCAGCGGCTCGGCTGGGCCTGGAGGTCGCGCTGATTCAGAACCGACCGGTGCTCGGGGGCAACAACAGCTCGGAGATCCGCGTCCACCTCAACGGGAACATCAACCTGCCTCCCTATCCCCGACTGGGCGACGTCGTTGCCGAACTCGACCCGGGCAAGCGGGGCAACGCTCAGCCGGCTTCCTACTACAATGACGGGAAGAAACTCCGCGTCGTCCGCGCCGAGCCCAAGCTGCACCTGTTCCTCGGGACGCACGCCAATAGCGTCGAAAAGGAGGGCGATCGCATCACGGCCGTGCTGGCTCAGGACCTAAGGACGTCGCGGAAGCTGCGTTTCGCCGCCCCGCTGTTCGTCGACTGCACGGGCGACGGGACGATCGGCCATCTGGCGGGCGCCGATTTTCGCATGGGACGCGAGGGCAAAGCCGAGACGGGTGAATCGATGGCGCCGGAGAAGCCCGACAAGATGACGATGGGGGCGTCGGTCCAGTGGTACTCGGCCAAGACGGAGGGGTCCAGCCCGTTCCCCGATTGTCCCTGGGCCCTGCAGTTCAGCGACGAGAGTTGCCAGAACGCGGTGCGGGGCGACTGGGACTGGGAGTCCGGCCTGCACAACGACCAGATCACCGAGATCGAGCACATCCGCGACCACACGTTCCGCGCGATCTATGGCAACTGGGCGTTCCAGAAGAACCACAGCAAGCACCGCGACAAGTACGCCAACTACAAGCTCGACTGGGTCGCCTACGTTGCAGGCAAGCGCGAGTCGCGCCGCCTGCTGGGCGACGTCATCCTCCAGCAGCAGGACGTGCAGGAGATGCGCGAGTTCCCCGACGCGTTCGTCACGACGACCTGGTCGATCGACCTGCACTACCCGGCGCCCGAGAACACCAAGCACTTCCCCGGCATGGAGTTCCGGACGATCTGCGTGACGCCCCGGATCAAGCCCTATCCGATCCCCTATCGGTGCCTCTACTCGCGGAATGTCGACAACCTCTTCATGGCGGGTCGCGACATCAGTGTCACGCACGTCGCGCTGGGCACGATCCGCGTGATGCGCACCGGGGGCATGATGGGCGAACTCGTCGGGATGGCGGCGGCGCTGTGCAAGAAGCACGACACCACGCCGCGGGGCGTCTACCAGGACCACCTCGACGAACTCAAGACACTGGCGACGCGCGGCGTTGGAAAAGACGCCGTCGAAAACAAGCCCACCAGCAAGGCGCTGCGCGAGAAGGCGGATCGCTCGGCCCAGATCGCCGGCTACGCGATGAGCAAGGTCCACCGCTGGCTGCACGAAAAAGCCTTGCCTTTGATCGATCCTGAGACGGGCCTGTACCCGGCCGATGGCAAATGGAACTACCGCGATACCGCCGCCGATTGCTACCCGTTCCTGTGCTGGGCGGCCCACGTGGTGGATCAGGAAGCCCTCAACGGTCCGGTCCGTGCGATCCTGCACGCCGAGCAGAAGCTGTGCAACCATGTCGACCGGATTCCCGTCCCGTACGACCTTAAAAAAAAAGCGAAGACCGGCCTAGACTATGACGAGATGGTCTTCCAGGCGTCAGAGTACGTCAAAGACGGGCTGATCGCTATCGTTGAGGTCACGGGCAAGGACGAGTGGTTCGAGCGCATGCTCGGGATCGAGGAGGACATCTGGAAGCACGCCCGGTACGAGACGCCGTTCGGCAAGATCCCGTCGAAGAACATCGAGGTCAACGGCGAGCAGCTCCAGGCGCTGGTCCGACTCTACACCATGACGGGCCGCGAGGAGTTCCTCACTTGGGCCGAGCGACTGGCCGACTACTACTTCGGTCAGCCGAACTTCGTTCCCACGCGCCTGCGTGACCACGGCTGCGAGATCATCGGAGGGCTCGGCCTGCTGTTCGCCGTCGAGAAGCAACAGAACCGACCCAAAGCCGAGTCCTATCAGACCAAGCTCGCGCTCATCTTCGATACCATCCTCGCCAAGGGCTGCAACGAGGACCGGATGATGTACAACCATCTGACCGACCGCAATGGGTGGAACGGCAAGCTCAGCGACGGCTGGGGATACAACTACGTGGGCTACCTTTGCTACGACATGACTGTCGGCCAGCCGGTCCACCACGCGTGGATCTCGGCCGCGCTGCGTGATCTCCGCAAGCCGCGCTACGAAAACTACAACTGGGAAGGCAACTACTCGATCGATGGCTTCGCCGATTCGATCGAAGGCGCGATCTACCTGCTCAACCGTCTGCCCGTCAAGGAGGGCTTCGCCTGGGTCGATCGCGAGATGGCCCGCAGTGTCACGAGGTCGAACGAGCCGCTCGAGACCGCCAAACTCTGGGGCACGATGAAACTCGAATCCAACGGCGTCCGCACGGTTCTGATGCACGCCCTGATGCACACGCGTGGCATCATCGCCCGACCTTGGCAAAAGGGCCTGCAACTCGGCGCCGTCCAGACAGACGATGGACTCCTCATCAGCGTCAAGTCGGACAAGGACTACGCGGGCAAGCTCTGCTTCGACACCCCGCGCCACCGCACCTACATGGGCTTCGCCAAGGACTGGCCCCGCATGAACACCCTGCCCGAATGGACCACCTTCGAGGCCGAGAAGAAGTACACCGTCCAGGACGCCGGCGCAACCAAGACCCACACGGGCCAACAACTCAGCCAGGGCTTGCCCCTGACCCTCACCGCCGGTCAACAGAAGTATCTGACCGTCCGCTGATCCGATCCGTATGGGGCGGGCATCGAAACCCGCCCCCTGAGCCCGGGTTAGCCTATCCTGTTCCCAAGTGGCGCAAGCAGCGCCCCCTTCATGCCCCTATATAGCCAACCTTTTCTGGAGGAAACCACTATGACGGAGATGATGTATCCCTGCGCTGAGCCCACGGAGGCGTTACAGCGAGTCGGTGCTCAGGCGATCTATGACCGACTGCGCGGCACACGGCCGCGATCGCGGGCGGACCTGAAACGCTATGTGAAGGTCTTCCTTGGGATCGATGTGCCCGATGTGAGACTGTGTCCTGAGCATAGCAGTCCGATGGATTATCTTTGGCACTGCTTCAATGTTGATTTCGGATTGGCGATTGCGGATTGTGGATTCGCGTCCGGTGACAAATCTGCAATCCGAAATCCGAAATCCGCAATTCGCTCGGCGGATTGCATTGTCTGGGCGAATCGGGCGGGGGGCAAGACGGAACTGGCGGGGGTCGCGACGTTGCTGGATGGGCTCTTCAAGCCGGACTGCCAGATCCGCATCCTGGGCGGCTCGGGCGAGCAGTCGAGCCGGATGTACGAGTACCTGACGAGCTTCGTGCATCGGGGCTTCGAGGGCATGCTGGCCGGGCCCGTGCGTAAGGGCGCGTGCCGCTTCGCTAACGGCGCGGCGGTCGAGGTCCTGACCCAGTCGGCAACGAGCGTGCGGGGCCAGCACGTGCAGAAGCTGCGCTGCGACGAGGTCGAGCTGTTCGACGAGGAGGTCTTCGCAGCCGCGAAGTTCACCACGCTCAGTCGCGACGGGCTCGTCGGGGGGATGGAGCTGATCAGTACGATGCACAGACCTTACGGGATCATGCAGCGCGAGGTCTCGGACGCGACTCGCGCGGGCGTGCCTGTCTTCAAGTGGTGCCTCTGGGAAACGATCGAGAAGTGCGTCGATCGCACCTGCTCGCAGTGCCCCTTGTGGAGCGACTGTCAGGGTCGCGCCCGACGGGCGAACGGCTACCTGCGGATCGACGACTGCATCGCCCAGATGCGGCGGTCCAGCCGCTCGGGCTGGGAGTCGGAGATGCTCTGCATCCGCCCTTCGCGGGAGAACATCGTCTTTGACGAGTTCGACCCGGCGACGCATGTCCGGGAAGTGGACTACGATCCCAACCTACCCCTGTACCGGGCGCTGGACTTCGGGTTCGTCAATCCGTTCGTGTGCCTGTGGATCCAGGTCGATCGCGCCGGAACGGTGCGCGTGATCGACGAGTACGTACGCAGCCGCGCGACGATCGACGTCCATGCGAGCCAGGTCAAAGCGCAGACGCCCTGCGCCGAAGAGCGGGTCACCGCGACATTCTGCGATCCGGCCGGCGCCGGGGCCAACGACGTCACCGGCACCAGCACGGTCCGCGAGTTGAGATCGCTGGGCATCGCAACCCGCTACCGCAAGAGCGGCATTATCGAGGGGATCGAACTGATCCGCCGGGCGGTTCGCTCGGGCGCCGGCGCCAGTTCGCTGGTGATCTCCCCCCGCTGCTGTCGCCTGATCGAGGCGATGCAATGCTACCACTACCCCGATTCCGGCGCCGCGGCGCTGGGCGAGTTGCCTCTGAAGGACGGGGTCTACGACCACCCGATCGATGCGCTGCGCTACTTCTTCATCAACCATCAGCGGCCCGCGAAAACAACAACCCGCCACTACTAGCGGCGGTATAGGTCCTATACGACCTATTGGACCTATTCCTTTGACTGGGGGGAGTCGGCTCGGTACACTCTGCGGGACAAGGTCTTTGATGCCGAGGGAAGAATGAACTATCAGTTCAGCACCGAGAACGTTTCGCAACACGTGGTCAAGTACGGCGTGGACATCCGGCCGGCGATTTCGCCCGAGCAGGACCGGACGAAGCTTCAGGATTATGGCAACTGGCTGGTCGAGCAGTTCCCGGATGTCTTCGAGACGCTGCTGTCCGGGCCCAGGCAGTTGCGCGTCCAGCGCACGTTCATTTTGCCCAACACCAAGCGGGTCGAGTTGCCCACGTTCGTCCTGACGCCGCGGGGCCCGGTGTTCACCTTCCCCGAGCGCCTCTTCATCGACCGGCCGCATGAATTGAACATTCCCGAGAAGGACAAGATCTTCCGGCGGGCGTTCGAGGAGTTGCGCACGCGGTTCGGCGAGCGGACCGTGCCGCGGGTGGGCGTCGTGCACGAATTCGTTTTCGATACGGGCTACATCAGTTCGCTCGACGTCGTCGCCAGCACGCTCAAGAACGATCTGTGGCGCGAGAAGAGCCGCAATATCCGCATCCACTTGGAGGCGCCGGTCGAGGGCAAGAACGTCAATATCGAGATCCGCCCGACCTATCTGCAGCAGGCGGCCCGACGCAACGAACCGGCCCCGGCCGACGATGTGAAGTACGGGATCGTCGTCAACGTCGATATCAACAATCAGCAGGTCGGGGGCGATCTGACCAAGGCGCAGATCAACGACGTCATCGTCTTCGCCAGCGACTACGTCTCGGATGAATTGATCAGGTTCCTCAACAACGAGTACTGAGCCTCACCCCTTTCGCCCCCCGTGCTATGAGGAACGGTGCAGGGCTTCGCGGATGATCTTCGCTCGCAGAGCATCGCGGTCGGTCGCGCCCAGTGAGCGCCCGTGATTCAACTGCAGGTGGGCCGGGAGAGTGAGCATGAACAGGCGATTGATCGTGCGGATCGACAGGCCCGCGTCGGTGTCAGGTGTGCTCTCCTGTTGCTTCAGGGCGCAGAGCCGCTCGATCGCAGGCGTTGAGGCCTGCATGTGCTCGCGCATGTTCAACCCCAGACGCAGGTGGCTCAGCAGGAACAACGCTTCCTGGGAACTGATCAGATGCGCGTTCTGCAGCAGGGCCATGGCGCGGGAGATCTTGTCGTCGAGGATGTCGACCTGATTGTCGAGCAGTTGCGTGCGAGCGGCCTTCTCGTAATCGACGATCTCCGGGATGATCACCTTCTCGAATTCCGAGACAATGTCCCGCTCACTGACGCCCAACGTCACCTGGTTGGAGATTTGGTAGAGATCGCTCGTCGCTTCACTGCCCTCGCCGAAGAGCCCCCGGACGGCCAGGTTCATGTCCTTGGCGGCCGCGAGGAACTTGTCGATCTGGTCCGTCATTTTCAGAGCGGGCATGTGCAGCATCACCGAAACACGAATCCCCGTGCCCAGATTGGTCGGACAGGCGGTCAGATACCCCAGCCGAGGGCTGAACGCATAATCGACGTGCTTCTCGATCATCGTATCGATCCGATCGATCTGCTCGAGGCACGCCGGGAGCTGGCAACCGGCTTTGAGGACCTGAAGGCGCAGGTGGTCTTCCTCGTTGACCATGGCGGTGAAGAACTCCCGGCGGGCGATCACGACGCCGCGGGGTCCCTCCGCCATCGCATGGTGCCGGCTGATCAGGTGGCGCTCGACCAGGAAGTTCCGGCTCAAGGTCGGCGCGTCGTCGACGCTGAAGTAGAAAACGTCATCGCCCAGATCCAGCGACGTCAGTACGCCCTTGAGCGTTTCGAGGATCTTGGACTTCTCCTCGTCGGAGCAACTGTTGAGAAACTTGTATCCGGCCAGATTCCGGGCCAAGCGGATGCGGGACGAGACGACGATGTCCGCCAACGGTCCGGCCCCGCTGAACCAGTCGTTGATGTCGTTGCTGATGTCACTTAGTTTCATCGGTCCAACCCAGGACGCGTGCGTGTCGCAACAGGCCGCGCCGGTTAATCGAGCTGCTTGATCGCGTCCCGCAGTTCGGCGGCGCGCTCGTAATCTTCGTTGTGAATTGCCCGCTCCAGATCCTGGCGCAGCCGCGTCAGCTCGGCCAGCTTCTTCGTCTCCTTCGGGATCTTGGTCGGCACCTTCCCGCAGTGAACACTGCTGCCGTTGTGGGCCCGCTCAATCAGGGGCAAGAGCGAATTCTGGAACGTCTCATAGTCGTGCGGGCACCCCAGCGTACCGTCCTTGCGCAGGCGGTCCAACGTGAACCCGCAGTGGGGGCAACTGGAGACCTCGTCCGGCGCACCGAGCAGTTCGTCGTCCGAAGGCTGCGATGCGAGGAGATTGCTCAGCAGGTCGTTGATCGAGATCTGACTCTGGGCCGCAATCCCCTGTTCGGTCGCGCACTGCTCACAGATATGCATCTCCGAGCGAACGCCTTCGCTGATTTCGGTCAGGTGGATCGTCGCGGTTCGTTTGTTACAAATCTGGCACTGCATAGCTGCTCACACCACACTTTCACAGATACCCACATTCGACTGTCCGAGGCCAACGCAATCGCCGCCATCGTCAGGGGATTCACCGTTCATCTTACCGCAAAACCATTTGCGCGTATATCCCCATTTTCTTTCTACGCCCAGCGGTCTGCGCAAGTTCCAGACCATATACCGGCTGCTCCAAGGCAATGCCGTAGTTTTCCATTGCGGATTGGCAATTCCGGATTGCGGATTCTCATGGCAGGCCAATCCGAAATCCCCAATCTGCAATCCGCAATCGCTGTTGTGCCGCTCCTCCAGCCCCCATACCCCGGCGCGTCCGGCACCGGCCGCCCCCTCTATTTCCTCTGCACCTGCTCCCGGAGCCGGCTGAAACGGCCCTCGAGCCGCTTGTGTACGTTGTCGGGGATCAAGTTGGCCAGATCGCCCCCCAGCGAGGCGACTTCGCGAATCAGCGTCGAACTGGTGAATCCGTACTGCTCGCTGGTCATGACGAAGACCGTCTCGATCCCGGTCACTGCCCGGTTGGTCATCGCCAATTGGAACTCGTACTGGACGTCCGTAAGGCTGCGCAGGCCGCGGAGAATGACCGACGCTTGCTTGGCCGCGGCGTATTCGACCGTCAGGCCCTCAAAGCCCTCGACCGAGACGCTCGGCATGTCCCCGATCAGCTCGGCGATCATCTCGATCCGCTCCTCGGGGCTGAAAAGCTGGTTCTTGACCGGACTGCGCCCGACCGCGATGATCAACTCGTCGAAGAGCTTCATGCCGCGCTTGACCACATCGAGATGCCCGTTCGTAATCGGATCGAACGACCCGGGGAAAATCGCCCTGACAAACTTACCACTCATAATAATCCTTCCTTAGGGAAACATAAGCGGGGATTATAGCCCGCCTGGAGGGCCCGGGCAAGAACGCACCCGGTAAATCCGCACCCCATGACCTTACTGGGCAATCTAACGCGTTGTTCGCAGCAGACTTGCAATTCCCGAAGATTTCAAGGTCATTCGACGGGCGACGGGACTGGCCGCAGGCTCGAGAATGGTCTGAACGCTAGTGATTGCGCCGATTCGTACCGATTCTGTCACCCCTGCGCAGGCAGGGGTCCAGGAACCATCGAGAGGATCCTGGATTCCCGCCTGCGCGGGAATGACAAGGACGCTCGATTGACCGGCCAGCCCCCGCTTGATATCGTGCCTGAATGGTGAGCAAAACAGGCGGAAACGGAAACCAGCATCACTAGAGGAGTGGACGAATGCTTGTCGGGACCATGACGGCCCAGATCTACATGCATGGGATCACGTCGCTCAAGGAGAAGCGAAGCATCATCAAGAGCCTGATCGCCCGGCTCCAGAACCGGTTCAATGTCTCGGTCGCCGAGGTCGATCAGCAGGACAGCCGCTCCAGTGCCGTGATCGGGATCGCGGTGGTCTCCAACGAGTCCCGCTTCATCGAGCAGCAAATCGAATCCGTCCTGAAATTCATGCGCAACGACGGCCGCTTCTACCTGGGCCAGGTCGACCGCGAAATCTTCTCTTAGATAGAGTGTAGGCAAATGAGAAAGGGCTGCGAGGATCACTCGCAGCCCTTTTTGCGTTTGGGTGTTGGACTAGCGTACTTGCGCGCCGGTTCTAGGGCGTTTGATAGATCGGCATGGTGCGGCCGGCCAGGCTGAGGACCTCGGCGTGGGTCAGGGCGCGGTCGTAGAAGCGCACCTCATCGATCTGACCGGTCAGGGCGCGCTGCTGGTTTCCGCCGCCGTCCAACCAGATGCCCAGGTGTCCCTCGCCCATATTGAGGGTCTCCGGCGCCGCCGTCGGGACGCGGGTGGTCTCCAGAATGCCGTTGATATACAGATTCGCCTCGGCGCCGGTCGCGGTGACGACCACGTGGTACCACTGATCGACCTCGGGCATCGTCAGGCTTCTGACGTCCCCGCCGGCCAGACCGTTGATACCGGAGGTGAAGTAACCGCCGTTGCTGATGTGGATGTGCAGGTCGCCGGGTTCCCAACCGTCGTTGTGATAGACCGAGAGGAAGCCACTGGTCCAGGCGACATCGGTATTGACCCAGAGAGAGAGGGTGGTCTCCGAGGCAGTTCCGTCGCCGATAGCCGGCACGAGGATACCATCGCCCATGCCATCGAAGCTGGCGACACTGCCAAGGACCGGGTCGTTGGCGATGGTCGCATCGCCCACCGCCTGACCATGGTTGCCATTGCCCGAGGCGTCCTGGAAATCGCTGTCGAGCGGGTAGTGCAGCACCAGGTTAGCCGCGTCGGGTTCCACCGGTTCAATCGTCATGGCTTCCTGGGGGTACAGCCGAATGTCGTCGACATACACCACGCCCGATGCGCCGGCGCCCTCGACGCCGATCGTCAGCGTCGTGACGTTGCTCACATTGCCCAGCGCCGACGTATTGATCGTCCAGGCGAGCCAGCCGGAAGCATTCAGGTCTTCCGCAGCGCCGTCGTAGAGCACCTTCGTGCCGTTAACCTTGATATACAACTGACCGCCAGTGTTGTCCGCTGCGCCGGCGAACATCAGCGAGAGGCTTTTGATCCCGTTAGCGGTCCAGTTCTGGTTCAGCGCGAACTCGGCTTCGGACATCGCGGCCCCACTGTTGTCGTAGAACAACGGCATGGACTGGGCGCCGCTCCTGACGATGGTCTGCTCGGCGAAGGGTGACTCGAGATGACCGACAGTCGAGCCGTTCGTGTTGACCCCATACCCATCGATCCAGCTCTGGTAGATGCGATTCTCCTCGTCGTCGTAGCTCTCGAAATCATCAACGACCAGATACGCCTGGGTCGTGAAGCTCCAAACAGGACCTTCCCAGGTGGCGACTGCATCGGCTTCGTTGACCTCGTCAACCTTCCAGAAGTAGTCCATGCCAAGATCCAACGCTCCCGGTGCGGCACTCGCTATGCTGGTTGTATCGAGCATCTCCAACGCCTCGGCGTCGGTACCGAAGTGCACCTCATGCGAAACGGCTTCTCGGCCGGCCCGCCAATTCAGCGCGGTATCGACACTGACATCCGCCGCTCCGTCGCCCGGCTCCGGCTCGCGGGCCTGGGCCGGGATGAACAGGAAGCGAACTTCGCTGAGCCCGAACTGGCCCATCATACCGAACCCACTGTTGACCGTCAGCTTGACGAACTTCGCGGGGACACCACCGAAGCTGATCGTACTGTTGGCGGTGTAGTCGGCCGAGGCGGTCGCCTGGGCTAATTCGACATCGCTCAGAACGGTCCACTCGACACCATCGACCGAGTACTCGGCTGTGACGTTCTTGATGCCGAAGCCGAGCAGGATTTCGAACTGCACGTTGTAGTTCCAGACGAGCATTTCGTGCAACTTGTAGACGCCATCGAATTCGTACTGCAGGGCGATCGGCTCGGCGCCGGGCGTGCCCAGGAACATGTCCTCCGACTCGGTTGAATGCTGATCGTCAGCGTTCAGACCCGACCCGTTGACCGTGTTCTCGGGCCCGGCGCCGGGTTGGTAATCCGCATTGCTGCTGGCGATGACGCCCTCAATCGGATAGGCGACTGGTTCGACGGTGAAGCTCCAGGTCTCGCCCTTGTAGATCGTGTTGTCGGGCGCGGCGTTGACCTCGTCCACGCGCCAGTAGTAGGTCTGACCGAATTCGAGAACGTTTTCCGGCGTGTAGGTAGTCTCCGTCTGTCCCTGACTGAGAAGCACACCCATCGGATCGGTGCGACTGGCGTCGTTGACGTCGTCAAAGACTGTCCCGAAGTACACATCATGGGTAGCGGCGAACTCGCCCGCCGACCAACCGAGGGCCGTGTCGCGGGGGATGTCGATGGCGGTGTCTAGGGGAACAGGATCGCTACTGCCCCCCAGGTTGAAGGGCTTGTCGAAGAAGACACCGCTGGCCACGGAATTGGCGCCCCCGACATGGACGACGTTGATCACCACGTGCCCTTTGATCTCCCACACGAGCCACTTACCGGCGTTGTAGTCCAGCATTTCCTGGCTATCGAGGACCTCATTGGTCGCGGCGTCCAGGACCTCCACCGTCGTGGCCCGCACGGTCGAATCCCAGTCGAGAAAGTAGACCGCCACCTGGTGCTTGCGACCATCCGTCAGGTTGATGTCGATCTGCCAGGGCGTGTTCTGGAACCAACAGGTCGCGAGGCGGTCGCCCCCGGCCGCGGTTTCCAGACCCCGGACGTCCGTCGTCGAGGCCACCCAGGTCCACGTACTGGCATTGGTGAAGGCCACCTCCGCATAGCTGGGATACGCTTCGGTATCCAGGATGATATGGAAGCCGTCCGTGCCGTAGACGTCCTTCCAGTTGCCCTGCGTCTCTGTGTCCAGCGCGACGAATTCAACGGTCGCGCCCTGAGCGAGAGCAGGGCCGGCGCCTGCCGTCAGAACGATGGCGAAGGCTAGGATCAAGCGCAGCGGTTCTTTCCACATAACGTTCCTCCTTATCCAATTAGCGGTGTAGGGTGACATCTCTTCCTATACGGTTATCCGAAATGTCCTCTTGCCAATCTTCAGAACTCCTTGTGCCTGGGCGTTGTCTGGCCGGCCAGCGAGAGGGCTTCTCCTGCCGAGACGGCGCGATTGAAGACGCGCACCTCATCGATCAGACCGTCGAAGTAGTCGTTCTGCCAGCCGTAGCAGCCGATCTGGAACGGATTCGTGTCC
>JANQFY010000126.1 GCA_028277585.1 Sedimentisphaerales bacterium
AAGCCGGCCAACCAGGACCTGGCCAAGGCGCGACAGCGCGTGGAGGGCAAGCGGGCGAAGCTTGGCGATTTCGAAAACGCCACTGCCCAGGCCGAGGATCTGAACAAGCAACTCGGGCAACTTCAAGAGGCCATTCGCTTCTTCGAGAGCAAACTACCTTCGACGAGTGAAATCCACAAAGTGCTCGAGCAAGTCACGGTTGTCGCCCAGAAGCAGGGGCTTCATCCCAAGATGATTCGCACCCTGTCCCCGAAGGACAACAGCGGATACGTCGAGCAGCCCCTGAGCATGAAGCTGGTGGGCAACTTCAATTCGTTCTATTCGTTCCTCCTGGAAATCGAGAAGCTCCCGCGCATCATGAAGTTGCGGGAACTCAAGCTCAACAAGGGCAAATCGGACGAAGGCGAAGTCGCGGTTGAATTCATCGTGAGCATCTTCTTCCAGAACAAGACGGTCTAAGGGCCGCTTGTACGCAGAAGCTGTTGATTGCAGGAATAATCAGGCAAGGCATTGATGGAGCTGGACTATGTTGTCGTTTATGCGTGAGCAGGGGGGCGAGAGCCTTCCGGGTAATCAGACCACGGGCTCAGGTCAGCAGGACGGCGCCGCACAGGGCGGCGGCGAGTCGCAGGAGTACCTGACGGTTGCCGCCAACAGCAAGAGTCTGCGTCGCAGCACGATTGTGGTCGGGGTTCTGGTGGCGGCGGGGCTGGCGGGCCTGGGATATATGATTCACCAGAGCCGGCCTCAGGCGGCCTCGGGGCAGGTGACCGCTGAGCAGGAGAGCAGCATTGAATTGGCCATCGGTCGACTGACGGGCATTCGCTCGGAGATGGTCGGTCGCATGGACGAGATCGTCAAGAAATTCTACGAGTTCTCCGACGTTTTCCAGGTGGAAGTGGGTGAGTTGGTCAAGAACCCCTTCCAGGCGGAGGTCTTCATGGAGGCGGTTCAGGACGAAGCGGCGACCAAGCAGAGCGAGGCCGAGCGAGCGGCCCTCATCCGACGCGAACAACTCAAGAAACGCGCCGGCACATTGAAACTACTGAGCGTCATGCGTTCCGACGAGGGTAACGCCTGCATGATCAACGACCGAATCCTTCATCGTGGGGACCTCATCGAGGGATTCACGATTACCAGAATCGGAGGCGACTCCGTGGAGTTGACCTGGCGCTCTGATGAGGCCGACCAGGCCGTGAAGATGGACGATTTGACCATTATGCTGGAACTGGCCCAATAATGCTACGCTTCCTATCAAATTCCAAACAGAGTGCTCCGAAGGGCCCGGCCCCGACGGACGCGTCCGAGACGACGGCGGCGATTGCCTTTGCCGATGACGGTGAGGTACGCGGCCTCAGCGACCTGTATTCTCCGGAACCGACCAGCCAGACGCACATTCGCGACGTGGCGGACGTTCTCATGGAGATGGAGAAGATCACGGACGAGCAGTACGGGCGGCTGCGGCGGGAGCTGATGAATCGGCCGGACATCGACGCCGCCACCTGGCTGCTAAAGGAAGGATTCGTGGTCGCCGGTGACGTGCTGCAGGCCAAGGCCGAACTGGGAGGCATGGAGTTTCGACAGATCTCTCCGGATCAGGTCGATCGTGACGCTTTCGACAAACTCGATCTGGCCTTCATCCAGAGGAGCAGCATCGTTCCCATCGAGATCGATGAGGGCGTGCTGGTCGTCGGGACGAGCGAGCCGTCCAATATCTTCGCGGTCGAAGACGTGAAGCGGCAGACGGAGATGGACGTGCGTGTGGTGGTCTGCAGCCCGGAGGACGTGGCCGCCATCTGCGAATCGTTCTCGGCCTCCGAAGAAGGTCCCAATGACTACAACCTCGATGAGATCATCAACGACATGACCGAGGTCGAGGTGGTCCAGGACGAAGAGGATGACTCCGAGGATCTCGAGTCGATGGCGGGCCAATCGCCTGTCATCAAATTCGTCAACTACCTGATCAGCAACGCTGTTCGGGAAGGGGCCAGTGACATCCATATCGAGCCCAAGGAGGCCCACACCCGCGTGCGCTATCGCATCGACGGCGTTCTGTTCGACGCGATGCAGGCGCCGACCAAGATGCACCCGGCCATTGTCTCGCGTATCAAGATCATGGCCAGCCTGGACATCTCCGAGCGGCGCTTGCCTCAGGACGGTAAGGTCTCGGCCATCATCGGTGGTCGCGCGATTGACCTGCGTATCTCCACGCTGCCGACCAACCGCGGCGAGAAGACGGTGATTCGTATCCTCGACAGCAGTTCGATCGTACGTGGGCTAGGGCATGTCGGCATGGAGTCGGACGTCTGTGCCGCGTTTGCCGAGCAGGTGGCGATGCCTCACGGGATTCTCCTGGTGACGGGGCCGACCGGTTCCGGCAAAAGTACGACGCTCTACTCGGCCCTGGTCGAGATGGATGGAGACCGACTGAATATCTCGACGGTGGAAGATCCCGTCGAATACGAATTGAGTTTCTGCAATCAGGTTCACGTTCACGAGAGCATCGGGATGACGTTCGCCGCGGCGCTGCGCAGCCTGCTGCGTCAGGACCCCGATGTCATCATGATCGGCGAAATCCGTGATAACGAGACGGCACGCATCGCCGTGCAAGCGGCGTTGACGGGCCACCTGGTGTTGTCGACGTTGCACACGAATGATGCGGCCAGCAGTGTGACGCGACTCGTCAACATCGGCATCGATCCTTATCTGATCGCCGCGTCGCTCAACGCGGCGGTCGCTCAGCGTCTGGTGCGAAGGATTTGTCCGAAATGCACCGAGCCTTACAAGGTCCCCGATCGGCTGCGCCGTTATGTCGAGCAGAGCGGCGCCAATCCGGGCGACCTCGTCCATGGCGCCGGCTGCGAGGCCTGTCGCGGATCGGGGTATTCCGGTCGTGTCGGCATCTTCGAAATGCTGGTGGTCGACGACAAGTTCCGAGACATCATCAATCAGGACACCTCGGTTGCCAACATGCGTCGCGCTTTCATCGAGAGTGGACGCGATTCGCTGTTTGACGACGGTATGAAGAAGGTTCGGAAGGGCCTGACCACGGTGGAGGAAGTGCTTCGGGTGACCGAGGTGTATGGCCAGAACGAACACGAAGAATTCATCGAGAACATCGACTAGGACCGCGGGCGGATCGCCCGGATCGGACAGGATTCGGAAATGATAGACATCAAAAATGTACTGGCGATGGCCATCGAGAACCGTGCCAGCGACGTTCACATCAATGTCGGCATGCCTCCGGTGTTGCGCAAAGATACGGAGTTGATCGACATGGACTTCCCGCCGGTGACCGATGATGACGCGCGGGCGATGGTGCTGGCGATGGTGGGCCCGGAGAAGATGAAGAAGTTCCAGGAACAACGGGACCTGGACTTCTCCACCGAAATCTCCGGCGGCCATCGTTTCCGTGTCAACGCGCATTACCAGCGCGACACGATCGCCATCTCGTTCCGTGTCATTCCCAATCAGGTGCACAGCATCGATGATCTTCACGTGGCGCCGATCATCAAGGAACTGACCGATCTGCCGCGCGGACTCGTGCTGGTGACCGGCCATACCGGTTCGGGCAAGAGCACCACGCTCGCGGCGATGCTGGGACTGATCAACCAGCGGTACAGCAAGCGTATCATCACGCTGGAGGACCCGGTCGAGTACCTGATGGAGAATGAGAAGTGCATGATCGAGCAACGGGAGATCGGTTCGGATTGCCCGAACTTCGCTTCCGGATTGCGCCATGCGCTGCGTCAGGACCCCGACATCATCATGGTCGGCGAAATGCGTGACCTGGAAACGACCAGCTACACCATTACCGCCGCTGAGACGGGGCACCTGGTCTTCAGCACGTTGCACACGATCAACGCGCCGCAGAGTATCGAGCGTATCGTCGACATCTATCCGGCCGGCCAGCAGAACCAGATCCGGACCATGCTGGCCAACACGCTGCAAGCGGTGATCTCGCAGACACTCTTCCGTCGCGTGGATGAACCGGGCATGGTGCCCTGCACCGAGATTCTCCTCTGTACGTCCGCGACGCGGAACTGCATTCGCGAGAACCGAATCTACGAGATTCCCAATATCATCGAGACCTCTCGGCGGTTGGGCATGCAGACCATGGACAACAGCATCGCCGATATGTACTTCAAGGGCTTCATCGATCGTGAGGAGGCCATCGTTCGCTCGGGCAACCCGGGGAAGATGGAGAAAATGCTGGTCGCGGCCGGGAAGATGAACACCGAGCCGCAGACGGTGACCGCAACCGCCGGCGCAGAGAGTTGAGTGAGGGTGACATGGCTATGCCAACCATGCTAGAACGTGAAAGCCGCCTGGCCGCCTCCGACGAGCGACAGACCTCGATGGGAGGGGACGCGATAACGGGCGGGCACACCTCCGGGACCGTGCTCGAAAAGATGAGGGGCTTCAAGGTCGAATTCGGCCCCAGTCGCAAAGATATCCTCCATTTCACTAGTCAGTTGGCGGTGATGATCCGCGCGGGCATCAGTCTGCAGGACGCCCTCGATTCGATCGCGGAACAGTCGGACAACGACAAGTTCCGCCGCGTGCTCCGCGATTTGAAACTGCGGATCGAAGAGGGCAACAGCTTCTCGCAGGCGCTGGCCGAACATCCCAGCATCTTCAGCAACCTCTACGTGAACATGGTCGCGGCTGCCGAGGCGTCCGGTTCGCTCAGCGATATGCTTCAGAAACTCGCCGAGTACCTGGACCAGGAAGCGGAGACACGCTCGCAGGTCAAGAGCGCGATGGTCTATCCGATCATCATTGCCGTGATGGCTGTCAGTGTCACGGCCTTTCTGTTGTGCTTTGTCCTGCCGCGCTTCACCCGCATCTTTGCCGGCAAGGAGCATCTCCTGCCCATGCCCACCACTGTACTCATGCTGACCAGCGCGTTTCTGCGGAACTGGTGGTACGCCATCTTGCCCTGCATCGGTGCGGCGTTCTGGGCCTTTCACTATTTCATCAACACGACCACGGGCCGACTGTGGTGGGACAAGACCAAGCTGGTCCTGCCCCTGATCCGCACGCTGTGCCGCAATCTCTATATCACGCGCAGTCTGCACACCATGGGTGTGCTCACCCAGGCGGGCGTGCCGATCCTCAACACCCTGTCGATCACCGCTCACATTTCGGGGAATGTCCTTTTCAAACGCATGTGGCTTGGCATCCATGAAGAGGTCCGGCAGGGCAAGAAGATCGCCTCGAGCCTGACCCAGTACAAACTGATGCCCGGCTCGGTCGTGCAGATGATTCGAAGTGGCGAGGATTCCGGTAATATGGCCGAGGTCCTCAGAGACATCGCCAATTTCTACTCCCGCGAACTGAAAGCTGTGATCAAGGCGGTGACATCCATGATCGAGCCGATCATGATTGTGGTCATGGGTCTGTTGGTTGGGTTCATCGCCATGAGCATCATCCTGCCGATCTTCAAGATGTCGAGTCTGGTCTCGGGCGACTAAGCGGTTCGGGCGTCCACGAGGGGGGTATAGCCATGCGTGTGTCAAGGCGCCAAGATGGGTTCTCTTTCGTCGAAATCCTGATCTCGATCATTCTGGTGGGGTTGTCCATCACGGCGCTGGTCTTCGCCAGCAACAGCTTCACGATGTCCAACGGCGCCGGCGCAGATCTGTCCACTGCTGAATTCCTCATCGAGCAGATTCGCGAGTTGACCACGTTGCTTCCGGTCGTGGATCCGGAGACGACTACAACGCAATTCGGCGCCGAGACGGGCGAAACCACACTGGCGACCTACGATGACGTCGACGATTTCAACGCTGCTACATTCTCGCCGCCCATCGATGCCAGTCGCACGCAACTGACGACGCTGACGGCGTTCAGTCAGAGCGTGACGGTGAGCAACGTCAGCCAGTCGAACTTCGACACGGCGGTCGGCGCCCACGCGAGCGATTTCGTCAAGATCACCGTGCAGATCTTCCTCAACGGCAGGGAGATCTCTTCGGCCAGTTGGATTCGAGCCAACTACTGAGTGTCAAGCCGCTCAGCCTGAATCCCAGGCGGAGCGCAGGGGGTGAAGGGTCATGAAGCCTACGGTGTGGCATAAGAAGAGACGCGCAGTTCGAGCCGGGTTCACCGTGGTCGAGTGTCTGATCGGCTTGGTCATTTCGGCCATGCTGATGACCGCTCTGGCTGTGGCGTTCAATGCCTCCATCATCAACTTCCGCGAAAACGAAACGATGTTCGAGTCGATCAACAGCGCTCGACAGGCCTTGAATCGCATGACGAGCCAACTGCGCACGGCCAATGGCGTGCAGTTCACGTCGCCCGCCAATCAGTGCGTCTTCCTGAGCAGCGCCAGCGAACTGCTCACCTATGAGTATCGGGACGCCAGTCATTCCACCGATCCCAACACGCTCGTTCTGATCAAGAGTGGGACCGCCTACACGCTCTGCGACAACGTCACCGCCGCCAGCTTCAGCAAGACCCAGGCCGACGGGGACCCGAACGACTCCAAGAGCGTCCTGATCTCACTGACGGTGCAGACGGGCGATATCCAGCGGTCGCTCTCAGCGGCTGCCGTGGTCCGCCGCGCCCTGGTCATGTGACGCACCGCGCAGAAGCCCCGCGGGGCCCGTTCGAGCCATTTCAGCGGTCAGCCCGTCGAATTTGCAGAACTTCCGCAAAAACCCTTGCTTTTTCCACGCGATCTCGGCATAATACCCGGATTAATGCCCTAGGGGCGATTAGCTCAGTCGGCTAGAGCGCCTGCTCGACACGCAGGAGGTCACTGGTTCAAGTCCAGTATCGCCCATTTTCAGGCCTTGTTGTCACTCGGCGACAAGGCTTCTTCTTTGCGCACCGTCCCATCTGAGTTCATCTCGCGCTGCTTCGTCCCGCCGCGGCGGAGAATTCTCTCACTTTCTTAGCAAAGCGGTATACTATGCCCAGAAGCGTGCGTATAATCACGTCCAGAGAGGCACCATCGACCAAAGGCAAATGGACTTACATGGGAGATCTGCCAAAATGAAGACGAGACTGATCCTGACTGTGGTGGTCTGTTTGGCAATGCTGGGCGGCACTGGCGTCGTGAGGGCCCAGGGACTCAGCGCCGAGCAACTCGCCGATCATGGTTTGCCGGCCGGCCCCGCCCGCGAGGTGCTCCCCGGTGCGGGGGCTCTGGTTCACCTGCAACTGCACGATCTATTGGGCGTGCTCGAGGGGGTCGAGGAGATCCTGGTCGCTGGTGTGCCGGACAAGGCGGCGCCGCCCGACGTTCAGGAGTTGCTGCAAATGGAGCACCCCTTGCTGACGCTCCTGGGAATGCAGACCTTGCAGCAGCCCTTGACCTCTGAGTTGCTCGAGCAGGCGACGGGTATTGACACGCGCGGAGCCGTCGGACTGACGCTCTACCTGGGCGATCCGCGACGGATGTTCGTACTGAGTCTGCCCACGCGGTCCCGCCAACCCCTGGCGCCTCTGCTCAATGCTGCTCTGGAACCAGCGGAGGTCGAGGAGGTGAGCATCGGTGGCAAGAAGGCGGTGCGTATGGTGTCGCAAAGACTCTCGTTCTTGCCCGAGCTGTACCTTGTTTCGTCCAGTGACACGCTGTACCTATGTGGCGCTCGTTCGCTGGCACAGGCCCTGTATGTCACGCCCACCGCGCAACGTTTCGGCCAGGACCCCTTCATGAGTCGCGCCCTGGCAGTCGAGGAGAAGAAACAACTCCGCGTGGTCCTCAATCCTGCCAATGTGAAGCCGCTCGCCATGCAGTTGCAGGGCCTTAGCATGCTCGCCAAGACATTGATTCCCCAGCAGCGGGCTGGGCTCATGCAGCAGATACCGCCGGAGGTCAAGGAACAGATCGAGATGCAGGTCCGCATGCAACTGGGGGTGCGCGACTTCGAGCAGTTCGTGGACTATGTCGAGTGCATTCTCATCGCGACTCTGGAGCAAGTGGTTGATGGCATCTCCGGGCGCCTGCTGGCCTTCGAGGGCTTCACCATGGCCGCCGATCTCCGCGGCGGTGTCCTGGAGTTCAACACAGGCTTGTACTCGAGCCGTTTCCAAGGAGAGACCGGCAACAAGCCTCTGCCAATGGATCAGGTGAAACAGGCGCTGGCCTGGCTGGGACCCGAATACCAGTCCTTCACGGTGACGGGGAAGAAGCCCGAGCCTAAGGAATCGCCGATCCTTGCGGCCTGGTCCAAACGGGTCCAGAGACAGTGTGCGTCGAAGGGGCTCCCCTGGCCGGGCATGGATCGGTTCGTCGAGATGCTCGACGCGCTGCGGGCCGTCCCCACGGTCGAGAGCCGGGCGTCCTGGGTCTTGAGTACGCATGCGCCGCTGTATCCGGCCCCGTCGCTCATGGACGCCGCCAGCCTGGAGGACTACTTCATCTCGCTGGAACTGCCCGTCTATCGTCCGGTGAAGATCACTCCCGATCAGGGGCGGCGTTTCCTGGAAACGTGCTTCCGGGAAGAGACGGACGCATTGAACGAGAATCGCCAACTGGGTCAGGATTTCGCCAATACCTTCCAGAAACAGAAGCCGTGGTGTCTGCAGGAGAACCGCTTCGCGGTCTCGGCTATGGACGGGGGCGTCACCCGCTACACCCGGGAGAGTACCTGGACTTCGCGATCCGGCCTGTTCGGTTACGATCAGCATGAACTCATCAATCGCAAGGTGGTCTACGCTCGGCGTGTGGGCGATTACCTGGTCTATCATCGCGGTGCTCAGGCGTCGTCGTGGTTGCCCCAGTTGAAGCCCAGTCAGTCCCGCACGATAGCCCCGGGCGTGGCTGACTTGCTGAGCCGTGTGCCCGATGGGGCCAACTACGTCTCGGTCCAGCGTGTGCTCCAGAACCTGCCGGGCTGGGTCAATTGGATTGGCCTCTTCGAGGCGCGTTTGCACGCGGATGTCGAGAAGTATCTGGAAGCCGCCCAGGCCGCCGTGGACAGCAGCGCCGATCTGGAAGCCGCCAAGTTCAAGATCCGCGGCATGAGAATGCCCCCGATCGTGGGAAGCGTGAATATCAACCCCGAGACCAAGCGGGTCTACGCGATCTTGCCGGCCGGCAATATGCCTCTGATGTTGCCCCGGCCCAAGATCCTGCCCTTGGTTCAGGAGTTGTTCGCCGAGTATGCCGCCCAGGCCGACAGTCTGGGAGGCAGTCTGGTCTACACCAAGGTCGGTGACGGATCGTGTCAGTTCGCGGCGATGCAGAGCACCGCTGCGCTGACGACGCTGACGCGGACGGTGGGTAACGCGCTGTTCGAGAAGTACCTCGGCTCCCAGGAACGGCAAGAGGAACTACAGCGAACCCTAATGACTCGGCGCGATGGCGATCGCAGTGTCTTCGATGAGGTGGTGGCGCGCAATCCGCAATGGGCGTTTATCCCGCAGCCGCAGCCCAAAGTGCCGGCCAAACCCAGCAAGAGGATCCCATCCCGAAGCACGGGGTTGGACAGCCGGTTGCTTGATCTCTCATCGCACTACAACGCGGCGCTGAACGAGACCTGGCACAAGGGCGGCATGTCGAACAACACGCTGAAGGATCTACCCACGGGCCAACAGACCCTGGGCGGCGTGTCCTTTGACATTCGCGGGATCGTTCAACTGTCCGGACGCCAGGCCGAGCAGGAACTCAGTGTGCAGTTCCCCAAAGAGGCGGCCAACATCACCGTGGGGCAGAAGGCTCGGAAGATTCACTTCTTGCATGGTTGCGGTTGGGCGTCGGCCCGGGGGACATCCATCGGAACGTACGTCGTTCACTACCGGAACGGCCAGACGCGCCGCGTGCCCATCGTCTACGGTGTTGATGTCAGAGACTGGTGGATGAGCGAATCCGACACGCCGGGCTCCGAAGTCGATGTCGTGTGGACGGGGACGAACCATGCTGCGCCGGATAATCCTCAGATCGGCGTCAGTAAGACGACATGGGACAATCCCATGCCTGACGCGGAGATCGACCGTATCGACTACCAGTCGGCCATGCGGAACTCCGCGCCGTTCCTCATTGCGATTACTGTAGAGTCTCCCTAACGAGAGGGCGGGCCTGATACTTCATATTGGATTGGCGCGGCTCAGAGACGCATCGTCGTGAGGGAGGAGTCCCTGGGCGGAGATTGGCTGTCGAGTTTTGGGAGGTGACTGGTATGTTCTTCAACAATCGCGCGTCGAGCCATTGCTTCTGCGGACTGTTTCTGCTTGCTGTCGCTGTGGTGCTCTGCGTGGGTGTTGTGCCAACCGAAGCGGCCGAGTGGCCCCAGTGGCGCGGGCCCAACAGGGATGGTGTCTGGGCGGAGCAGGGCGTTCTGGAGCGATTCGCAGGCCCCCAGTTGCCCATTCGCTGGCGGGCTAAGATCGGTACGGGCTATAGCGGCCCGACCGTGGCTGCCGGACGCGTCTTCGTCACGGACCGTGCGACCGAGCGGGGCCAACGCGAGCGCGTGCATTGCTTCGATGCTCACAGTGGGCAGTCAATTTGGTCGTACAGCTACGAGTGCAGATATAAGAAGGTGGGGTACCCGGCTGGTCCCAGGGCGGCTGTCACGATCGATAGCGGGCGAGCCTACGCGCTCGGAACGATGGGGCACCTGCACTGTTTCGATGCGCCATCGGGCGAGGTGCTCTGGAAGCGGGATCTGAACAAAGAGTACGAGATCCGAATGCCCATCTGGGGCATCGCGGCCGCACCCTTGATCGAAGATGACCTGGTGATTCTGCATATTGGCGGCAAGGGCAACGCCTGTCTGGTTGCGCTCGAGAAGACGACCGGCCGTGAGCGGTGGCGCACGTTGGAGGATGGAGCGTCATATTCGGCGCCGATCGTCGTCGAGCAGGCCGGTCGACGCGTGCTGGTCTGTGTCACGGAGCAGCGCGTCGTGGGGCTGGACCCGCTGACGGGGAAGCTCCACTGGCGTCATCCTTTCAAGCCGACGCGGATGACGATTACGATTGCCACCCCTGTCCTGCACAACGGCTATCTCTTTGTCACCAGCTTCTACGACGGCGCTTTGCTGCTCAAATTGGCTTCCGACGAACTAACGGTCGAGCAGGTCTGGCGCCGGCTGGGTCCCAACGAACGGCAGACCGACGCACTGCACTGCTGTATCTCCACGCCCATCCTGGAGGGCAACCATATCTACGGCGTGGACAGCTATGGGGAACTGCGGTGTCTGGACCTGATGACCGGGGATCGCGTCTGGGAGGACCTGACGGCGACACCCAAGGCCCGCTGGTCCAACATTCACATGGTCCGCAACGGCCAGAAGATCTGGATGTTCAACGAGCGGGGCGAACTGATCATCAGCACGCTCTCACCGGCCGGGTTTCGGGAGATCAGCCGCACCAAGCTCATCGAACCGACAAAGGCGCAGTTGAGCCAGCGCGGCGGCGTCTGCTGGTCCCACCCGGCCTTCGCGTACAAGAGGATCTACGCCCGCAACGACGAAGAGTTGGTCTGCGCGGATCTGTCCGCCCCGTAGACGCGGCCGCGCCCGTCAAATCGGTTGCGTCGATTCAGGTTAGCCGCTACCATAGCCCGGAGATCTCGTGTGGAGGTCGGCAAGCGGTTGCTCGGCTCGGAAGGGGAGCGTCTCTCGTTTGCGTCGAGTCCAAGTGTGGAAATGGAGATGGGACCATGGTTCGAACGATTGTTTTGGCTGTGACATTGCTTTCTTTCTTAGCCGTTCCGGTGATTGCTAACGAAGCCGCCCCGACCTTTCGCCTGGGTATGATCGGGCTGGACACCTCCCACGTCATCGCGTTCACCAAGCTCATCAACGACCCGGCCAAAGGCTATCACTGCAAGGTCGTCGCCGGCTACCCGGGTGGTTCGCCCGACATCCCGTCCTCAGCCAACCGCGTGGGCAAGTACACGGAGCAGTTGCGCGACGAGTTCGGGTTGGAGATCGTCGATAGCATTGAGGAACTGTGCGAGAAGGTCGATGGTATTCTCCTGGAGTCGGTGGATGGGCGTCCCCACCTAGAGCAGGTCAAGCCCGTCCTCGCGGCCAAGAAGCCTGTCTTCATCGACAAACCCATGGCGGGGAACCTGGCCGATGTGATCGAGATCTTTCGGCTGGCGAAAGAGAGCGGTGTTCCGTGCTGGTCGAGTTCGTCCCTGCGTTATGGTCCCTCCATCGCCGGGATGGTCAGCGATCCGAAGATCGGCGAGGTCCGCGGCTGCGACGTGTTCAGTCCGTGCAGCATCGAGCCGCACCATCCCGACCTCTACTGGTACGGCGTCCACGGCGTTGAAATCCTCTTCACGATCATGGGCCCGGGCTGTGAATCCGTTCAGCGCCTCCAGACGGACGGCTACGAGTTCGTCGTTGGCAAGTGGAAGGATGGGCGGATTGGTACCTATCGCGGCTTGAAGTCGGGTAAGAAAGACTATGGCGCCATGGTCTTCGGCACCAAGGGGATCGCCCGCAGTGGCGGGTACGAGGGGTACGGCCATCTCGTCGACGAGATCGTCACGTTCTTCAAGACCTCGGAAGTCCCCATCCCGGCCGCCGAGACGATCGAGATCTTCGCCTTCATGACCGCCGCCGACGTCTCCAAAGCCAAAGGCGGCAAGCCCGTGACACTGGCCTCGGTCATCGAGAAAGCTGAGAAGAAGAACGCGCGACGCTAACCGTCGCCACGGCCGCCGAATCTCCCACCCCATCACCACCGGCGCGAAAGCGCTGCACGCCTGGGGTCTGTCATGTCTCCTTGGCGACGGGCGGTTCGGCAAACCACTGAATCAAGCCGCACCTGCTGCACATCAGCGTGATGGCGCTGCGATTGGCCCAGTCCAGCCCCAGGAACGTCATGGTGCTCGTATTCAGCAGAGCCGCGCCCTTCAGGAATCGTGACTTCTGACAGTGACTGCACACGATGGGGCGCCCGTCAAGCTCGTACTCGCGTGGTTCTTTCTCAGACATCACACATTCCCTCTTTGGCGCTCGGCCGCGATAACCATGCTTCAACCGGAAACGACATTGGGCGCCTCATCTTGACAGCGTTAGATTCACGGGCGATTTGCCGAACCAATACATGAAGCCACAATTCTTGCAGCGCAGCGTCTTGGCGGATTTATCGAAGTAATCCAGACCCCAGAGGGTCATGTCCTTCGTGTTCAGTTGCGCCTTACGTGTGAGGAAACGCGTGCCCCCGCATTGGCGGCACGACACGACCTTGCCGCCCGCCTCGTATTCGCATCCTTGCTCGCCAATCACCGCGACCAGGAACCGAATCAGTCTGCCTCCAAAACCCACTGTTATCATCCTCTCGATTGTCTTTGCCTTGGATGTAGAGAGCATGGCATATCCCAAACCTTGCGTTGAGGGCGGCACCGTCCGCAGTTCGACACATACGCTCCATACCCATCGTAGCCCCGCCGAAGGCACAGGTCAACCGCGTTAGCCACATTCGCAACGAGTCACGCGTCGGAATGTCAGCGAATCGATATGCCTGTACCCCCGTACCATTGCCTGAGAACCGGGTTCTGACGCAGGGTCGCCGCGTTCTCCGGCGAAACGTTGCGGGACGCGTTGGGGAATGTGGTATAATGCTCACTGGTAAGGCCGTGGATGTTAGGCGGCCGGTTTGGAGGATTCGCTGGGGGGTATATTCCGTGCGATTCGATGAAAGACGTGAGATGAATGAACGGCGAACGTCAATTACGGTCTATGGTTGGCTTCTGGTCGTGCTGTTGGTCTCTGCGGCCCGTTTGGTCCAGGCGGATCCGGTGGGGATGTGCGAGCACGGGAAGACACAATTGGTCTTTCCGGGCGATCCATTCGAGGTGCGCCAGTACGCGGGGATGTCCAATCTGGGCTGGGTCAAGTTCACCTTGCTCAATCCCCCGCACGACCCGAACGTTGTGTACTTCCAGGACGGGGAGCGGTTTCCTTTGCACTACAACTTTGTCTCGGGGTGTCTCGATCCGTTTGTCGGGATCGGGCCGCAAGAGTTCGATCGGATCTCGTTGCATGCGGAGAATCAGCAGGTCATCCTCGGCGCTGTGATCACGCCGCCGGCCGGCTACGGAGTCAGCGCCCCGATCCCCGAGTACGGCGTGCAGTTCGTTCGCCATGATCCGTTCACGCGCGAGGAGATCGTCACGCTCTTTCGGAAAGTCACCGCCGCGATCAGCAGCGATCCGAACGTTGTGCCGTACTACTTCCCCGCCTTCGAGCAGTCGCAAGTGGCGCAGGGCAACGCCGCCTGGTTCGCCGAGCAAGGGATCCCCATTGGCTCGACCGCGCGATGGGTGCGGGGCAACGCGATCTACTCGGAAGGCTGGGCGCTGGGACGTCTGAAGTATGTGGAATCGAACGAGATCGATCTGGCCTATCAGCGGGGCGATCTCCGCGCCGATGACATCCTGCTGACCGATGCGGTGCCGGCCGAGATTCCCGTGTTGGCAGGTGTCGTGAGCCTGACCCCTTCGACGCCGAACAGCCATGTCGCGATTCTCGCTAACACGTACGCCATCCCGTTCGTCCATTTGGCCGAGGGAGACGATCGACAGGGAGCGTTCGATCTGGAAGGACGCCGCATTGTCCTGAGGGCGTATGACTCGTACTGGCGCGTCAATGCCGACACGGTCGGTGTGCAGTTGGAGGACGCCAACGACACGATGACCGATGAACAGGCGGCCGAGTTCCTCAGTCTCAAGCAGCCTCCGACACTCAGCATTCAACCTGTCGAACACCTGGGCGACTACAGTGCCTCGGTCGACATGCTACAGCCTGAGGACATCCGCTACTTCGGAGGCAAAGCCGCCAACTACTCGATCCTGCGCCGGGCGATTCGCGAGCACAGCCGTCAGGCGCTGGCGTTCTCCTTCGATCTGTGGAACGCGTTTCTCGATCAGACGCTTGCCAATGGTCACACGCTCCGCGCCGAGATCGGCAGCCGGTTGTCGGGGTACAATTTCCCGCCCGCTTCCGCGGCGGCTCTGTCACACGAGCTGGAACAAGTTCGTGAATTGATCAAGGACGATGGCGCGACGCGGTTCTCGCCTGTCCTGAGAGAGGCGGTGATCGCCGCGCTGACCGATCCGGCCCATGGTCTCGATCCGAACCGGAAGATCCGCTTCCGCAGTTCCACGAACGTTGAGGACAGCGAGCACTTCAGTGGGGCCGGGCTCTACGACAGCTTCAGCGGTTGCTTGGCGGACGATCTGGACGACGACGATTCCGGCCCATCCCATTGCGATTCCGACAAGCGCAAGGAGCGCGGCGTCTTTCGCGCTATTCGCAAGGTCTTCGCCAGTTTCTACAACGATAACGCGTTCACCGAGCGTTTGCGTCATGGGCTCTCCGAGGACGAGGTTGGTATGGCGCTGCTGGTGCACCACTCCTTTCCCGACGAGATCGAGCTGGCCAACGGTGTCGCGGTGCTGGAGATCAATACCTACGGCATGACCGCCGAGATCGTCACTCAAGGCGGCGCGATGTCCGTGGCGAATCCGGAGCCGGGACTGATCCCGGAAGAGGTAACGGCGTCGACGTCCCTGGGATCGGATGACGTCTACGTGCGCGTGGGCTCGTACTCGAATCTCACGCCCCTGGGGCAAACGGTCATGACTTGGTCGGACGACTACAAGGATCTGATGGAGCTTCTTGTCCAAGCGGCGCAGCAGTTCGAACGGGACACAGGTCGCAAGCCCAAGCGGCTTGACTTCGAGTACAAGAAGATCGCGCCGGAAGGCAAGCTCGTCGTCAAGCAGATCCGCGAGATTCCTACCGCGTCGGGTGCAGCCGCCAAACGACGGTTCCTGGCCGGCGGTTCGGTTCGGCTCTCGGTACTCCAGAGCGAATACTCCGAGCCTCTGGCCCTTCATCGGCTCAAGTGCGACTGGCAACTCGAGAGCGGCAGTCACTGGTTGACGGCTGAGGAACTCGATGTGTGTCTCTTTCAGGGCGGGACGATGGAATACCAGGATGAAGGGCAGATCTGGACGACGTCCGGTTCACTCGCTTCCTGGCCTGAAGCCCAGCATGGACTCGTGAAGCCCGAGACAAATCAGGATATCGAGATGACGGACTCCTGGACCTTTGACCACCTGGAGAATGCCCGCCGGTATACGCTCACGACGCGTATCGGCGGTACTGGCGTCGTGCCCGATGAATGCCCCGTCCTGTTTCTCTCCGATCTAACGTATCGGCTGGCGGTGAAGTACGCCGAGCCCGTGCTCGCCTGGGACTGGATGCAGGACGGCGCGGTGACCAGCACCACGACCGATGAGGTCCGCCTGGTTCCGGCGTTGGAACCGGATCGCGATGACCTGCTCCAGTATCGTCAGATCGTCGATGACGGAATCACAGTCGAGACGTCGTATTTCTGGCCTCCGCCGCCCACCGGACCGACGGCCGGCTACACCGCGCCGCTTTCCAGTTGGGTGGAGACCGTTGTCACAGGATTGACCGCCGAGCCATTTACGCTAAGAAGCCCCTACGCCCAGACGTACAGCGCGGGGCACCACAACTTCTTCGAGCGGTTCCTGCTCGAGCCGCGACTGGACCCCGATCTGCCTGAGACGGTGCGGGGCGAACTTCGCGCGAAGGGAGTGGATCTGATCTCCGCCAGCACGGGCTTTGGCGAGGCCGCCATTGAGACGTACGATCTGGTCGATATGGCGTTGCCGCCCGAAGACAGTGCGCCCGAACAACAATAGAGGGCAGGGGAGCCTACTCCATATTGCTCGGTGTGTGGCGGTGGGCCAGGGCTCGCGCCATGTAGTCGTCCAGCAGTTCGATCTTGAACTCGGCGATCATCTCATCGACGGTGATCGTCTCGTCCTCGCTGGAGATCAGGACCGAGCCCAGGAAACCCGGGTCCTTGATCTTGACCCTGGGTCCATACTTGGCGTTGAGCGCGCGCAGACGCGACCAGTTGTAGTCCAGATGGGCCAGCCGGCAGTCCAGGTTCACGTCGGCGACGACGAAATCGAAGTAGTTCGTGTTGGAGGCGACCACCTCGCCCAGCGGATTGCGGATCTCGCAGGGCAGTCCGGCTATCGCGCCGACGAAGTGAGACCGGCACGAGTAGGCCCAGTAGGACTGCATGAGCCCGCCGTGGTACATGGACGAGAAGACAATCAAGTCCGGCTTGGCTTTGGCGTATTTGAGACGCAACTCGTCGAAGTTCAAATCGAAGCAGATCGCGCAGACTACGCGTCCGAAATCGCACTCGAAGACCGGCGCCTCGCGGCCGCACAGGATGCCCGCCTTGGTGGTCTCTTCGATGACGACGTGATTCTTGTTATACGCGCCCATGACCTTGCCCTGGCGATCGATCAGGACACTTGAATTGCGCCACGTGCCGTCGGGCATCTCCCGAGCGGCAGAATAGACGACGTAGCAACGATTCTCCTTCGCGACCTGAGAGAAGAAGTCGCGCACCTGATCCTTGCGCACGCGGTAGTAGGCCAGTCGCTTCTCCAGGCTGAGCCCGCCGGGCCGATCGCACGCCTCGGGGACGACGATCAGGTCGGGCTTGTCGGGCAGAACCTGGGCGAAGCGTCCCCGCCAATGGGCGATGACCTTCGCGACGATTCTCTGGGGCTCTGTATCCGCACCCACGGAGATCGGTCTGGGCCCGAGCGTAGCGATCCGGGCATAGCCACGCGGCTTCTGACGCTCTGTCGCTTTCGACGGATTTGCCTCCTCGGCTTGGCAGATCGCAGCCGGCGTGACGAAGAGGGCCAGGAACACCCATACAATCAATCGGTGGCGCTGTCTGGAGTATCGCATCGTATGCCTCCGCATTAGGGTGTCAGGATCTCCGATCATCGATCGACGTCGTGGCCTCGATGGTGTTGTCCTTGAGTTGGACGGGGCCGACCTTCTCCTCGATTTGGATGCCGATGTTCTTGCCGCCTTGCTCCTGCGTGTCGCGGATCACATTGTCGGTGAAGACCAGATTGCGGACCTCGCCGCGAATGCGGACCTCGGCGCCGCCGTTGTTCTCGATCACGTTCTGCTCGAACCGATTGCGATGGGGCGCCATGGGCAGCGTTTCGTTGCGAAAGAAGAGCCCATGCTGTTTGTTCTGCCGCATGATGTTCTTCTGGAAGAGGTTGTCGGAGTCCTTGTGGCCGATCGAGATGCCGAACCGTTCGTTCTGCTCGAGGATGTTGTTCTCGAAGACGCCATACTTGACGCGCCAGCAGAGGAAGAGCCCATCCGTGCCGTTGGAGCGGGCGATGCAGTTGCGGATGACCGGGCGTTGCGAACCGCTGCCCGGGTGGAGCCCCAGGCTGGCATTGTGCTCGCAGAGGCAATCCTCAACGGTGACGTCGTTCGATTGCTGGAAGCTGATCCCGTCGCCATTGTAGCTACGAATGGTGCAGCCGCGCATCACCGTGCCGTGGGCGCGGTACAGGAAGATCCCGGCGCCGCGACAGCCGTTCAGGGGGACGTTATTCGCGCGATTGCCTTCGATCGTCAGGTCCTCGATGCGAACTCCCTCGGTGTCGTAGGCGCTGGTCACGGGGAACACGGTAGCGGCTTGGGCATTGTTGTGGACCATGCAGTCGGCCATCAGCGGCTTGTCGATCGAGAACGTATTGCCGTCGCGCCCCGTGATGCGGGCGACCCGCGTGTGGAAACCACCGGCGCGGTCGTCCCAGATTGCTACGCCGGCGCCGACAGCGAAACCCGTGGGGTCCTCGACGGTGAACTGCTCTTCACCGAAGTCGCCATCGCAGGCCAGGGGCGAGACGACCCCGTCGGCTTTGCGGAGGATGGTTTTGCCCTTTGTGCCTCGCACTGTGACATGAGACCTTAGATGAAGCGAGTCGCCCATCGAGTATTGTCCAGGGCCGATCTCGACGAGACCGCCTCCCAAGGCGGCGACATAGTTAACCGCCGCCTGCAGGGCCCGATGGTCCGTACCGATCAAGTCCGCATCTGCGTGTCCCACCGTGATTCGGGCTCGCTCGGACATCTCGGTGTGCATCGCGCGAGGCAATTGCTCGCCTGGACGCGTCTGGGCACAGACGGTGCCGCCCAAAAGGCATATCAGGGTTGTCAGAATCGCCACTCGAAGAGTCTTCTGTCTCATAGTCTGGTCTCCATGCAAACGGTTTGGACGTGATCAACGTTTGATTCGGATAAGGTACCAGGGTGTAGCCGGTTCTCCAATGGGAATCCGGCAGGTCACTCCTTGGATATCCGGCGCGATGGGCTCCGCGAGTGGACGGGCGCCGCTGTTGAGCGGGATGACCTCTATACTCGCGAATGGCTTGAGGTTCCTGAGTGTCACCGTCCCTTGGACCGGCTCGATGACCATCGGTCCTGATCCCCAATCCAGCAGCGAAGTCCGGTCCTCGTTCCACTTCATGCCCGTATTGGCCGAACGCGCCGTCGTCGCTAACAGCAATTGCGTTGCTTCGGCGATGCATAGTCCATCGACGGCGCTGAGGACGATTGAGCAGAATCTGTTTTCGACCTCCGCACTGAGGTGAGAGAGTGAAACGCCCGTTCGTCCGACGAATCCGATCATCGCCTGCGATCGTTCGGTGTCTACCGTCACGAGCCCAGTGCGCGACTCGCCGCTAAGCCAGCGCAGTTCCTCGGTGTCGGAGGTGATGGGATTGGTGGGGGCGATCTGCGGATAGGAACTGCGGGCCTTCTCGAAACTCGTTATTCGCGTACCATGTCGCAAGGGAAGCGACGGATCGAATCCCGGCGTGAACATCGGTCGGGCCGAAGGCGACATGCGTATCCCCTCGCGCACTTGTTCGATGCTGTACGATCGGTCCACAGAGCTGCAGGCCGGTTGCACATCTTCGCGCAGGAACAGGTACGCCCCGGCCGCGATCTGGGTCATGCGCACGGGGTCGGGGTGCAGCTCGAAATGCCTGGGCATCGCGGTCGCCCAATCCTCCGGGTGCTTGTGCGCGAAGGTGTAGTGGAACACACCATCCCAGTCGTGAAAGGCGGCATAGGCGGCGAGGATCGGGGTTCCTTCGCACGCATACTCGTTCGGGAACGGATGGTTGGTCTCCGAGACGGTGTACGGTTTGCCTGCAACGGCCGAGCGGGCCAGTTGCACCACCGGCGAATGCAGCGGGTCGTCCACCATGGGCGTGTTCCTGATCCAGAACGTGCGACGTCCTGTTGCCGGATCGGTGCCGTAATTCGGGTGCTGCCAGTAGACGTGCCCATCGATCACGTCACAGTGGGATGTCGATCTCAGCAGGGGGTACCCGCTACGATAATGATTGTGGTCGCTCGTGCCCACGATCAGCGCCTTGACGGCAAGTTCCTCTTTCAGATACGCGAACATCTCCTTGAAGTACCGTTCCTCGAGGTGCATGTAGAACGCAGCTTCGGCATGGAACTGAGCCTCCGGCGCGTCTTCGAACTGGTCTCTGGTCAGGCGCGGCACCGGATCGCTCTGCCCCACGCCGACTGCTCGGCGCAGTTCTCGCAGTTGCTGGTTGCTGCGCGTCTCGTTCAACCACCGGTTGTACTGCTTCGTGAGTTCGTCGGCGTACCACGCCGTGATATCCGCCCAGGTGCCCGGGCGCTTCTTCGTGTTCCTGCCCAGCAAGCGATCGCTGAACCAGGCCTCCACGATGGAGTTCTCGTTGACCAGTTCCACGATAGCGACGGCTGGTTCGGTGCGGTACTCGCTCTTTGTGTAAGGGTTGTGATGGGTCAGTAGTTGCTTCGCATACTCGCGATGGAGCATCTGCACGCGTTCGTCGAAGTAGTTGATGACCTTCGCCAGGCCGAGGTAGTCATAGTCTCTCACGCCGTCATTCTTGCGGTAGTTACGCCCCACGTTGAGATTCAGATTGGTGTAGATGCCTCGCTTCTTCAGCTCCCAGACGAAATAGTCCAGGCGATCCAGTTGATTGGGATCGAGAGCCCGTGTGTCGTCGCGACCCTTGATGAAGAGACTGGCCGACCAGTTCGAGTCGAGGAAATGGAAGCGCACGCAGTTGATGCCGAACCGAGCCAGATGGGCCGCCACGACGGGAGCGTTCTCCTTCTTGGGAAAGCAAGCCGACCCTGTGACGTTCACGCCCCAGATGCGAAAGCGCGTTCCGTCCGGCTTGGCCAAGTGCCCGTCGCGAATCACGATGCGCCCATCCCGGCCAGCCGGCGCGTCGAGCAGCGATGACAGATCCACCAGGGCGCCGGCGTTGTCACGCCAGTCCATGACATACGGCGCCATTTCCGGCTGGCCGCCCATCGTTGAACTTGCGAGCAGGCCGATCCACATCAGAGTCAGAAACAAGGGCTTCACGTCATCCTCCCATCGAACTTCATGCCCGCTACTCGAGCGGGCCGTTGCATCAAACCAAAGACAGCGTACCGCGCATCCGTGAGCCGGACAATAGCGTTGACAGAATCGGCCGGGCCCGCTACGGTGTCGTTGCGCCGTTCAGTGCGGCAGGAAGGGGCAGAGCCTATGTCAGACATGCATGTGGCTGTGGTCGGAGCCGGCTTCATCGGGCCGGTGCATATCGAGGCGCTCCACCGCCTCGGGATCAGGGTGCTGGGCGTCCTCGGGGTCTCGGGTGAGGAATCGCAGACGACGGCCGATCGACTGGGCCTGGCAAAGGCCTATCGCAGCTTCGAGGAGGTGCTGGCCGACAGGGCGGTTCAGGCGGTGCACATCGCCACGCCCAATCGCCTGCACTACCCCATGGCCAAGGCGGCTCTGGAGGCGGGCAAGCATGTGTTGTGCGAGAAACCGCTGGCCATGGATTCCGCCGAGTCCGCGGAGTTGGTCGAGTTGGCGCGCCGCACAGGTCTCGTCGCCGGAGTCAACTACAACATTCGCTACTATCCCCTGTGCCTGGAGGCGGCCGACATTCGACGACGGGGTGACTTGGGGGAGGTCTACTCGGTTTGCGGCAGCTATGTCCAGGACTGGCTGTTCCACCCGACGGACTACAATTGGCGCGTGCTGGCCGATGAAGGAGGTGAGCTGCGCGCGATCGCCGATATCGGCACGCACTGGCTGGACCTGATCCACGCGATCACTGGTCTCGAGGTCGAATCGCTCTGCGCCGATCTGGCGACGGTCCATCCAGTGCGACAGCGTCCCCTGGGTGAGGTGGAGACGTTCAAGGGCAAGGAAGACTCCGGGCTGGTCAAGACCGAACCCGTCGACATCGCCACGGAGGACTACGGCAGCGTGCTGATCCGCTTCCGAGGAGGCGCCCGCGGTGTGCTGCAGGTCTCGCAGGTGACCGCTGGGCGCAAGAACTGCTTGCGGTACGAGATCGCCGGCTCCAAATGCGCCCTGGCGTGGTGCAGTGAAGAGCCAAACGGATTGTGGGTCGGACACCGTGACGCCGCGAATGAGGCGCTCATGCGCGACCCGGCTCTCGTCTCGGATCGAGCCCGGTCGTTCATCAACTATCCCGGCGGACACAACGAAGGATTCCCCGATACCTTCAAGCAGTGCTTCCGTGCATTCTACGATCACATCCGGGCTGGGGACGCGTCTGCGACGCCGTCGTTTCCCACCTTTGCCGACGGCCATCGCGAAATCGTGCTCTGCGAAGCTATTCTGCGCAGCCATTGCGAGGGCCGCTGGGTCGAATTGGAAGGGAGTTGGCTATGAATCTCGGATTCGTCAGTGCGATCCTGCCCGATCTGTCGTTTGAAGAGGTCATTCAGTTCGCCTCCGAGACCGGGTTCTCGTGTGTCGAGATTATGTGTTGGCCCAAGGGCAAGGCGGAACGTCGCTATGCGGGCATCACTCATATCGACGTCACGAATTTCAAGCAGGCGGATGCCGACCGAGTCCGCGCGATCCTGAAAGAGGCGCAGGTGGACATCAGTGCTCTGGGGTACTACCCGAACTACCTGACGCCTGACAAGCAGGAAGCCAAGACCGTCACGGCCCATTTCAAGAAGGTGATCAATGCGGCCGCCTTGCTGGGAATCGGGCGGGTCACGACCTTCATCGGGCGGGATTGGACCAAGTCGATCGATGACAACTGGCCGTTGTTCAAAAAGGTGTGGAAGCCCCTCGTCAGGTTCGCCGAGGCGCGACAGGTCTACATCGGCATCGAGAATTGCCCCATGCTCTACACCAACGACGAGTGGCCGGGCGGCAAGAACCTGGCGTACTGTCCCCAACTCTGGCGCCGCATATTCGAGGAGATTCCGTCGAACTACTTCGGGCTCAACTACGACCCGTCCCATCTCGTCTGGCAACAGATTGATTGCGTCAAACCGCTGTGGGAGTTCAAGGACCGCATTGTCCACGCCCACGCCAAGGACGTTCGGCTGGACCGCGATCGGCTTAACGACGTTGGCATTCTGGCGACGCCGCTGGAGTATCACACTCCCAAACTCCCCGGGCTGGGCGAGATCGACTGGGGTCGGTTCTGCTCGGTCCTGAGTGACATTGGCTATGATGGACCTCTTTGTATCGAGGTCGAGGACAGCGCCTATCAGGCGTCTCTGGAGACCCGCAAGGCGGCGTTGCGGCAAAGCGCCCGATTCTTGCGTCAATACATTGGATAATACGTTTCGCGCATCAATCAGGAGTCTTTCATGGACTACACCTACGACGACATCGCCAAGATGATCGACCATTCTCTGCTGAACCCGACGCTGACCACGACTGCGCTGGAGGAGGGGTGTCAACTGGCGCTGCAGTACAACGTCGCCAGCGTGTGCATCATGCCGTACGCGCTGAAACGTTGCAGTGAGATACTGGCCGGTAGCACGGTTCGGCCCAGCACGACGATCGGGTTCCCACACGGAGGGCACACGACCGCCCTCAAAGTGGCTGAAGCCGAGCAATCGCTAGCAGATGGGGGCCAAGAACTGGACATGGTCGTCAATATCAGCAAGGTCCTCAGTGGCGACTGGGACTATGTCCAATCCGACATCGGCGCCGTGATCGAAGTCGTGCACGCGGCCGGACAGAAGGTGAAGGTGATCTTCGAGAATTGCTATCTGAACGACGAGCAGAAGATCAGACTCTGCGACATCTGCGGGCAACTCGGCGCCGACTGGGTAAAGACCTCCACGGGCTACGGCACCGGGGGAGCGACGATCGACGACCTGAAACTGATGCGGGCCCACTCGCCGGCCGAGGTGCAGGTCAAGGCGGCCGGCGGCGTCCGTGACCTGGACAAGTTGCTGGAGGTCCGCGCGCTGGGCGTCACACGGGTGGGCGCCACCCGCACGGCCGAGATGCTCGACGAGTGCAAACGCAGACTGGGATGAAGGAGAACATGAGATGAAGTCACCGCTTCCTGTTTTCAGCGTTTCGCTCGTCATCTATCTCTGTGTCGCTCCCGCATCCGCTGCCGCTGGGGGCGTGCCGCTGAAGGCGGGGGTTGCCAAGGTGGACATCACGCCCCAGCAGCCGGTGAGGATGGCCGGTTACGCCAGTCGCAAGGACCTTTCCGAAGGTGTACACGATCCGCTGTCGGCCCGCGTGGTGGCGTTCGAGAGGAACGGTCAACGTCTGGTCCTGATTTCGACTGATTCGATCGGTTTCTATGAAGGCACAGCCCAGCGTTTTCGCCAGGCAATCCTCGCTGAGTTCGATTTGCGGCCGGGTGAACTGTTCCTCTCGGCGATCCATACCCACGCGGGACCGGCCCCGGCGGGCAACTCCAAGAGGGATCATCCCAACAACGTTGCGTACACGGACCGCCTTCAGGCAAAACTCATCGAGGCGGTCGGGAGGGCCCTGGTCGACGCGGCGCCGGTGCGGATCGGCCTGGGAGCAGGCTCGTCCCCGGTCGGGTGCAATCGCCGCGAGGTGCAGCTGCGCGGCAAGGGAGAGACGGTGATCAGCTTGGGGCGCAATCCTTACGGCCCGACTGACAAGGAAGTGCTTGTAATGAAGGTCGCCAACTCCGAGGGACAGTTGCGGGCCGTGCTGTTCGACTACGCGGTTCATGCGACCTCTCTGGGACCCAAGAACTATCAGATTAGCGGCGATGTGCTCGGTTTGGCCGAGCAGTTTGTTGAGAAGGTCATCGGCGCGGGCGTTGTAGCGCCGGCGTTTGCGGGCGCCTCGGGTGACATCGATCCGTGGTTTCGGGTGCGCCCGGCCTTCGAGACCGAATCAGGTTGGGTGCCCGAACCGGTCCTGCTCGGGACGTTCCTGGGCGAGGAGGTCATCCACGTTTGCCGCCGGACTGAAACGCCGGGCGAAGGAGGCCCCATCAGGAGTTCCCTGGCGGTTCTCGAACTGCCGGCCAAGCGTTCCGGGAGCAGTCAGAACGGGGCCCAACCGTTCGTCGTGACGGCGGCGCGAATGGGTGACGTTGCGTTTGTCGGTCTGGGCGGTGAGGTCCTCACCGAGATCGGCCTGGCGATCAAGGCGGCGTCACCGTGTGAGCATACGTTCGTGATCACGCACTGCAACGGCGCTGCGGGCTACCTGGCGCCGCAGGACCTGTATGTGGAAGGCGGGTATGAGGTGCGCACCAGTCCGTTCGCGCCGCAGGCGGCCGAGCTGGTGGCGCGCGAGGCGGTGAAGATGCTGCACGATCTCTAGATCGTTGTTCACGGCGTCGCGTTTTTTGTCATGGAAGGCTGTACTCTTGCATCGATTCTGCTATGATGTGACCCACTGGATTGGATGGGAAGAGAACGTTACTGTGCTGGAGCCAGGAGAGAATGACATCGAATGCACTTCCAAGCCCGTTACGAGGAATCATCCCGCCCATGGTCACGCCGTTGGTTGCGCCCGATGAACTGGACCTTCCCGGTCTGGAGCGGCTGATCGAACACATCCTGGCCGGGGGCGTGCACGGCCTGTTCATTCTGGGCACGACCGGCGAAGCGCCGAGCCTGAGCCATCGTTTGCGGCACGAATTCGTCGAGCGGGTCTGCACCCAGGTCAACGGGCGCGTCCCGGTCCTGGTGGGCATCACCGATACGTCGTTTGTCGAGTCGCTGAACGTGGCGCAGCGGGCAGCCGACGTCGGTGCCGATGCCCTGGTGCTCGCGTCCCCATACTATTTCCTGGCCGGTCAACCCGAATTGCTGGAGTACCTCCAGCATCTCGTGCCGCAGGTGTCACTGCCCGTGCTGCTCTACAACATGCCCAATCGGCCCACCGCGGTGTTCGAGCCGGACATCGTCAAGGCCGCGGCGGACATCCCCGGCGTCGTCGGGCTCAAGGACAGTTCCACGAATATGATGTACTTCCGGCTCTTGCAGTCGGTGATGGAGGACCGCCCCGACTTCTCTTTGTTGATGGGGCCCGAGACGCTGCTGGCTGAGACGGTTCTGTTGGGTGGTCACGGCGGTGTTTGCGGCGGCGCCAATCTTCTGCCTCGCCTGTACGTCGATCTGTACGAGGCCGCGGCCGCGAAGGACCTGCCAACCGTGGAAACGCTGCACCGCAAGGTGGTCCAGATCAATGCGACCCTGTACCGGGTAGGGCGGTTCGCGTCGAGCTTCCTCAAGGGGCTCAAGTGCGCCCTGTCCTGTCTGGACATCTGCAGTGACTTCGTTGCCGAGCCGTTCCACCGATTCCGCGAGCCGGAACGCGAGATCATACGTCGCACCGTCAACGAGCTTGGCATCACCAAGGATGGATTAGCTGACCTGAAATAGAGGAGACGCCATGGAGGGGAGCCTCAGCGCACTCGATATCGGCATTCTGGTTCTCTACTGTCTGGTCCTCGTGGCTCTGGGCCTCTACTACCGTACGAAGTGTCGCACCGCCCAGCAGTTCATGGTCGCCGACCGTTCCATCCCCGCCTGGGCGGCGGGCCTGGCGGTGATGAGCGCCTACACCAGCAGCATCTCCTACATCGCCACACCGGGCAAGGCCTATGAGGAGAACTGGCACCCGTTCATCTTCTCGATATGCATCATTCCCGTAGCCTGGCTCGTCTGCAAGTACGCCATTCCGTACTACCGCAAGATGAAGCTGGTCTCCGCTTACTCGTTCCTCGAAGAGCGACTCGGCGCCTGGGGCCGGATCTACGCCGCCTTCTCGTTCCTGCTCTTCATGGTCGGCCGCATGGCGATGATCCTCTATCTGGTCAGCCTGCTGATCAACGCGTTTGTTCCCTGGCATATCGGGATCATCATCGTCGTCATCGGCGTCATCACGATTGTCTATACCCTGCTCGGCGGCATGGAGGCGGTCATCTGGACCGACGTGATGCAGTCGATCGTGATGATTGTGGGAATCGTCTTCTGCGCGGTCAGCCTGTCCTCGGACATCTTCTCCGGCGCCGAACCTCTGATCCAGAGTGCGCTGGACGCCGACAAGTTCAGCCTGGGCAGTCTGAAGCTCTCGCTTTCATCGCGCACACTCTGGGTGATGATCATCTATGGGATCACGGAGAATCTGCGCAACCTGCTTGCCGATCAGAACTACGTCCAGAAGTACTCGGCGGTACCGACCGAACGCGAAGCGAAGCGATCGGTCTGGATCGCGATGGCGATCTACATCCCCTTGACCGCAATCTTCCTCTATATCGGCACGGCGCTGTTTGCCTTCTACTCGGGCGCCGAGAATACGCTGGCCGAGACGGTGACCAAGGGCGATCAGGTCTTCCCTTACTTCATCGCCACTCAGTTGCCAGCCGGACTCAAGGGGCTTATCCTGGCCGCCATCGTCGCCGCGGCGATGAGCACGGTCGACTCGGCGCTGAACTGTTCGTCGACCGTGCTTCTGATCGATTTCGCCAAGCGGTACTTCAAGCCGGACATGGGCGAACGGGCCAGCCTGTTGTTCCTGCGCCTGATGACGGTTCTCTGGGGTGTCTTGGGGATCGCCTTCGCGTTGCTGATGATCCGCGCCAAGAACGCGCTCGATCTATGGTGGCAAATCTCCGGCATCTTCGGCGGCGGCATCCTGGGCCTGTTCGTTCTGGCGCTGCTGCGCATCCGTGTCACGCTCTGGCAAGGGCTTGTCTCCATCGCCCTCAGCATCGCCGTGATCAGTTGGGGCACCTTCGCTCGCGGCCTGCCCGATGATTGGGCCTGGGCGCAATGCAACTTCGACAAGATCATCGTCGGCGCCGTCGGCACCGCCACGTTGATGGTTGCGGCCCTTCTCTTCGGCTTGTTGAACCGCACGCGCCCGGCCGGAGCCTGAGCGATTCCTTTAGGGTAGAGTCACGAGCAGTGATCTCATCGCTTCGGTGAGCGCCGAGTAATAGTTCTCGGTATCGCGGACGTGGAAGATGAAACGCTTGGTCGATGTGGGATCGGGGGTCCACTCGTTTCCGCCGGGACCCATACGCGTGATTCGGATTGGGTCGAACGAGAAGACCGCCTCGTCCGTGTTCGCGTCGAGTCTGGGGGTCGTTCCATCGGCGGTGATGGTGTAACCGGCGGCGTGGAGGAAGCCGGCGGTGCACCACATGTGTCGGTTCTGCTTCCCGACTTCCTGAAGCAGCGCCTCGTCCGGCTCGCTTTCAAGGCAGCGGAGCCAGTGCTGATCGGTCTTGCGGGCGAACATGTACGCGAAGTAGATCCGGACCCGCTGGGACAGATGGGGCAGGATCTCGCTCTGGCGGAAGCGGAAGTACGTGCCGAACTCGGGGGCGCTGGGTGCCTTCTTCTTGTCCAGGCTCTCGAAGCAGGGCATCCAGTACACGGGGCAGGGCAGATCGAACATAGCTTCGTATGCTGGTTTTCCGAGTGTGACGTTGTACTCGAGCCGGGCGTTGTCGGCCTTCTTCGGCGCGCCGCAGCCGGCATTGAGATAGACGCCCGCGCACTTGGCGGCAAACAGTTCCGGCGCCTTCTTACCCGCGACGGCGATGCTCCGACTGTCCCCGATGACGTTGATGACTACGGGGCTCTCGGCCTGGCGCAGGAGGTCCAGCACCATCTCGATCCCCTGGTGGTCGCTCTTCGACGCGTACGGCTGCGCATCGTCGCGCGATCTCATCGGATGGGGTGTTCCGACGGCGACGGGAACCGCCAGGCCCGTGATATGGTTCATCTGCGCCACGGCGGCGATATCGGGATTGCGGTCCCTGAGTTTGGCTGGCGGGTAATCGATCAGGACGCCCCGCAGATCGATGTCACCTCGATGCGCCAGCGCGTAGATGCACGCCAGGTCCCAGTGGTCGTCGGGATCGACGTGCGGGCGGTGCAGGTCGGTGACGTGGATGACGGGGACGCCGGCCTTGCCGGGCCTGGCCTGAACGAGCCCTGGGATCACCACAAAGGCGACAATAGCGAAAAGGCTCAGGATAATCTGCTGGTGTCGATCTGTTGTGCTCACGTTGTGTCTCCCGTCCTATGGTTGTCGATCCGAGGGCAATCTAGTCTTGCCGAATGCCCGTCTATTGCGCCATAATAGCCCAGACGCTGGATGGCGTAAACCCTTATGAGCAACATCGGGAGGTGTCGCAATGAACCGATTGTCCCGCAGGCAGTTTGTCAGGGCGTCCGCATTTCTAACCGCCGTTGGCGCGGCGGGCCCGACGTTATCCGTCGCGGCGGCAGACGGCAAGCCGAGTGACAGGCCCAACGTCCTTTTGATCATGACGGATCAGCATCGCAAGGATGCGATCGGCGCCTACGGCAACCCGGTGATCAAGACGCCGAACCTGGATGCGCTGGCGGCGACCGGCGTGCGTTTCGACAATTGCTGGGTCCAGCACGCGGCCTGCATGCCTTCGCGGGCCTGCATCTTCACGGGACGCTACCCGATGGCCCACCGCGTGCGCAGCAACGGCGTCCCCTTGCCCAAGCACGAAACCACCCTGGCCCACGTCTTTGCCAACAACGGGTACCGCACCGGCGGGGCGGGGAAGTTCCATTTCTTGCCCCATTACCCCTATCGCAGTCCCTTGCCCATGATGGAAACGCATCCCGAACCTTACTACGGGTTCCAGGAGTTCCACCTGGGCGAGGACGGACGCAGCGGCGAGCATTGGGTCTGGCTCAAGCGAAATCACCCCGAGTACCACGAAGTCCCCGACCACAAGATCCCCTTCAAACTGCACAACAGCTATTGGTCGGCGTCGCACACGATTGATTTCATCCGCCGGTCGGCGGACCAGGGCGAGCCGTTCTTCGCCTTCTGCTCGTTCGTCGATCCGCACCATTCGTACAACCCGCCGTCGCCGTACAAAGAGATGTATCGCAAGGAGGACATGCCCGCGCCGATCCTAGAGGCGGGGGAGCTGGAGGATAAGCCGCCCAAGCTCCAGGCGGCGATGAAGCGGCGCGAGGGCGTGCGTGACGACGTGGCGTACAATCGCACCCAGTACTACGGGGAGGTGACGTTCATCGACGATTCAATCGGCCGTATCCTCAATACGCTGGACGAGCTGGACCTGCGCGACAATACGCTGATTGTCTTCACCGCCGACCACGGGGACATGCTGGGCGATCACCATCTCTACTTCAAAGGGGTTGCCTATCCTCAGAGCGCCAGCGTGCCGCTGATCGTTAACTGGCCGGGCCGGGCCCGTGCCGGCAAGGTCGTGGAGGGCATCGTTCAGGAGATCGACATCATGCCCACCATTCTCGATCTGGTTGGACTCGACCCGCCGGCGGGCGTGCAGGGACGCTCGCAGGCGAAGCTCGTCACTTCCAGTAGCGCTGAGACGGGCCATGAATACGCCTACATCGAACATGCCGATTCCGATTTCACGCTGCGCAGCCTCGAATGGCGATTTACGTACTATCCCGGCAAGGACTACGGCGAACTGTATGATCTTCAGCACGACCCGAACGAATTCGACAATCTCTGGGATGAGCCGGGCCGTCAGAAACTCAAGATGGAACTGACGAACAAGCTCCTGGCCCGCATCGTCGCCACGCGCGATCCTTTGCCGATCAGGGAGAAGCCCTATTGAATTCGTCAGACGACGTGATGAGGAGACGGCTATGAAACGACGAGAGTTCCTCAAGACGGTCGGCACCGGATCGGCGGGGTGGCTGGCTGCCGAGAACAGCGGCGCTGCGGACCGAGCGGAATCTCCGAAGGAGAGGCCGAATGTTCTGATTGTGATGTCCGACCAGCATCGAGCCGAGCTGATGACCTGCGCGGGCAACGATCTCGTGCCGACGCCGGGAATCGATCGGATCGCGGCGCGGGGAGTCCGCTTCGATCGCGCGTATTGCCCTTATCCCGTCTGCGTCGCATCGCGTATGGCGCTGCTGACGGGACTCTACGCCCACACCACGGGCGCTGATACGAACACGGATCGACTCGACTGGCGCTACCGGACCATCGCCCATCACTTCGCGGACCACGGATACCTGACCGGCCTGATCGGCAAGATGCACTTCAATGACGCCCACAAGCACGGCTTTGAGTACTACCTTTCAATTAACGACTGGCTCATGTACCTGGGCCCGAAGGTGCAGCACTACGCCAATGAGATCGCCAGCCATCCGCACACGATGCACTTCACCCGGACCGTCGACGACAGCGGGGCGGGCTTCCCGGATATCGAAGGTCTTTGGGAGGGTCCCAGCCCGTGGGTGGGCAATGTCACGCGCAGCGGCTTTCGTACGGTGGGGTCGAAGCTCGAGCCGGAGGATCATCTCGACATGTTCGTTGCCCGTGAGACGGTCAAGTTCATGCGGCGCTACCGCGATCAGCCGTTTCTGCTCTTCGCCAGTTTCATGAAGCCGCACACGCCGTTCTTTCCGCCCCGTGAGTTCGCCGAGAAGTACCCGATCGAGACGATGACGCTGCGGCCCGTGGGGGATACGTCGACCTATCCCAAGCACATCCAGCAGCGCATCCGCAATCATCAGGCGCGGGACCCGCGTCTGATGCGCGCCGGTCGCGCCGGGTACCTGGGCAACCTGGCGTTCCTGGATACGTGTGTCGACTACGTCTATCGCGGCCTGCAGGAGTTGGGGCTGGACGACAACACCATTGTGGTTTACACGTCGGACCATGGCGAGATGGACGGTGATCACGGCCTTTATCAGAAGTTCTGCCTGTTCGAGTCGGCGGTTCGTGTCCCGCTGATTGTCAGCTATCCCAAGCGCCTCCCTCAAGACAAGGTGTCTCGCGCCCTGACCGAGTACTTCGGGCTCTACCCAACGCTGGCAGAGTTGGCGGGATTGCCTGCGCCTCAGCGCACAACGCTGGTCGACATGCCCAACGTGCCGGCCCGTCTCGACGCGCGCAGCTTCGCCGATCTCGTGCGAAATCCGGATGCGAAGGGACCGCCGGCGGCGTTCGCCGAATTCGCCCTGCGCTCGACGATGCCGCGCTACATGATTCGGACGGACCGCCACAAGCTGATCTTCAATCACGGGGCGATGCATGAACTCTACGACCACCAGCGCGACCCGGGTGAGTACGCCAATCGCATCGATGACCCGGACTACCGTTTCGCCCGCCGCGAATTGCAGGAGCAGCTATTCGC
>JANQFY010000303.1 GCA_028277585.1 Sedimentisphaerales bacterium
TCGACCGCGGCGTTGAGCGCCAGCAGATTGGTTTGGAAGGCGATCTCATCGATCACCTTGATGATCTTGGCTGTTTCGTCCGAACTCTTCTGGATGTCCTGGATGGCCCGATTCATTCGGCCCATCGACTCGCTACCGGTATCGGCGGCTTTGCGCGCCTCTCCGGCCAGCGCGTTCGCCTGCTGGGCATTGTCGGCATTCTGTTTGGTCATGGAAGACATCTCTTCCAGACTCGAAGAGGTCTCCTCTAGACCGGCCGCCTGCTCGGTGGCACCTTCGGCCAGCGATTGCGAGGCGGATGAAACCTGGCCGGAAGCGGCCGCCACCTGCTGGGAACCTTCCGTCAAGCCGGCAATGATCCGGTTCAGCGGTTTGCTGATCGAGCGTGCGATAGACCATGCGAGGAAGGTGACTACCACGCCGACAATGACAAGACCCCCGACCACCCACGTCACCAGCATCCGATTGACACCGGCACTGGCCTGGGCCATCTCCGCTTTGGCGGCCATGGCAACCGCTTCGTCGATCTCGCAGATCAGCGCCCATTTCACGCCGAAGATATCCAACGGCGCCCACGCCGACAGGACCTGGCTGCCCAGGTAATCCGTGATGACTTTCGCGTCCGTCCCGCCGTTCATAGCGTCACGCACCGCCTCGGTGTCAACCTTGTTGGCCATCGCGAAGGAAGCAGCGATACTATAATCCTCCGGATGAAGGACGGAATCGGACCGCATGTAACCGTCCGGACCAACCAGATAGGCTTCCAGGGTCTTGTCCTTGCTCGAACCGGAAGCCATCATGCTGCCAATGGCCGCGTCCGAGAGCTGCAGCGCCACAACCATGTCCGCTCTGCCATTGCTGATCACCGGCTGCGCAATGAAGGCCGCCGGGGCCCCGTTGCTCGGCGCATACGGTGCGAAATCACCGAACGCGAACGCTTTGCCGGCGAGAGACGTTTGTACCGCGTGCCCCAGAGCCGAAGCGGCATACTTGCCGTTGACCAGATTCGTCCGGTAGTCGGCCTCATGGCAGACACTGTAGAAGCAATAGCCATTGGGATGACAGAGGAACAGATCGTAGTAGCCGTAGGCGGCATTGTATTTGGTGAAGAAATCCTCCGCTTCACCCTCAGCCTTCAATGAGAAACACTCCTCCATATCCATCTTGGTGACCTGGGCCCAGTTCAAGCCCTCAATCTCGAGCGGCTCGTAGCAGACCATCACAGGGTTTCCCGCGCTGTCGAAGAAGATCTTCTGGCCCGATTCCCCCGCGATCGCCTTGCTGATATAATCGGTCTGAATCTCGGCGCCGACAACGTACTTGCCATCGCCCATGGTCAGCATGTCGCTGCGGAAGGAGGTCTTTGCACCGCTCTTGCCCACCAGGTAGGTCTCACCGCTCTTGCCCAGACCGGCACGCGACTGCACGGCCGCATTGATCGAGTCCGTCGGCAATTGGAGCGCAACGACCACAACCATTTTGCCGTCGTCGTCGAATACAGGCGTGCCCATGAAGGCTGCCTGATCCCCGTTGCTGGGAGAGTACGGGGCGAAGTCGACCACGCGCGTTTTCCGACTGTCCACGACCATCTTCCACAGTTGACCCAAGCCTTCGCCACGGAGAGGCCCGGTCCTAACATTGACCCCCAGATCGGATTCTTTGGCCTCCGTAAACAGGACATGGCCATGGGCCGCACAGATGAAGAAAACGTCGTAGTATCCCAACTGCTTAACGTAAGGAGCGAAGTCCTCATACCACTCGTCGTAGACGGCCTTGTAGGCCTCGGAAGAGACGTCGAGCGTCCCCTCTGGCGTGGCCCCGCTGGCCTCATGGTAAGCTTTGAAGTCCGCGAAGGCCTGAGAAGTCACGCGGCTTCTGCCCAGTGTCTCAAGCTGGCTGCGCATCTCTGACATCAACTTCGTGATCAACTGCTTCTTGGTCTCCTGGATGCCCGCAAGATTCGCCCAGGCATTGGCGTTGATCGCCTTGACATTCTCAACCAGGACTTGCATATCGCCTTGTCGCTCGGCGAAGTACTGGTCCACCTGCTTCTGCTTGATCTCGCGCATCGCTTTGAGCTGGTCGTAGGCGGCTGCCTCCAAAGCATCCGAACCCTGCGTGCTGACCGTACCCAGTCCTCCCGACGCCACCTTCCAGGAGATCGCGCCGATCAGAGCCAGGGGAACCAGACCCACACCCAGGTAGGTCGCGATGAGCTTGGTGCTGAGTTTCATCTTCATAGCCATTTCCTTTCTTTCTTCCTCAGATCTCTCGTCAGTATTTCCTTCTTCCTCAGATCTCTCCTCGGTAATGGTTAGAAACCCTTGGCAAAGCCCACGCCCGCAACGAAGATATCTTCGTCGCTGCTGGCGTCACGCACGTCGCTGCTGAGCAAGGCGATATAGCTGGCGCTCGGTGTTACGGAGACACCGGCAATTTCGAAGGGCAGAGCAATGGACAACACGAGATCGTTCAACCCACTGCCGTCCGTACTCCAATAGCCTTCGTTGTAGTCCGAACTGCCCCAGCCGATGCTGGCGCCTGCTTCCAGGCCCACCGGCACGTCCGGTGCGATCTCGAATACGTTCTCGACACTGTGCCCGACACTCAGCGAGGCGTAGGTCCCGTCCACCTCGTCGATGTCGTGATACACCGTTACGCATGGACTGGCCGGGACATCCAGACTCAGCCCCCAGTAGAGTTCCGTCGTGCCCGCCACGTCAGTATTGGGGAAATCGTAGTAGATGACGCCCACCGAAAATCCGAGCGCCTCGACTCCCGGAACGGCGGCCGAGTAATCGAGCGTGTAGTCGATCTCGGTGAACTCACCCTCATGGTCGGTCTCGTCCGTCAGTTCCAGGTTGCCCCAGATCGAGGCCGTGAGCCCCTTGTAGCTCGCGCTCGCGCCCGGCTGAAGGACCCAATCGTCCACCAGGTTCTGTCCTCGCCAGACGTACTTACTGAAGAAATCGGCAGTCACCTCAACCTCGACCGTCGGCTCCTCTGGTCCAGCCGGGCACAGACCTGCTATGCTCAGGCACAGTAGGGTCGTCGGTAACAACAGAATGCTCTTGTTCATCGCCTCTTTCCTTTCACATGAACACGCTGGGAACCCCCGACGAGTGACTCCACTCATCCGGGGCAATGCTCTTAGCCCAAGCCAGCGAGGTTATCACCCGCCAGTACTTGATCGATGTCGAGCAGGATCTTGACGGAATCGCCGATCTTGCCCATGCCCAGGATGAAGTTCGTGTCAACCGTCGCACCGAACTGAGGCGCCTCTTCGATATTTGTGCCGCTGATATCCAGAACTTCCTGGACATGGTCAACGACGATCCCGGTGCTGTACTTGCGGTTGTCACTGCCAGTCTCGACGACAATGATGCAGGTTTCCTCGGTGACATCCGTGGTCTCCATGCCAAACTTGGCGCGCAGATCCACCACGGGAATGACCTGCCCCCGCAGATTGATCACGCCCTTGACATAGTGCGGCGTCTGAGGCACGGCGGTGACATCGATGTAGCCGATGATCTCACGCACCTTGAGAATCTCCAGACCATACTCCTCATGGGCCAGCGCGAAGGTGAGGTACTTGCCTTCTCGGTTCGTGATGCTCGTGGCGGTGGGTTCGGAACCAACTGTTGTCTTCGTCATCGCAGTTCTCCTAACAAGGGTCGTCGAGTCACACCAGGCGGAGGCCCCCGGAACGAACCGGTGATCGACGCGGTTGCTGCACAACCGATATGCTCCGTCAACTGGTAGCGACAGTACTTACCTTGCTGGGTATGCTGCTCTGCTAGGGGACAACAATGGTCTCGTTTCGCCCCCGGCTCTTCCATCGGCGGCCAAGCTCTCAGCAATCAGGCAATGGCGTACAAATCGGAAGAAAGCCCTGGCATGGACATCAAATCAATCTAATCCTGTGGACACCGAACCTGACCCAATAGCCCTTTTTCAGGCATGCTCTCGGACTATCACACGTCGCCTTTATTTGTTAGATTCGCACTAGAAGGCGACAGGAGGCATCCGATAATCGAGCATCCACGACAATGCCGCACGTTGACCTCTACGAAGTTCTCGGTCACTGTCAGGACGCGACTCGGAGGCGCCCTTGATAGACTGCCCCCGTCGGAGTCTACGGCGTAGCGGATTCCTGGGCTCTGACCTTCAGCGTACCGGAACGGCCAAGAGTCAAGGGCAATCCCTGCCTGAGGGTGCTTCCGGGGGTGGTTTGGGTTTGGGATTGGTCGCCCTGTTGGATGGTGACGTCGTAGACGGCGCCTTGTTCGACCATGTACCAGCCGGGGAACTGGTTCAGGCGGGCATAGTCGGTGGGCATGCCCATGGATTCGCGGTGCCGGGGGCGATCGAAGATGAGCTTGCCCTTCCAGGGCCAGCTCGAGCGAACGGTGACGTACAGGATTCCATCCTTCTCCACGGCGCCGACGGACAGATCCGCGCGCCAGGGTTGGAGTTGACAGCCCTGCGTCTTCCAGAGCGCTACCATGATCGCGGTTCGGGCGTAGTTGCCATCCCCGTGCCAGCCGGCAATCACGCCGTCATCGCCCTGCTTCTTGAGCATGTGCAACGTCTCGTGCTCGACCCACTCGAACCCACTCTCGACCGGGATGCGGTTCAGCAGGTTCAACCCGCTCTCGATCGAATCGGCGTACCCATCGGCGATGTCACCCTCCCAGGGATACCCAGTGTGCTTGTGCACGTTCTCCAGAGCGAACTGCACGGCTTGGCGGTACGGCTCGTGGTCATCCACCTCGGCGACGGTCAGATAGGCATTGTAGTCGTATCCCCAGTTGTCGGTCAGTTCGTCGCGCAGAACCGTCCCGGCGACGGGGTTGATGCGCATGTGGAACAGGCCGTTCTCGTTACGCCCTACCTCCAGAATGCGGTCCAGCATCTCGTACATCGGCGCTCGGTAACGACGGTGTCGATCCGCGTCAGTCTTGGCGGCAAGATAGTAGACCTCGGAGAGTCCCCCGATGACTTCACAGCCGTGATCGTCCAGCGACAGGCTCTCGCGGCGCGTGGGCAGCTTGCGGAAGAGGAAGTAGTCCCCGTAACGAAAAGCGGTCTCGCGATAGCGCTCGGCGCCCGTCATCCAGTAGAGCCGCGTCAGGATCTGCATCAGTTCGCCGCCCACCTCGTGGTCGGTCGCGGGCAGAATACCTACGGGCGTCTCGACCGCCGCATGGTCCAGGATCGAATCGACGAGCCCCACCATACGCTCGCTCCAGGGACTGCGGCCCAGCCATTCGGTCAAGGGCATGAGCCCGTCCTTGACGTATTCGGAACTGTCGAACGTCAGGCGCTGCAGGTCGAGCTTCTCAATCCGCCAGCCTTGCTTGCTGAACGAATAATCGTCCACCAGATTGTCCAGTCGGCTGGTCAGGCGGGTCTCGGTCCGCAGCATCTCGAGCATGCGCCCCTCGAGCATGGGCCGGTCGGTCAGGGCGCACGTCAGCACCATGAACGCGTAGTTGTCGGCCGCGGCGTCGCGCCCGTTCCAGAAATCCCGGCCGTTGGTCAGATTGCGCGGGATCAGACCCGTGACAGGATCGGCGTAAGCCAGCCAGCCCCGAACGTAGTCGCGACAATGGATCAGACACTTGCGGGCGAACTGGCCGTTGTGATCGGCCTGGCCCCAGACGGATTGATCCTCTGCGCCAACGACAGAACCCCTCGAAAAGAGAAGGACCGACACAAGAACGCCCGTTAGAACACGATTCAGACTATGACAACGCTTCATGATAGCTGCGCCTCCGTCAACACACAACATTCGTTCGTCGACCTCGTCAGGCCCCACTATAGAAGGTCGGGCCGTATCAGGCAAAAGATCTCTACCCGGAAGGAAGGTCTCCCTTGACAACCGGGCATGTCGTTTGTATTCTAGATAACCAAAAGAGGCGAGGTGGATCCAGAAGACGAAGCGAATTGCGAGCGGACCAACACAAATTCGTTTTGACTGGAGCGCGGGCTCTTGTATTCTCTCTTGCTTTGAAGGCAGAATGGAATCGTATGGAAATCGTCGTTGACAGTTTGCTCGAAGGGGCGCGCCGAGCCCAGGGGACGGTGGTCATCGTGGATGTCTTTCGCGCGTTCACCACCGCGGCGGTCGCGCTGTCGCGCGGCGCGACCAAGATCATCATGGTCGCCGAACCGCCCAAGGCGCTGGCGCTGCGCGCGAAGGGACTCGGAGACCTCTGCGTGGGCGAGGTCAACGGGATTCGCGCCGAGGGATTCGACTATGGCAATTCCCCGTTCGAGATGACCGGCGCCGAGGTCGAGGGCAAGACGATCATCCAATCCACGCGGGCGGGCACCGTGGGCGTAACCGCCGCAACAGACGCGTCGATGATCTACGTCGGTTCGCTGGTGACAGCCAAAGCCACGGCCTGCGCGATTCGACGCGACGATCCGGCCCGGGTGACGATCGTTGCGATGGGATGGAACGCCGACGTGCGCACGGATGAGGACGAACTCTGCGCTTTGTACCTGCGAAACCTGCTTCAGGGCCGCGAACCCGACCCGGCGGCGGTACGGACGCTGGTGCAGAGCAGCGGCGAGGTCGCTAAGTTCCAGGACCCGACCCAGCCGCACTTTCACCCTGAGGATTGCGAATGGGCTCTGGTTGTGGACCACTTCGATTTTGCGATCCGCGTTTGCCAAGAGAACGATCTGCTGGTGGCGAGACGAACCGAATGAACGAGTGGACGATTCAGAAACTACTGACGTGGATCACCGAGTACCTTACGAAGAACGAGGTGGACGCGCCGCGCCTCAGCGGCGAACTGTTGCTCTCCCACGTTCTCGAACTGTCGCGTATCGATCTGTACACCCAGTACAACAAACCCGTAGGCCAAGCACACCTTGCTCAGTTGCGCGGTCTGGTCAAGCGGGCGGGCCAACACGAACCCGTCGCGTATCTGGTCGGACGGACCGAGTTCTACTCGCTGCAGATGGAGGTCGACGGAAACTGCTTGATCCCCCGCCCTGAAACTGAATTGCTCGTTCAGAAGGCGATCGAGTTCCTGCGCACGCGAGAGGGCACGCAACACGTGTGCGATCTGTGCACGGGCAGCGGCTGCATCGCGGTGGCGATCGCCAAGAACGTCCCCGACGCCAAGGTGACGGCGACGGACCTCTCGGACGCCGCCCTGGCGATGGCGGCCCGCAACGTGGAGAAACACGAGCTGCAGGATCGCGTGGAACTGCTGTGCGGCGATCTGTTCGAACCGCTGGTCCCTCATCTCGATGTCACCCAGTGGGACCTGATCGTATGTAATCCCCCCTACGTCAGCGCTGCCGAATACGAGGCGCTCGATAAGAACGTGAAGGATTACGAGCCGCCATCAGCCCTGCTGGCCGGCGACGATGGATTGGATGTCTACCGCCGCTTGGCCGAAGGAATCGATCGGCACCTCAAACCCGGCGGGACCCTCCTGCTGGAGATCGGCTACGCCCAGGGCCCGGCGGTGCGCGAGATACTGATGGACACCGGCTTGTTCGCCGAGGTCACCGTCGAGAAGGATGACCAGAACAACGACCGCATCGTGACTGCCCGGCGAATCGCCGACAGCTAGCCGAACGCTCGCCGCCCGACTTACTCAGTATGAGATCACGGTGTGAATGTCGTAGTCCGCGAGTCGCTGGCGACCGGCCAGATCGGTTAGTTCGATCAGACAGGTGATCCCGACAATGTCACCCTCGACCTTTTCGATGAGATCGCAGGCCGCTTTCATCGTGCCACCGGTCGCCAGGAGGTCGTCCACCATGAGGATCTTCGCCTTGGCCGGCACGGCATCACAGTGCATCTCGATCGTATCGGTCCCATACTCCAGATCGTACGTGACACTGACGGTCTCGAAGGGCAATTTGCCCTTCTTGCGGATCGGTATAAAACCGGCGTTGAGCTGAGCCGCAACGGCGGTGCCGAAGACAAAACCACGTGCCTCCACCGCCGCAACGTAATCGACACCGAGATCCTGATAGGGAGCGCACATCGCGTCGACTCCGACCCTCAATGCCTGGGGGTCCAACAGCAACGGTGTGATGTCACGAAAGAGAATCCCTTCCTTGGGCCAATCCGGAATATCGCGAATGAAACGCGCCAAGTCGATCTGTTGCGTGGTCATGGGCCTCCTTTCCAAGGGTCATTGTCGTGCCGAACGCAGCTTCTCGCGCCGGCCGATTCCAGTGTGGCAGATTATCGCGGCAAATGCAAGCCGACAATCCGACACCGAACGAACCAGGGCAAGCCTCTCCGGGGCTTTCTCTTGCCCCTGGCATCGGTCCTGTGT
>JANQFY010000313.1 GCA_028277585.1 Sedimentisphaerales bacterium
ATGGGCTCGCCCGTGTCCTGCGCTACGCCAACAGGGTGCCTCTGCTCTACCAGCAGTCTGCCTGTGCGATTACGAAGTCTGTTCTGAACACGGGCTGGCGGAACTACGCTCTGCAGCAGGCGTCGGGAGCGTTGCCTTCCGGCCCCTTGGTTATCATGGTCCACATGGCTTCGGTCTGGGTCCCGTTCACCTCCGAGAGCAAGGAGGCGGTCGCCCATTATCCTGAGATCATCAAGGAGGTGCGTCTAGCGTTGCAGGAGTGTGGACGCAAGCTCGCTGTTTTCCTGCGCCGCCGGCGCAAAGCCGCTGAGTCCGAGCGCAAGAAGGCGTACATCCAGAAGTACATCCCCCACGTCGCGATCGCGTTGCGCGAGATGCTGGACCTCTCCGACCGACAGGAGAAGACGATGGTGACGCAGTTGACCGATATCCTCGAAAGGAGCCGATCGTGAGCAAAATCGCCACGCGGATCAAAGAGACCGCCACCTCCGTTCGAGGTAAGATCCAGCGCAAGGGCAAGCCCACGCTGTCGTTCCCGCTGCGCTCGCTGAGCAACGTGAAGTATCATCCGAAGAAGGGCTTCCTCGAACTCAAGGGCAAGAAGAAGACGCGCACGCTCACCGTCGCGACGGTCAAGACGTTTGCCCAGACGCTGCGCATGATGTCCCAGGCCAAGACCTTGGTCGAGGACGATGAGATCATGACCAAGCGAGAGGCGTACTACGTCTCCAAAAACTGGGACGAGGCTCGCTTCGACGAGCAGCCCGAATCGGACACCGTGCTCGACGACATCGAGGCACTGTTTGAGGTCAACCGCGAGCAGTTGGGTTTCATTCCCGAGGAGAAGGGCGGCGAGATCGCGGGCCAACTGACGGTGATCGACCGCCAGCCGGACACGGGCAAGCCGCTCCGAATTGATTGCACGCAGTTCGGCTCCGGCGCCTACTCGATTCCGATCTCCGTCGAGCATCTGAAGTTCGAGACCAAGGCCAAGTTCATCCTCGCCATCGAAACGGCGGGCATGTTCCAACGCTTGGTCAAGCACAGCTACTGGCGCAAGACCAACAGCATTCTCGTCTCGATGGGGGGCGTTCCCACGCGGGCTTGCCGGCGCTTCATCCGGCGGCTGGCCGACGAACTCAAGCTACCCGTCTATGCGTTTGTGGATTGCGATCCGTACGGGATGTTCAATATCTACCGCACGTTGAAGGTCGGTTCGGGCAACGCGGCCCACATCAACCGTTACTTCTGCGTACCCAAGGCGCGGTTTCTGGGCGTGACGCCCCAGGACATCGTCGATTACAAGCTGCCCACGCATCCGCTCAAGGAAGTCGACATCAAGCGGGCCCGCGATGCGCTGAAGAACGATCCGTTCGTGCGGCACTATGCGCCCTGGCAAGAAGCGATCAAGCAACTGCTTGAGATGGGCGTCAGGGCCGAGCAGCAGGCGTTTGCCGTTCACGATCTGAACTTCGTGATCGAGAACTATCTGCCGGAGAAACTCGCGGCCGCCAAGTCGTTCCTGCCGTAGCGCCCCGATTCATTGAAGTTGTCCGGGCCAGTGGATGAACTACTGATTCTCCCACCCGCCCGGCGGGGCGACGTCGAGCGGCCAGGCCAGCGCCAGATTGCCCCCAGGACCGAGTCGGCTCTCCTCGACGCCGGGAGGGCGTCTGGATTGGCGAACTTGGTCGACAACGGTTACTTTCTCCACATGTCCATCGAGCATTGAGACATAGGAGTGCCCCGTGTTCAGGTCGCCACTTTGGGGCCGATGACAGGTGGCGAAGGCATGGCCGATGTAGTCCCTGTCGTGCCTCAGGGAGCCGCGGACGATCCTGCGGGTGGAGGCGATCTCAAGGTCTGCAAGGCGAAGTGTCCCGGGATGATAGCTGTTCGAGGCCTTTCTTCCGCTGAGTTCATACTTGGCCGACCAGTGAGGCGGACCAAGGGGCTGTATGCCCTCGGGATTCATGGCCCAGGAATTCTGCTCACCGAAGACGAAGACCTCAGCCGGATTGCGCGTCACTTGAGAGGTCTTCCGAACAGACACCTTTCGTAGCGTGCGTATGTTCAAGCCCACGCCGCCGGATTCGGTTCCCGTGCCTCCCGTGGTGATGGTCGAGCCTAGATAGGCATTCATCGTATAGGTGTACTGGGCGACGACAGGGATTGTACCGTCATGCCTGCACAACAGACAGGAATTGTAGCAGCCCCGTTCGTCGTTGGCTCGGCGACCCACCTTGCACCGCATGATCTCCTTGGTTCCCAGATAGGGCCAAAGCGAACCGCGCAGTTCGGGATTCTCACGCAGTAAGGGGCTGTCAAATCCCATGCGTTCGTCATGCCAACGGCAGCACCGGTAGTAGGCGCCCCATTTGCTTCTATCGAACGACTCGGATGAGTGGTAGATGTGGGATGGATCAGGGAAGTGGCTGGCGTTGACGCCCGTGTAGGTGTTCAGGATGATCGCCAGTTGTCTCAGATTCGATCGGCACACGGTCTCGCGTCCCATCTCTCGGGCGTACCGTAGCCCCGGCAGGATGATCGCCAGTAGCAGGGCGATGATCCCGATGACGACGAGCAACTCGATGAGGGTGAATGCCTTCTTCATAGCGTCTCTCCCTTGGATCAATCCGCCGTGTGTCCGTTCCTGAAGACTCCCTGTCAAAAAGTCAATCTTTCTGCGAAGGGCTACTGATTCTCCCAGCCGCCCAGAGGAGGGACGGCCACCGGCCAAGCCAGGGCCAGGTTGCCGCCCGGGCCGAGCCGGCTCTCGGGCAGGCCGGGAGCACGCCGCGATTGACGGAGTTGATCGGCGACTGTGA
>JANQFY010000325.1 GCA_028277585.1 Sedimentisphaerales bacterium
GTAGCGTTTCTCGGGCGATTCGACGATCCGCAGGTACTTCACGGCCCCGCGCTTGACGCCTTGCATGTGCGTACCTTCATAGACGTCGACGACGTAGAACATGCCGGGCTTGGCGTCAAACTGACGGCGTGACGGAATGATGGTCGGCCGCGGCCGCGGGCCCAGCGGCATCGGATCGTAACAGCCCGGTTCCTCGGCGTGGAGCAGCGCTTCGTTGCCCTCGGTGTCGATCACATAGAGGCCCATCTGTTCGCCTTTGCCGACCATGCGCGAGCAGAGGAAGACCTCGTCACTGAGGGGATACGGGTCCTCGTACTTGGGTTGAACGCGTTTGAAAATGTCAAAGCCATAGGCGTCGTACTTGGGACTCGGTTGCTTGACCAGATCGATCGCGTTGGCGGGCCAGGTCTGAATCACGCTGCGCCGACCGTCCACGCCGAGTCCCGGATCGATGACCGCCAGCGCGCCCCAGGGCCGGTCGTGACACGAACTGAAAATGCAGATGACCCGGCCGGTTCCGGGGATGGCGCGGCCGTCGATGGCGCCGCCCGGCGACCACGTGTTGTTGCCCCAGTAGATCACGTGATTGGTTCCGTCCGGATTGACGGCCCAGAGGCCCTGGGCGTCGCCGAAGTTGCGGTCGACATATTCCCAGCGGTCGTAGAGGATCCGCCCGTCGGGCAGCAGGGCGGAGTGTCCCTCGTGCAGCGTGTTCTTGCCAAGTTGATGGATGTTCGCGCCGTCGCCGTCCATGCGGAACAGGTTGCACATGATGTGGCGATTGCACATGCAATACTTGGGCTCGCGCGTCGAGCTGAAGATGATATCGCCGTTGGGCAGGTACAGCGGATCGATGTCGGCGGCGCCCTTGGCGAACGTCAGTTGTTTCAGACCCGTACCGTCGACGTTGATCTCGTAGATGTGGTAGTCGTCCTTGATGTTCCGCCGCATGGCGAAGACGATCCGGTTCCCGTCGAAGTGGACCTCGGGATCGCGGATGATGCCCTCCGGCGCTTCGAGCAGCGTGGTGACCTTGCCGCCGCGGGCCAGGTCGATGATCTTCATCGCGCCGCCGCCCTGGAAACTGTTCGTATTGATCTCCTCGGTCACGAACATCGTCGCGGTGTTGTGATGGTCGGACTTGTACTGAGGGCGCGTCACAAACAGGATCGGATGCGCCGTCAGCAGAGGATCGGACAGCAGGGCTTCTCGCTCTTGGAGAGAGAGCTTGGGTTCTTCCGCCTGAGCGAGCCCGGCCAGCAGAATCATGACAACTACAAGGACGATGAGATTCGCAAGGTTGCTTCGCATGATGTCCTCAAAAATCGGTCCATTTCCATTTCGCAACTGTGCTGACGCTACCATAGCATATCCAGCCGCGAATCTCAATCGGCCAGCTCGGTCGGATGGCCCTGATATGTCTTGGTAATCGGGTCTGTTTGGCTTTGTTTTCCGGCTGGGCCTGAGATTCTGGCCCAATAAGCAGGGTAATCGGGTTTGTTTCACATGGTCTCCTCTCTGTGCCGACGAGCTGATCTTTCTGCAGGTCTTGTTCCGACAGCGTCCTCCGTGCTTCGGGACGCGGTCGTGCTCTTCGCTACCTTGACGGTTGATGGTCTATTGAATACCTTGGGGTGCGGTTGTGCAAACATGCCACACGGGCCAGCGTTGCGTATTCAGTGAATACTCGCCAAGACGCCTCCATTCCGTTTCAGATTCCATGCGATTCCTCCTCAGTCCCCAGCGTACTGCCTCTTCCCGGCCCGACGAGAAGCAGATTTGACAGCATTACCACGTTTCCGTAGATTATTGTTGCCGTGTGCGTTGGGGAGCTTGTGACTGGAGAGGCTGCGACAATCCGGCGAAGAATTCAAAGGTGCCGCGCGGAGGCACGAACTATAGATTCTGCCCACTGTGCGGGGTCGTTCAGTCCTTCTTGGAGAATGGTGCAACATGAAGAACTCTGCTGTAGTCTATTTGATCCTCGCACTCGTGATCGCCAATCTCTGCGTATCCGTCTGGGTTGCGTCACGGATTACGGGTCATCCAATCTCACCCTCTGGTCAGGAATCCTCTCTCTCTGACGCAGTGAGTAAGAGTGACCTAATTCAACTGTTTGAGCGAGTCAAGTCGGCCTACAATTCTGGGGATGCTGACGCCATTTGGAGCCAGTTTGGAGCCTTCGCCCAGGGGCAGATGGACAAGGCCTCCCTCGCCGAATCCGTTGTCAATATACGCAAGATGTTCGGCCCAATACAAAGCGGTCACTATTTGTACCATGAGTACGTCGCTAGGCAGGGCAGCTTGGTATTCTACACGACCCATTTCGGTCTCACGTTGACTGAGGAGTCAACCATGGGCGACAAGGGAACGATGAAGATGACTGTTGCCATCGACGGGGATGAGATCCAACTCACAGAGTTCGTGATTAATGCCACGCTGCGCTAACTCCATGTACCCACCTTCGTCAGGAGTCCCTGCGAACGAGGGATGCATGAACCAACCTATTTTGGCGGCTTGGTACGGTTATCACGCAAGTGGCTCGTAGAACTGCTTGGGGCGCTGTCCCATGGTGCTTGTCAGGGTTCCCAAGCCCTCGATGGTGCATTCGATTCGATCGCCGGCCTGGAGGAATCGGTCGGTGGCGCTGCCTACGCCGGAGGGGGTGCCGGTGGAGATGATGTCACCGGGTTCGAGGGTCATCAGGTGGCTGAGGAACGAGACGATATCGGCGACGCGGTAGATCATCTGGGACGTGTTGGCGTTCTGCCGGACCTCGTCGTTGACCTTGAGTGACATCGCGAGGTTCTGAACGTCGGGGATCTCGTCCCGCGTCACGAGGTAGGGGCCCATGGGGAAGAACCCATCGGCCCATTTGCCGTTGAGCCAGTCGTAGAACTCGTCCCAGGGCCGCGGGCCGCGACCTTCGGCGAACGTGACGCTGCGGGCCGAGATGTCATTGCCGATCATATAGCCGGCGACGCAATCAAGCGCGTCGCTCGCGTCGACGTGTTTGGCTTGTTTGCCGATAACGATCGCCAGTTCCAGTTCGTAATCGATCTCTTTGCTGTAGGCGGGCCAGGCGATGGTGTCACCCGGGTTGCTGACAACCGACGAGGGCATGAGGAAGGGACGCGGCACCGTGCTCTGGCGGGGCGAATCGGACAGACCCAGCTTGAAACCACGATTCAGGGACGCCTCCTTGATGTGTTCGGCGTAGTTGCCCGCCAGCGCCAGCAGTTTGCCCGGCTGCGGGAGCGGGGCGAGCAATGTCACGGACTCGAGGGGCACAAGCGGCCGGGGCGACTCGGCGAGAGACCGGACTTGGTCGAGACAGGCCGGGCCCCGTTCGAGGATTTGCCTGATGCTGCGGGGTCGATCGGCGCCCTCCCAGGCGGCCGGGATGTCCAGCATACCCTCCGGCATCACGAGTCCACAGGAAACCGTTCCGTCGTGTCGATACGTCGCCAGCTTCATCTTCCGTATGTCTCCTAATGGTCGATAGTTGCATCTGGAGGTCCCATTGTAGCGGCTGGTACGCCCCGCACAAGAGGGTCTCTGGAGTCAATGTCACGTCCTAGAATATGGGCGATCACAGGCGTGATACAGGTCGGGCGCCACGGCATGCCGAATAGGGGGCGATTGGGCCGGTTGCGGTGACTTTTCGGGGCTCTCAGTGACAAAAAAAAGGGCCTTCACAACGCAGAAATCGCGTTTTGGACGGGCATGTCCCGCCGATTCGCATATTGGCTCAAGGGAAACTCTATAGGCGTCCGATGACACTCCATGCCGGTTGGAGGACGCGGCCGGCGGACAACCTAGGAACGGCTTTTTCAGATTTAGGAACGGGCAAAAATGACGCTGAAAGAGATTCTGACGGGGACGAGCAGTTGGCTGCGATCGCATCGTTTCGAGCATGTGGGCCGTTGCGAGCCGGTGCTGAACGATGAGGGACTTCTGGCGAGCCATTTCGATGCGGATGAGGGCTACTTCGATGGACACTCGAACAATAGCGCCACGGAGACGGTCGCGCGGAGCGCGGTGACCTCGGTGGAACGGCGCGATCCGGCTGAGAAGCTGCAGGAGGGATTCAACAAGCTGGTCGATCAACTGCAGCAGATCAATGGCCATTTGAATCGACAACTCGAGCAGCACGAGGAACTTATGGGCCGTGTACGCGAGTTGCCCGGACTGCTGGAAACCCTTCCGTCGGCGGTGGAGAACCAGAAGAAGCTGACGGCCGAACTGTTGGAGCAACTGCGCAGCAGCGCCGTGAAGAACCAGCAGTTCATGGAGACGGTTGAGAGGATTCCCAGCGAGACCGCCCGGCAAACGGACACGCTGACGATGATCAACCATCAATTGGCGGCTGCGGCCGAGACGGACGTGCAACTGACCGATGGATTCGTCAAATTCAAGGGGACCCTGGATCGGCTGAACCACAACACCATCAGCAACACCGAGGGGATCCTGCAGATGAGCCGCACCTTCGCGGCCAGCGACCGGTATCTGAAATTCGTCATCTCCAAGATGAATCGTCGCTACGCCTGGACCTTGGCTCTGGCTCTAAGTGTCTGTGCGGGAGTTGTTTGCGCACTTGTCGGTGTCATCGTGTATCTTGCTCGTTGATCGGAATCCGCTTCTATTAGACTAGGGTTCATCCCTGATCCCGGCGAGCAGGTGTCCGGACGCGCTTCGCGTCCGGGATGCATACCCCTCTGTATCTACTACGATCGCCCAAACGCTCTTATTGGCTTTCCTGCCGCACGCAAGGCGCCCCGGTATTGGCCCGGTGTCACATCGTGAGTTTGGCCTTTACATGACCGGCGAGACGGATAGAATCGGCGCTTTCACGCAATCCCGATAATATTCAATGCGACTTGCGACGCAGGGCGTATAGCTGGAAACATGGAGTTACTATGACGAACGTAGCGATTTACGACACGACGCTCAGAGATGGGATGCAGGCCGAAGGGGTGAGTTTCTCCCTGGAGGACAAACTCGCCATCGCCAAATGCCTCGATGGCCTGGGCGTGCATTATATTGAGGGCGGGTACGCGGCCTCGAATCCGAAGGAGATGCAGTTCTTCCAGGAAGTCGCGAAGCTTGGGCTGAGCCATTCGAAGATCACCGCGTTCGGCAATACCCGCCGGGCGGACGGCACTGTGGAAGAGGACGCCTCGCTCAATTCGATCGTCGCCTGTCAGTGCCCCGCGGGGACGCTGGTCGGCAAGACCTGGGATCTGCATGTCACAACGGTGCTGGGCTGCTCGCTTGATGAGAACCTGACGATCTGCGCCGAGTCCATTCGGTACCTCAAGGACAAGGGAATCGAGGCGATATTCGATGCCGAGCATTTCTTCGATGGGTACAGGGCGAATCCAGAGTACGCGCTGAAGGTCTTGGGGGCTGCCGCGGAGGCTGGCGCGGACGCCCTGGTGCTCTGCGACACGAACGGCGGGTCGCTGCCGACCCAGGTGTTCGAGATCACTCAGGAGGTCTGCAAGACCTTCGGCTCTGTCGTCGTGGGGATTCACACGCACAACGACACGGATTGCGCCACCGCCAATTCGCTGGCGGCTGTCCAGGCGGGCGCCCGGCAGGTCCAGGGCACGATCAATGGCCTGGGAGAGCGATGCGGCAACGCCGATCTCTGCGCCGTCGTGGCGAATCTGGCGTTCAAGATGGGCTTTGAGCCGCTGGAGCCCGAGAAGCTGACCTCCCTGACGGAGACGTCGCGATTCGTTTTCGAGGTGGCCAACCTGGCCCCGAGGATGAGCCTTCCCTATGTGGGCGAGAGCGCCTTCGCCCACAAGGCGGGCCTGCATGTGGACGCCCTTCGCAAGGACAAGCGAACTTACGAGCACCTGGACCCGAGCGTGGTGGGCAACGAGAGACGTTTTCTGATCTCAGAATTGAGCGGAAAGTCCAATATCCTGGCTGAACTGGAGAAGGCCCAGATCACCGAGGACAAGGCGCTGGCCCGCAAGATCCTGCTTCGCGTCCAGGAACTGGAGAATGAAGGCTTTCAGTTTGAGGCGGCCAACGCGAGTTTCTCCCTGCTGGTCAAGAAGATCATGGGGGCGTTCGATCCTTCGTTCGAGCTGATCAAGTACCATGTCAATGTGGAGAAGCGTAAGAGCGGCGAGATCGTCACCGAAGCGACGGTTAAACTGCGGGTTGGCGAGGCGGTTGAGCACGTCGTGGGCGAGGGGGATGGCCCCGTCAATGCTCTCGATGCCGCCCTGCGAAAGGCGCTGGAGGGTTTCTATCCTGCCATCCAGGACGTGAGCCTGTTCGACTACAAGGTTCGTGTGGTCAACGCCAGAGCGGGAACCGCCGCGCGTGTTCGCGTCGTGATCGAGTCACGGGACAAGCATGCGGTCTGGGGGACGGTCGGCGCGTCGGAGAACGTAATTGAAGCCAGTTGGCTGGCTCTGGTCGATAGCGTCGAGTACAAGCTGCAGCAGTTGGATCGCTAAGAAAGAAATGAACCGGGCCGTGCCGGTTCTCGGGTGGGAACCGGCACGGTTTCCGGGTATGGTCTCAAGATCAACTGGTGGCGCCGGCTTCCGCCATGGCGCGGGCCGCCTGCTGTTGTTTGCGTTTGCGGCGGTTGACGGTCCGGCGGTCGGGATTGGCGACTTGGTTTTCGTCGGCTGCGACTTGCAGCGCTTCGGCGGCCGTCGCGGCGAACCCGTCGGCCCCGATCTCTTCCCAAAGCCCCTCGGCCCGGTTGAACAGCCCGCCTGAGACGACGATCCGTAGGTTGGGCCAGGCGTTGACGCCGCGAATGCGATCAATCAGGCGACGAACGTCGGGTGCTTGCTTTGGTGCGGTCCCGTAGAGGAACAGGACGTCCGGAGCGTATTCGTTGACGAAGGCGAAGACATCGTCGTTGGTCAGCCCGCCACCGAGGAAACGCACTTCCCATCCATCGCTCTCGAAGAGATCGGCGATAATCTGGGCGCCGAGTTCCTGAAGCTCGTCCGGGGCGCAACTGACCGCGACGCGTTTGTGTCGCAAGGGGCGGCGGGGCAGCTTGTTCTGGAGCTGATCGACGATGGTCCGGTTGATCCGGGTGGCGAGATGCTCTTGAACGGAGCTGATCTTGTCCAGGCGGGAGAGTCGCTCGATTTCAGCCATGACCGGCCAGATCAGGTGCAGATACACGGAATTGGCCGGGATGCCGCTCTGGAGGGTCTCCTCGACAACGGCGCGACAGGCGGCGCGATCACCGCGAAGCAACGGGGCCAAATAACGAGCAAGGACGTCTTCCTTAACCATCGATCTCTCCTTAAAACCACTCAGTGTTGCGAAAGTTAAAATAGCTAAAATGCGTCATGCTGATAGGTATCGGCAGCGGGCAGGAAAGATCATGAGTTAAAATGGGAAAAATGAAAAGAGGGCACAAAATAGATGATTGAGGGGCCAGGACGGTCGGCGCGGAGCCTTCGGTGGAAGCAGAGAGATCGGGTGATCAGGCTTGTGGAGGTCCGAGAACGTTCAGGCTATCTTCGCCAGTCCGGCTTGCGAACCATCAGAGGCGGCATCTGCTGAGGGGGAGGGCGGTGGTTCCCCAGACGAATGCAGCTACGGCCGCTCGGGTACCAACGCAGGGTGAAGAGTTTCGTCTTCAGGAGGAATCTGTCTTTTTTCAGCTTGCCGAACATAACCGTATCAGGGCCTTCCCAGCAGAGTATCGTGGACCATCACCCTCCCCCTATCGACCAACGAAGACCGCGACTTTCGCGCAAAAAAAGCCGAGAGCGGCCCGGGCGGGACGGCTCTCGGCTCTTGCTGCGACAAACGGGATGACTACTGGCTGACGGGGATGCCGCGCCCGGCCAGATAGCCTTTCATTTCCGCGATGGTAAACGTGCCGAAGTGGGCGATCGAGGCGACGAGAACAGCGTCGGCATGGGCTTCGGCAATGGCATCGTAGAGGTGCTCGAGCGTGCCGGCTCCGCCGGATGCGATGACTGGTAGTGAAACCGCGTCGGCGATGGCGCGGGTCATCGGGATGTCGTAGCCAGTCTGCTTGCCGTCCGTGTCCATGCTCGTAGGCAAGATAGCGCCGGCGCCGAGCGCCTCGACCTTCTTGGCCCATTCGATCGCATCCTGGCCCGTTCCCTTGGTTCCTCCACTGACCATGACCTCAAAGCCCGAGGCGAGGCTGTTATTGGAAGCGGTGTCGATGGCGACGGTGATCTTCTTGCCACCAAACTGCTGGGTCGCATCCTTGAGGAAGTCCGGATTTCGCACGGCCGCGGTGTTGATCGAGACCTTAGAGACGCCCAGGGCGAGCAATTCCTCGATTCCCTGGCAAGTACTGATGCCGCCTCCCACCGTCAACGGCACCGAGATCCGCTCGACAGTCCGCTTGACGGCGTCCAGCATCGTGGGGCGGTTCTCCAGCGTAGCGGTGATGTCGAGGAAAACCAGTTCGTCGGCTCCCGCGTCGCTGTAGGCCGCGGCGTTCTCGGCCGGGTCGCCTACATCCTTGAGGTTGACGAAATTGACGCCTTTGACGAGTCGGCCGTGCTTGACGTCCAGGCAGGGGATGATTCTTCGATAGTCCATCTGTCGTCTCCGTTCACTGGGTTGATTCTGCTGGGTTCAATCCGTGACGTCGCTGAAGGGCAGTATAGCAGCGGGGCGGTTCCGTGTCGAATCGAAGTGTGCCTCCGGTGACCAGCGTGCCTGAGGTCGTGATCGTGAGTTAAAGACCCCTCACGGGGTGCGAAATTGAACAAAGCCCGGTTTTCAGGGGTACATAGTTAGCCGTGTCACGCGGAAATCGGTTGACAAGCTGCGTGGCGAGCGGCGTTAATGTGAATCGGACTGTGACATTGCTGGATGTTTGGAAAGGAATCGACGATGGCGAAAACAGAACTGCCGCACGCCGGACATGATAAGCACCTGTGCTATCTTAACAATCTGGGTTTCCAGATCAGCAATGCCAAGGCCTACAAGGACCTCGTGCGGGACGGCAAGCACATGTGCAAGGTCTGTGGGCGAGTCGCAGCCAGCGAGAAGAACCTGTGCAAGCCGGTGAAGTTGTAGTTGATCCCGGCGGCGGTTCCGGTTGGACTGAACGGCTGAGTTGAGGATGATGAACCGAAGACGACAAGTGGCGATTGAGGGGTTTGGCGTTCTTCTGTTGATGGCTTCGTTGGCGGCGGCCGGGGCGACCGGGCCGGAGGTGGTTGACGTCCTTGAGGTGTCCACCGTCTGGTCGGGGCACCCGGTGGGGTTCTTTCTCTCAACCGACGGCGCCGACCAGTACGTGGCGTTCTACGACGCGGAGCGGCGGTTGACGGTCGCGCAGCGCGACACGAGCCAGCGGAACTGGACACTGGTTCGACTGGACTCGACGCTGGGATGGGATAGTCACAACTATGTCACCATGTCCTCGGATCGAACTGGGCGATTGCACCTGAGCGGGAACATGCATGGAGACCCGCTGGTTTACTTCCGAGCGGATCGTCCCGGGGACATCCGGAGCTTTCGTCGCGTCGACGCGATGGCGGGGACCCTGGAGAAACGCTGCACCTATCCTCGGTTCATCGTCGGGCCGGGTGACCGTCTGCTGTTTACCTATCGTGATGGGGGCAGTGGCAAGGGCAACCAGATCTATAACGCCTACGATTGCGAGACCGAACGATGGCGACGTTTGCTGGACCAACCGCTGCTGGATGGACGTGGCGACATGAACGCCTACCCGGTCGGACCCAGTCGGGGCCCGGACGGGTTCTTTCACCTTTGTTGGGTTTGGCGCGATACCTACGACTGCAGCACCAATCACGATGTTTCGTATGCGCGGAGCCGGGACTTCGTGCATTGGGAGACGGTTGCCGGCGCGCCGATCGAACTTCCGATCACGGTCGATACGGAAGGGGTGGTGGTGGACCCCGTCCCGGCCGGCGGCGGGGCGATCAATGGCAATACGAGAGTGGGCTTCGATGCGAAGCATCGTCCGATCGTGACTTATCACAAGTTCGACAGCGAGGGGAAGACCCAGGTATACAACGCTCGCTACGAACAAGGCGTCTGGCGCATCCGTCAGGTGAGTCACTGGGATTACCGGTGGGATTTCTCGGGGGGAGGCTCGATCCGATTCGAGGTTCGTGTCTCGCCCGTTTCGGTTGGTTCAGATGGTGGTCTGACCCAGCGATACAGCCATGACAAATACGGATCGGGTCTCTGGATCTTGAGCGAGGCGGACCTGCGACCGGTGGGGAAGAAGCCCGCGCCGATTCGGTGGCCAGTCGGTTTGTCGAAGCCGGAATCGGAGTATCCGGGAATGCAGGTGCGCTGGCGATCGGATTCTGGCGCTAGCGGTGAGCCAGGGATCCGTTACGCGCTGCGCTGGGAAACGCTTGGACCCAATCGCGATCGACCTCGCGCTACGGCGCCACCGCCGACGATGTTGAGGCTGTACAAGGTGAAGGATCGGTGACATGGTGAAACTCGTTTTGCTGCGACACGGCCAGAGTACATGGAATCTGGCGAATCGGTTCACGGGGTGGACGGACGTCGATCTGTCCGAGCAGGGCGTGCGCGAAGCGCACAGCGCGGCCGATGTTCTGAAGCGAGAGGGGTACACCTTTGACATTGCCTTTACGTCCGTGCTGAAGCGGGCCATTCGTACGCTCTGGATCGTTCAGGATGATATGGATCTGATGTGGATTCCCGTGCACCGATCGTGGCGTCTGAACGAACGGCACTATGGTGTCCTGCAAGGCTTGAACAAGAAGGAGACCGCCGAGAAGCACGGCCTTGACCAGGTCCAAATTTGGCGGCGCAGCTATGACACGCCGCCAGGAGGACTGGCCGCTGATGACGAGCGCCATCCGTCTCACGATCGCTGCTACGCGAATGTGCCTCGTGAACTACTGCCCGCCACCGAATCACTCAAGACGACGCTCAAGCGGGTTTTGCCCTATTGGCATGAGACAATTGTTCCCCACTTGGTCGGGGGGCGTAGAGTCCTGATCTGCGCGCATGGCAACAGCCTGCGGGCCCTGGTCAAACACCTGGACGGCGTCTCGGACGAGGCGATCACCCAACTGAACATCCCGACGGGCGTTCCGCTCGTCTATGAATTGGACGACGAACTAAACGCACAGAAACACTACTACCTGGGCGATCCCGAGCAAATCACGGCGGCTACGGCATCGGTTGCTGCTCAGCTATCTCAGGCCCCACAGGCCGGCCAATCAAACAAGTCTACTTAAGGGACTTGTAGGGGAACCCTCGGTTCATGTACTCGATGTCGCGGAAATCCTCAGCCGCCGGGGTCATACCGAACGAGAAGCCCGTGCCGTACATGGCCTTGAGGTTCCAATCGATGAAGCCCTTGTCTTCCCAGGCGTGCATCTCGGCGTGACCGTCGGCGAAACCAATGGTACTCTTCTTGTTGTGCCACATGGCGACCGGGTCGGTCCAGGTCGGGTTCGTCTTACTGGGATTCATCTGCCAGGAGCCGATATTGCCGCCGCGCGGATCGATCTCTTCGATGAAGACGTAGCGGATCGCCGGGTTCTTCAGATCGGAGAACTTCTCGGCCTTGTTGTAGCTGCTCCAGTTCTCGCCGTTGGCGCCGCCGGCAATGGAGAAGCTGCGGAACGTGTCCTGGCGTGGGTCTTTGTCCCGCTGGTCGGCCGGGCAGCGGTAAACATCGACCGTCTTACCCGTATAAGGGTAGAGCAGGCCGTCCCGGATCTTCTGCTTCTTCTCTTCAAGGGTCATGCCCTGCTCGGCGCGCCCGACCCATTGAATCGGGTTGTCTAACGTATGGCCAGGCACCAGTTGATCGTCGTTCTCATCTTTGTACATAAACCAAGCCAAGGAGAGGGTTTTGACGTTGCTGACGCAGTGAATCCGCTTGGCGTGGTCGCGGGCCAGTCGTAGCGAGGGCATCAAAATGCCCATCAACACGGCGATAATCGCGATAACCACCAGTAGCTCGATCAAGGTGAAAGCGCTTCGTTTCATGGCTCAGCTCCCTTTCGATTGTTGTATCCGTCAACACGACCGGGTTGGCGTCGGGGCGACGCAACAACACACTTAGCGATACACACGTTCACGTCTCAACTCACGCGGCGACGGCGTCAAATGACCAAGTGGGTCGCGCCGATCACCTGCCAAAAGAACGGAAACTCGACCTATATGATCCACCGGGGCGCCTATCTGTTCCCCGGGAAATGGTGGCTGTGTGTCTTTTTCTTGACCAATGACCTGAGATTTGCCCCCGGGTCATCGCGCTCCAGCGTCTCTGAGTTGAATGAGAGCCTAGGGTACGTCCACGAATCGCTGGGGGAAGCCGCTCAGCATGAAACGCCGGTCGGCTCCTTCGTTATCGGGAACGGGGTAGAAGAACTCCTGTTGACGCGACATCTGGATGGTGCTGTCGTCGGCCCAGCGGTGTATTTCCGCATGGCCGTCGGCATAGGCCAGCGAGCTGCGGGCCCGGCTGTGCCAGATTGCCAGCGGATCGACCCAGGTCTTGTCGCGAGGGTTGAGGATCCACGAGCCTTTGTTCCAACCCCTGGGGTCGGCCTCCTCGACGAAAATGTACTTGGCGGCCGGCTGCTGGATGTCGGAGTACTTCGTCGCCTGGACGTAAGTGCCTTGCCAGCCTTCGCCGTTGGCGCCTCCGGCGATGGAGTAGCTGCGAAATGCCGTCTGGCCTGGCTCCAGCTTCCTCTGGTCAGCCGGGCAGCGGTAGACGTCCACTGTGTCTCCGACGTACTGGAACAGGGCGCCCTGACGGATGCCTTCCTTCTTGCAGTCGAGGATCGTTCCCGCGCCCGCCGGGCCCTGTACCCAGTCGGCGGGGGTCTTGCCGACCAGCCCGCTGACGAGGTACTCGTCATTGTCGTCCTTGTACAGAAGCCAGGCGAGTGATAGCGTCTTGAGGTTCTGGATGCAGACGGCGCCTTGAGCCTGATTGCGCACGCGCACCAGAGCGGGGAGAGACAACCCCAGCAAAAGGGAAATGATCGCCACGACGATCAGCAGCTCAATGAGCGTTAGCCCTCTCCTCGTCATCCGCAGACTCCCTTTCCACCGATTCCGGCGACACCCACATACCACCCAGGAAGACACCACACCTACACACAATTAGTATACACCGCCGGCGCAAAACCTGTCAAAAAAAACATCCGAAACTGGTTTTTTACCGGGCTTAGGGGCCGTTTGGGCTCTGAGAGATTAGTTTCTCAGGGCGCGGAGCGGTGAGGGCACACGGCCCTTGCGCGAAATGAACTGGACCGACGAGGTTTTGCCGACTTTCATCACAGGCGCCGAGCCGAGCAGACCGCCAAAATGCACGATGGCGCCGGGTTTCTTGCCGGGAACGGGGATGACGCGAACGCTGGTCGTCTTGTTGTTGGCGACCCCGATGGACAGTTCGTCGGCGATCAGCGCAGAGATGATCTCGGCGGGTGTTTCACCTGGAATCGCGAAC
>JANQFY010000405.1 GCA_028277585.1 Sedimentisphaerales bacterium
CGGTGTCGTCCTCAGCGGCGGGGAACCGACCCTGCAACCAGACCTTGGCGCGTTCATCGCAACTCTCAAGCAACTGGGCCTGCTGATCAAACTCGACACCAACGGCACGCGGCCCGACATCATCCGCGATCTGCTGGACCGGGGCTTGCTCGACTATGTCGCGATGGACATCAAAGCCCCACCGGCCAAGTACGCGCAACTGGCCGGCGCCGAGGCGCCTTGCGACAGAATCGAAGAGACGGTTCGGCTTCTGATCGCCTCCGAGACGCCCTGCGAGTTCCGGACCACCTTCGTGCCGGGCTTACTGACAAAGAGCGACCTGGAGGTGATTCGGGCCGGCCTCCCACGCGACGCGAAGTACACTGTACAACGGTTCATTCCGGATAACGCCTTGGATGCATCGCTGCGTCAACAAAAGACCGCCTCGATCCCAAGCATCGAGTCCCGAGCATCCACAAACGAACAAGACACGAACGATTATATTCCTCATCACATTGATTGGCTTTCAGGAGAATAGAATAATGGCGCTGAGCGCAAACCTTGGCCTTCCTCGCATCGGACTTCGGAGAGAACTCAAGACCGCCCTGGAGTCCTACTGGGCGGGCCGCATCGATCAAAATGCCTTGCAGGAAGCCGCCCGAACCATCCGGCTGAACCAGTGGACACTTCAGAAGGAGATGGGCATCGACCATATCCCGTCGAATGACTTCTCGTTCTACGATCACGTCCTCGACACTGCCTGCATGCTGGGCTGCGTGCCGGCGCGGTTCAATTTCAAAGGGCCCGCCGTGGACCTCGACACGTACTTCGCCATGGCGCGGGGCGACGAAGAGGCCCCGGCGATGGAGATGACGAAGTGGTTCGACACCAACTACCATTACATCGTGCCCGAGTTCGAGAGCGGCCAATCCTTCTCGCTGGCGTCGTCGAAAGTCATCGACGAATTCCTCGAAGCACGCGAGCACGGTGCCCTGACGCGTCCCGTACTACTGGGCCCGGTCTCATTTCTGATGCTGGGCAAGGCGAAACACCCGAGCGTACGTCCTCTGGACCTTCTCAACTGTGTACTGCCTCTCTACGCCGCGGTTATTGAGCAACTCGAACAGGCCGGCGCCGAATGGGTCCAGATCGACGAACCCGCCCTTGTGCTGGACCTGGATGACACAGCGACCGACGCGTTTAAAGAAGCCTACGCCTATCTCGCCCAGAACAAGGCGCGGATGAGTATCTGCCTGACCACCTATTTCGGTACCTTGGGCCCGAACCTGGATTGGGCCCTGCGCCTGCCGGTCGAAGCCGTCCATCTCGATCTGGTCAGAGCGCCCCAGCAACTGGATGATGCCTTGAAGCAGGTCCCGGAGGCAACGATGCTCTCTCTGGGCGTTGTGAACGGCAGGAACATCTGGAAAGCGGATCTGACCGCCGCACTGGAGCAGGTTGATCGGGCCGTCGCAGCGATAGGAAGCGAGCGCATCATGCTGGCGCCGTCCTGCTCGCTGTTGCACAGCCCTGTCGATCTCGACGTCGAGGAGCAATTGCCCGCGGGACTGCGCGAACGCCTCTCGTTTGCCAGGCAGAAGCTCGAGGAACTGAGTCTGATTACCCGCGCCGCCCGTGAGAGTTCCGATGCGATCGCGAGCGAACTGAAGACCAATCAGGAACTCTTCGCCAAACAAAGGAACAGCCCCGAAGGGCAGAATGCCGATGTTCAGAAGCGTCTGGCGTCGCTGTCGGAGGACATGTTCCATCGGCGCAGCCCCTTCGCGGAGAGGAAGGCCGCCCGTCAACTCAACCGGGAGTTGCCCCTCTTGCCCACCACCACCATCGGCTCGTTCCCCCAGACGCGTCAGATCCGCAAGGCCCGCTGGGATTTCAAGAAGGGTCTTCTGAAGGAGGCCGAGTATCGCACACTCATGCAACACGAAATCAACCAGGTCATCCAGTTCCAGGAACGGGTCGGGCTGGACGTGCTGGTTCATGGAGAGCCCGAACGCAACGACATGGTGGAGTACTTCGGCCAGTTGCTCGACGGGGTCGCCTTTACGCAGAACGGGTGGGTCCAGAGCTATGGGTCACGTTGCGTCAAGCCGCCCATCATCCACGCCGACGTGTCGCGGCCGGAGCCGATGACTGTCGACTGGACCCGCTACGCCCAGTGCCAAACGACCCGGCCGGTCAAGGGCATGCTCACCGGGCCGATTACGATCCTCCAGTGGTCGTTCGTCCGCGAGGACCAGCCGCGTCGCGACACGGCGAATCAACTGGCGTTATGCATCCGGGACGAGGCCCGCGATCTGGAGGCAGCCGGCACGCGCATTGTTCAGATTGATGAACCGGCCCTGCGGGAGGGATTGCCCCTGCGCGGATCCGACTGGCCCGCCTATCTGGACTGGGCCGTCAATGCCTTTCGACTGGCGACGTCCGGCGTGAGCGATCAGACTCAGATTCACACGCACATGTGCTATTGTGACTTCAACACCATCATCGAAGCGATCGCTCAGCTCGACGCCGATGTCATTTCCATTGAAGCGTCGCGATCGGACGCAGAACTTCTCGACGCCTTCGCCGACTACAAGTATCCTAACGAAATCGGCCCGGGCGTGTACGACATCCACAGCCCCCGCGTGCCGAGCGTCGAAGAGGTCATGGCCCTGCTCGAGAAGATGAGCGACGTCTTGGATATCGAGCAGTTGTGGGTCAACCCGGACTGCGGCCTGAAGACCCGTCAATGGCCGGAAGTCGAAGCGTCGCTGACGAACATGGTCGTGGCCGCACGGCGGCTGAGAGAATGCGTCGCGAAACTACAATGAGGTTAGCAGCAGGAGCAACTCATGAGCATACGTCCAGATGCCTGGATCAAGAAGATGGCGATCGAGCGCGGCATGATCGAGCCGTTCATTGAGAACCAGGTTCGTCAGAGGGACGGACAGCCCATCGTTTCGTATGGGCTGTCGTCCTTCGGATATGACATCCGCGTCTCCACACACTTTCGCATCTTCACCAATGTCTACGGGGCCGTCGTGGACCCCAAGGCGTTCGACGCCCGCGGTCTGGTGGAGATGGAAAGCGATGTGTGTCTGATCCCGCCGAACAGTTTCGCCCTGGCGCTGAGCGTCGAGACCTTCCGCATCCCCAAGAACGTCCTGACCGTTTGCGTGGGCAAATCGACGTATGCCCGGTGCGGGATCATCGTCAATGTCACGCCGTTCGAGCCGGGCTGGGAGGGCCAGGCCGTGCTGGAAATCTCCAACACGACCCCCCTGCCCGCCAAGGTGTACGCCAACGAGGGGCTCGCTCAGGTTCTGTTCTTCGAATCGGAGACGCCCTGCGATGTCTCTTACGCCGATAGAGAAGGGAAATACCAGCACCAGAGCGGCATTACCCTGCCGCAGGTGTAACGCTGGCAGACGTCACAACAACCGTCTCCAGGCCTGCAGCAACCAAATCGTTACTCGGAGCAGTCGAATTGCCTTTTGACCAAGGAGCACCTTGGAAATGGTGCGAAACGCGCCTTGCCAAACCAGATCGCGATAAACCTGCATTGAGGAGAGAACCATGAAGAGCAGACCATTGGTTGTACTAACGCTGCTTGGACTGGCTGCGATAGCCGCCCTGTCGGCCGCGGCCGCACCGAAGCCGCCCAATGCGACCTCATGGGAGTACGCGACCTATCGCTCGCTTGGCAATCGCTATCAATGGCAGAGCCCCGATGAGGACATCTTCGCCCGGGATCTGGGCAGCTTCATCAACCAGTTCAAACTCAAGGGGCACATCAGAGACGATACAGCGGAACTCGAGTTGATGAATCACTTCGGCCAACAAGGCTGGGAACTGGTTCAGATGACTCCGCCCGGCGAGACGCGGGGAACGTGGATCTTCTGGTTCAAACGTCCCAAGTCCCGGTGACCGGCCGGATACGGCTCACGGAACGTCTTCGCCAACGGACGCGCGCCGGATCTCGAACCACTGTTCGCGCGAGAGCGTCAGGTCCAGCGCGTCGATGGCCTTGGCGATACGCCGCTGCTTGCCCGTACCCAGAACGGGAAGGAAGCGAGCGGG
>JANQFY010000393.1 GCA_028277585.1 Sedimentisphaerales bacterium
TGTCGCAAGCGGAAGCCCCGCAAATCGAGGCGCTGGCCAGCTACGGTTTGCACGCCGGGATCGCTTTCCAGATCGCCGACGACCTGCTGGATATCGCCGGCAATGAGGCCCAGACGGGCAAGACGCCCCAGAGCGATCTGAGCAAGAACAAGTTGACGCTGGCGGCGATTCACCTGCTGGAGACCGCCGATGCGGCCACGAAAGAGCAGGCGTACGCGTTGCTGAATGATCCGGCCGAGTCGAAGGGGCGGCTTGAGGAGATGTTGCAACAGAACGGTAGCATGGACTATGCTCAACAGCGGGCCCGCAGCTATATCGCCAAGGCCACCGACGCCCTGGAACCGCTCCCATCGGGGCAGGCCAAGGACGCCCTGATCGAGACGGCGCATTTCATGGCGCATCGGGCGGCCTGAATCCGTAGCCCGCCTCAATTTCGGCTGAAGAACTCTCCAGGCTGTATGACCAGCCCAGCCCCCGTGAACCAGGAATCGCTGGTGAATTGCCCCTGAATCTGACAGTTCAGTCGAGGCGATATCTCCCAGTTGATACCGACATGGGCGCCAAATTGGGCCGATTCCTTGATATCGCCAGATCCGCTGAAGCTCCCTGAATCGGCTCCGCTGACGATAATCCGGCCCTTTCGGGTCAGGTCGCCTTCGGTGAATTGCAGGAGGGGCCCGGCCCAGAATGTCAGGGTGTCGATCTGGTATACGGCCGCCAGGGCTACCTGAGTCTGCCAGAAATCCAGGTCCGCGCTGCCCGAGTAAACGGTATTCGCGGCGGTGGGGCTGGTGGAAAGGAAATCGCTCTCTTTCGGATCAAACCAGGTTACCTGGACGGTGCCTCCGAATCGCCAGGGCCCCCAGTGGCAGAACGTCGCCCGTGTGCCCAGCCCCCAAGCGAGGCCGTAGCCGCCATCGTAGGCGGATGTTTCGATGCCGCTGGCTGGCGTAGAGCCGATGAGCAGGTCATCCCGGGCATCACTGGCGCCCAGGCGGATGAAGAGATCCCAATTGTCGCAGATCCCGTAAGCGAGGCTGGCAAAGACCATGTTGGTCTCAAGATCCTCAATGTCAGTGAACTCGGCTGTGTAACTGGCAGCGCCCAGGATCCGGACTGTCATCCCGGCAGCCTCGAGGTCGGTCTTGTCGTAACCGTATTCAAGTCCGAGAGTCCACTGGCCCTCTTCAACCGTGCCAATCGGCAGGCCGGTGGGCACGCCGGCGCAGGCGACTGTCCCCATTAGTGCGATGGTTATCATGAGTCCGCATGGCAAAGGGGGGAACACCCTCATGTGAGAATCCTTTCGCATGACGAGTCGAGCGTTGGCTCTCGTCCTTGGCCTCGTGCCGGACGTGACGCCAACCTTGTAGTTCCAAGTCTATGATACTCTCGGACGTTCGTCAAGAAAGGCGGAGACTGAAAGGATTCGCATAGGCCCGGAACCGGTATTGGAGGCGGCGCAAAAAGAAAGCTGCGAGCCCCGTAGGACTCGCAGCTCTTGATTCAGGGCTCAGGAGACTCCGTTGTTTCGGTTCTCCGACCTCCGATTCTTACTTGAACTGGTGGACCAAACCCAGCACGAGGGCATGGGCATCGTCCAGACCCGCGCCACCGTCGGTGGGGGAGTCGGCCAGGTCGCCTTCCCACATCTGATACTGATACTCAATGAAGAAGTCGTTGTAGGCATTCAGCTCATAGCGAACACCGAGCAGCGGGCCCCAGAAGATCCCGTCGGGATCGCTGTCGGCACCGCCCCAATCGATGTCACTCGAGGCCCACATCACCTGGGCACCGATGTAGGGCACCCACTGATTGGTCGGCATGAAGTGGTACTTGACGCGACCGCCAATGGCGTAGATGTCGGCATCGACGTCCGCGATGGCACCGGGCATGTCGAGCTCGGTCCACTGGCCGGTGATGGCGCCCTGCACCTGGACATTGTCGGTCAGAAAGTAACCGATCGCAGCCGAGACGGACAGGATTTCAACGTCCGCTCCACCGGTGTCCGCATTCTGATCATTCCACATGATCAGCGCGTCCAACTCCGTGTCACCCTGTTGTACTGAGGCGCTCGCCACGCTGGCGAAAGCCAAGCAACCTACAGACATGAGAATCAACCAACGCTTCATAATACTTCCCTTTCAAAAACCTACACTCACACTGGCCTTCTGGTTAGCCAACTACAACCTCAATGACAAGACATTCGAGCCCAGGATTCCCTGGTCTGTCTCGTACTCTCATCTCTCATTGCCTCCGGGCATATGACGTGGCACCGCGTCCGGCGGCACCTGTAGGAGTTTATCGGCAGGCCGGTCGAAATCAAATAAAAAAAAGGACCCGTCTGACTTTTTTTGCCCGAAAAAGGGCGTTTGCAGTACTGATATTGTCGTTGTTACAAGTCCTAAATGTGACATGGGAATTGGCGGAGATCGTGGTTGTTACGGTTCCGTTTCAGGTGTGTAAGTGCTGTGTAAAGAATGTGTTACGAAGGGGGTGATTTTGCCGTGATTTGTTCCTTCGGTTCATCGTCAAAAAGTCGTTCGTCGCGACATGAGAGCGGCGACGTTGAAGGAAGGTTTGACGGCGCGCTCCGACCGGCGCGGGTAGGTGGGGGGCATAGATACTCTGGGGCCTGGAGGTGCGACGGTGTGGCCCTTCGTTCCGGGTGATGTCCCTTGATAAGGGTGACATCGACGAGAAGCTGAAATGGAACTATGTTACGCTGCGCCTGACGCGATGTCACTATGGTGGAGCGAGAATCCATTCAACCGTTGTGCGCCTGTCAGTCGTCGACGTCGAGGGGCTCGCGGAGTTGGGCGACGGGTTGCGAATAGTTTCGACACACGTTTCGTGCGAACATATAATGGCCGCGATGTCCAGGAATGGAGCCGATAATCATCTGTTTGCAGCATCGGAAA
>JANQFY010000006.1 GCA_028277585.1 Sedimentisphaerales bacterium
TCATTGCGATGCTCCTGTCTCAGCTTTGGCTTCGATCAGCATGAGACTGTCCCGATGCTGGTCGGCGTACACCCACGGCGAGTATCGCACCATGCTCGAACAGGCGGGCTTCGGGACCGTAGAGTTCTTGCCCTCCTTCGGGCCGTCCGACGACCAGCATCGGGACAGTCTCATGCTGATCGAAGCCAAAGCTGAGACAGGAGCATCGCAATGAAGCCACTGACGTTCCATATCGTCGACGTCTTCGCGGAAGAGAAGTATGCCGGGAACCAACTGGCGGTCTTCCGCAACGCCCGAGGCCTCTCGGACGGAGAGATGCAGCGTATCGCCCGTGAGATGAACTTCTCAGAGACGACGTTCGTCTTGTCGGATGAACCGCGCGATGGAGGTTACGATGTGCGCATCTTCACGCCGGCTGCCGAAGTGCCCTTCGCCGGGCACCCGACTCTGGGCACCGCGTACGTCATCAGCCGGGAGATCATCGGCGAGCCGGTCGAACAACTCACGCTGAACCTCAAGATCGGGCAGATCCCCGTAACGTTCGGCTCGAAGAGCGAGCCTGACGTGCTGTGGATGAAGCAGAAAGCTCCCGAGTTTGGCGCGACGGCTGACGCCAACGTCATCGCCAACATGCTGGGACTGGGCCCGGCTCAGATCGACACGCGCTTCCCCGCCCAGGAAGTCTCAACCGGGCTGTGGTTCATCGTTGTCCCTCTGGCGAACCTGGATGCGGTCCGCGCAGCGTGCGTTGTGCGGGAGAAGTACTTTGCCCTGGTCGAGGAGAGAGAGAAGGCGGGAATCCTGGTGTTCTGCCCGGAAGCGTATAGCACGCGGAACGATCTGAACGTTCGCGTGTTCGTACCCTACTATGGAATCGAGGAGGACCCGGCTACTGGAAGCGGCAATGGATGTCTGGCGAGCTACCTCGTCAAGCATCGCTATTTCGGCACCGACCAGATCGACATCCGTGTCGAACAGGGCTACGAAATCCAGCGTCCGTCTCTGATCCGTCACCGGGCCCGACAGGACAGCGGAGCGATCGATGTGAACATCGGCGGCAAAGTCGTCACCACTGCGCAAGGACAATGGCTATGATCACAGCACAGACCGTTAAACACCAGGCGAGACAACTCGGCGCCGATCTCTGCGGCATCGCGCCGGTGGATCGCTTTGAACGAGCCCCAACGGGATTCCACCCGAGAGACATCTTCCCACCGGCCAGGTCGGTTGTGGTGATTACCAAGCGAGTTCCCGAAGGACCGCTTCACGCCCGCAGTCCGATCCCGTACACGGTCGCCGACCACGTCGTACTGGCCGAAGTGACCCGCCTGACCTGCGAACTCTGCGACGCACTCGAACGTCGCGAGCATCTCTGCGCCGTGCCCGTTCCCAGCGAACCGTACGAGTACTGGGACGCCATGAACTGTGAAGGCGTCGCCCTGTTGTCGCTCAAGCACGCCGCCGTCCTGGCGGGATTGGGCGTGATGGGCAAGAACACGCTGCTGACCAACCGGCAGTTCGGCAATCGGCTTTGCCTGGGAGCCGCCCTGCTGGACGTTGATCTGCCCGGTGACGCGATCGTCGACGAGCGATTGTGCCCGGAGAGTTGCCGCCTCTGCATCGAGACCTGCCCCGTGCATGCCATCGGCGCCGAGACTGTCAGCCAGAAACTCTGCCGAGGTCATTCGCAGGGCCACACGGCCAAGGGAGATGCCATCTACGTCTGTCACGAGTGTCGGACGATCTGCCCCAACGGGAAAGGAACTCAGATGGCGGTGCCCGCCTGAGAACCCGAGGCGACTAAAATGATGCCATTGAACTCAGAACTCGAGCGTATGTTGCGGACCGACGGCGCCAGTCTGGTGGGCTTTGCGGATACGACTGGTCTCTCAACAACCCTGACGGGTGGGCTGCCCCGTGCGATCTCCATCGGTGTGCGTCTGGATCCGGTCGTGATCCGGGGAATTGGCAATGGACCAACACAGCGTTACTTCGCTGAGTATCAGCGCGTCAACGCACTGCTGGCCGAGTTGTGTGACAAAGTCGCCGCTTCTCTCACGGATGCCGGGCACCGCGCGACCCCAGCACAGGCAACCACGGAACACTTCGATCCCAAGACACTGTCGATGCCGCTGCAGCACAAGACCGTCGCCACGCGGGCGGGCCTCGGCTGGATCGGCAAGTCGGCGTTGCTCATCACCAGACAATACGGCCCCGCTGTCCGACTTGGGTCGGTCCTGACCGACGCCCTGCTCCAGACAGGCGAACCGGTGAACACCTCAAGCTGTGGAGCCTGCCGCCGCTGTGTCGAGCAGTGCCCCGCCGGCGCGATTGTTGGAGATAACTGGGAACTCGGATCACCTCGCGAATCAATCTATGCGGCGCCCACCTGCCGGGCAAAGGCCCGGGAACTCTCCAACGCCCAGGGCATCGAAGCGACTATCTGCGGCATCTGCATCCATGCCTGCCCTTGGACCCAACGCTACCTCACCCGGGAATGATACCCCCTGATACAAGGAACGCGATCTACTTCTTCTGCGCCAGTTTATAGAGCGCGTCGGCGAAGTGAACGCCCAGATCGATGTAGCCGGCGGTGTCGTAGTGCCACTTGTCGGAGTACCCATACCCGTCGGTGCTGGTGACCAGAGCCGCACACGCGTCTTTCCGGCAGAAGTTCGCCTGAGCTTGCCGTAGAACGTCGCCAAAGTCCCACACCTTGCCATCCGTGTCCTGGCCCGAATCGGAGATGCGCCCGACCACCACAGGCAGATCGTCAACGCGCAGGGCCGCCCGGATCAGATCCATCAGGCGCCTCAGGTTGGCTTCGTACTGGCGCGCGATCGCTTCGTCGCCGGCATCGCTCTCGCCCTGCATCCACACGATCCCGGCCGGGACCAGTGTGTCGTCAGTGCCGTCGCCGTCAATGTCTCGCACCACCAGCGCCCGGCGCAGCGTCGCCAGGAAATGGTCGTACTGATTGACGCCGTTGCCCTTGGTGAAATCGGGGTCCCAACAGCCAAAATCCCGGGCCGCATCGACATGGATGGACGTCCCGCCCTTGGAGTACTTCAGAAGCGCGATCGGATGCGAGCCGTTCAGTTCGCGTAGACGTCGGGCGAGCGTCAGTTCCACGCCGAACCGATCGGAATAGGCGTTCGTGATCCCATCGGAGGTGAAACCCCGACCGTGCCCGGGCAGAAGCTTCGACCATTTCCCCGCCCCACTGACCGGGCTATTGTCCTTCTCCGCACTGCTCTGTTAGATCATCACCCCCGCCGGCGCAGTCTTCAGCTCGGCCGGCAACTCACTGACCGAACCAAACCCATCCATATTGGACTGCCCGCCCAGATAATACAGCTTGTACACGGTGGCATGAAGCGGCGACGCCATCGTGACGATCTCAAGAAGAACTGCAGCAGCCAATCGTTTCATGGGACCTCCAACAACTTCGTTTCTGACAATGAAACGCCTTCTCGGCGGACACCTCCTTGTACAGGACCAGCGCCATCCCTGTCAACACCTCCAACAGGATCGTTGATGAGCCCCGGTGGATCGGGTATAAACAGAACTCGTTGAATCAAATGGAATCATCTCAATCACAGGGTAGAACGATATGGACGTACATTTCAAGAAGTATCATGGGCTGGGCAATGACTATCTGGTCATCGATCCGAACGTGCGAGACGTAGCGATGACCGAGGCGAACATCCGGCTGATCTGCGATCGCAATTTCGGGGTCGGGTCGGACGGGATTCTCTATGGCCCGATCCTCGACGTAGGTCGTGCGTCCTCGCACGACAACCCGGAGGCGAGCGGGGACGCTCGCCCTACAGCAAGCATGCCGGCGCTGAAGATTCTCAACCCTGATGGCAGTGAGGCGGAGAAGAGCGGCAATGGGCTGCGCATTTTCGCCAAGTACCTCTTCGAGAAGCAGTATGTCCAATCCAAGGAGTTCCAGATCAAGACGCTCGGCGGGATCGTCTCGGTCCAGGTCAAGGACGACGTCGCGGGGCTGATCCGCATCAACATGGGTGAGGTGACCTTCATCAGCAACGAGATCCCCGTCGCGGGTGAACCGCGCGAAGTGGTCAACGAGGTCCTCGACGTCAACGGCGTCGACTTCAAGGTGACTTGCCTGTCGATCGGCAATCCGCACTGCGTGATCCCGATGGAGCAGGTCGACGAGGAACGGGCCCGCGCGATCGGCCCATATGTCGAGAACCATGAGCGGTTCCCGAATCGGATCAACATGCAATTACTCAAGGTCCTGGACCGCGCCAACATCGACATCCAGATATGGGAACGGGGCGCGGGCTACACGCTGGCCTCGGGCAGCAGTTCGTGCGCCGCGGCCTGCGCCGCCCACAAGCTCGGGCTCGTCGACAACGACATCACCGTCCACATGCCGGGCGGCACCCTCAAGATCGAGATCGCCGACGACGGCGAGGTCTTCATGACCGGACCGGTCGAAGGCACGTTCGAAGGCACGTTCCACGAGGATCTTGAGAAGCGGCTCGCAGAGGGTACATAGTCAGGATGAACGCGGGGCCCAGACTGAGACAGGCGACCAACACCGACGCCGGGCAGATCCGAGCGTTGGTGTTCGCCGTGCTCGAAGAATATGGTCTCGAGCCCGATCCGGATTCCACCGACGCCGACCTGGACGACATCGAGCAATCCTACTTCGCGTCAGGCGGCGCGTTCTATGTCCTCGAAGCCGCAGATGATTCGATCATCGGCGCCTATGGGCTGTATCGCGTCGCGAGCGACACGTGTGAATTGCGCAAGATGTATCTGCGTCGGGACCAACGGGGCCGGGGATACGGCAAGCACCTGCTCGATGACGCGCTGGCCCGCGCCAAGGAACTCGGCTTCGCACGCGTGACACTGGAAACCGCCTCGGTCCTCAAGGAAGCCATCGCCCTCTATGAGCGTTACGGCTTCGTCCCCTACCAGGGCGACCACCTCTCGCCCCGCTGCGACCAGGCCTATGTCCTGGCTCTGGGATAGCCCCGCCCCGCTAGCGAAGGTAGGACCACTTCCGCTGCTTCTCGGGGCGATACCAGAAGAGTTGCCAGTAGCACTGATCGGTCTCGAAGATATCGATCGGATCGCGACTGGAATCGAAATCGGCGGGCAGGACGCCGAACTTCTTCATCTCGCGGATGTACTGGGCGTTCGGCCGGAAACCAGGCATACCGAACCGGGGAATCTGGTCGTATTGCTTCGTGCGCTGCCGCATCAAGCCGAGCAGCGCCTGGTAGTGCGAATCGTCCTTGCCCCCGAACGCGTAGGCACACGTGCCCCAACCGCCCGCGGCCGTGGGCAAGGGGCCGAGCAAGAGGGGTGACAACTCGGGTCGGGACATGTTCAGCAGGACGTGGCCCGAGAAACGATGATCGTGCTCGCGGACGATGCGTTCGTGCGGCGCCGTTCCCAGCTTCTTGACCAATTCGCGACGCTGCTGTTCGGAGATGTGCGCCGGCAACGGCGGCGCCTGCTTGCCAGGCGCGTGACATCCCCGACATCGCTGATTGAGAACGGGCGACCAAAGAGCCGCCAGCGCCGGACCTTGCCGGCCCTGGTCCTCGGCGTTGCGCAGCGCGGCGTACGTGCCGGCATACGGCGCAGCGCTCTCGAGCCAGAGCCAGATCGTCCGCCATTCGCGCGGCGTCAGCGTGACATCGTAGTGCGATCCGTCGATCTTGGACATCAGCTTGCTGGCCGACGAGCCAATCGTCCGAGGCTTCTGGTTGCCCAGTCCGTTGCGCCCATCGGCGACCTGCCCGGTCGCCAGAAGCATGTAGTAGCTGATCGACCAACACGGCCCCAGATCGTC
>JANQFY010000132.1 GCA_028277585.1 Sedimentisphaerales bacterium
CGGCGGGGGTCGCACCGCGCTGTTTAACTGGCTGTGGGCCCGCCGGATGGGCGGGACCTTCATCCTGCGCATTGAGGACACGGACCAGAAGCGCAACACGCCCACCGCGGCCCAGCAGGTCATGGCGGACCTGCGCTGGCTGGGGATCGAATGGGATGAGGGGCCCGAGATCGGGGGCCCGAACGGGCCGTACCTCCAGTCCGAGCGGCTGGACCTTTACGAGAAGTACACCCAGCAGTTGCTCGACGAGGGCAAGGCCTACTACTGCTTCGAGACACCCGAGGAGTTGGACGCGATGCGGAAAGAGGCCGAGAAGCAGAAGAAGGGCTTCATCTACCGCCGCCCCGAGCAACTGCCCACCAGAGCCGACGCCGAGAAGGCACAGGCCGAGGGTCGAGCGGTTACCGTTCGCTTCGCGATCCCGCAGGATGGGCCTATCGTGGTCAACGATGTCGTGCGGGGCGAGATCAGCTTCAATCCGAGCGAATTGGCCGATTTCATCATTCGCAAGAGCGACGGCTTCCCCACCTACAACTTCGCCTGCGTCGTGGACGACTGCCTGATGAAGGTCACGCACATCATCCGCGGCCAGGAGCATCTGATGAACACGCCGGGCCAGCAGAGCCTCTGGCAGGCTCTCTTCCCGGAGGCGGCGTTGCCGGCCTACGCCCACATGTCCGTGACGGTCAGCGACAGTGGAGGCAAGCTCTCCAAGCGCGAGCGGCCCAAGGCCCTGCGGACCGCCATCAAAGCGGTGGCTCAGCCCGATCTGGCGGAACTGGCCCAGGCGGGCGGCATCGAAGTCGACGAACTCGAATCGTTCCTCAAGGGCAAGGCCGTGCCGGACATGCCGGCTATCGATGCGATGGCTCAGCACCTCGGCGTCCACCTGCCCGAGATCAACATCGTCGACTTCTGCAAGAGCGGCTATCTGCCCGAGACGCTGGTGAACTTCCTGGCCCTGCTCGGCTGGAACCCGGGCGATCAGCGGGAGATCATGAAGCTCGAGGAACTCATCGAGGCCTTCGATCTGAACCGCCTGAACAAGAGCAACAGCCTGTTCGACCGCCAGAAGCTGATCGCGTTCAATACCGAGCACTTGCGCATGGAGCCGGGCGAGAAGGTCCTTGGACACCTCCGAGCCTATCTGGATGAAGTCCAATCCCCTCTGCAGAAGGCCGATGACGCCACGCTGCTGAAGATCATTCAGCTCTGCGAAGGCGCGCGGACGCTGGAGCAGATCGACGAGAAAAGCCGCTTCCTGTTCGTCGATGACGACAAGATCGAGTTCGACCCGAAAGCCGTCAAGAAGGTCCTGAACAAAGCCGGCGCGATGGAGGCGCTGCAGATCGTACGGAACCGACTGGCTCAGATGGAAGCATATACCGAAGAAAGCCTCGAAGCCATGCTGCGCGGCCTGGCGGAAGAGCGTCAGGTCGGACTGGGCAAGGTCGCCCAGCCCCTGCGCGTCGCGCTGTGCGGCACAACGATCAGCCTGCCGATCTTCGACTCGGTCAATCTGCTCGGCAAGGAGCGGACGCTGGCCCGCGTCGACGCGACGATCGCCAAATTCGAGGCCCAATCCTAACCGGAGAAAAGCAACGATGTCCCTATTGGTCACAGGTTCCATTGGCATAGATACCGTCAAAACCCCTCACGGCGTCAGCGAGCAGTGTCTCGGCGGCTCGTCGATCTACTTCAGCATGGCGGCCAGCTTCTTCGCGCCCGTCCGATTCGTCGGCGTCGTCGGCGACGATTGCCCGTTCGATCTGCCGGAAGTCTTCAAGGGTCGCGACGTGGATCTGGGCGGCCTGGAAGTGCGGGCGGGCAGCAAGACATTCGTCTGGCACGGAACCTATCAGGAGAACATGAACGATCGGACGACCGATCACGTCGAACTGAACGTCCTGGCCGAGGCGCCGCCCAAGGTGCCCGGCGCTTTTCAGGACAGTCAGTTCGTCTTCCTGGCCAACACGGCCCCGGCGCTGCAACTGGAACTGCTCGGCCAGGTTGCCGAGTCGAAGTTCGTCGCCGCCGACACCATGAACCTGTGGATCGAGGACCCGGGGCATTTGCCGGCCCTGAAGGAACTGCTCCAGAAGATCGACTGCCTGGTCATCAACGATGATGAGGCGAAGCTACTGGCCGGTCACTCGAACCTGATCAAGGCGGCCGAAGACATCCTCGCGATGGGCCCGGAAGTCGTGATTATCAAGAAAGGCGAATCCGGATCGCTGATGTGCAACCGGGACGGGCGCCGATTCCTATTGCCCGCGTACCCGGCCACGGAAGTGAACGATCCGACCGGCGCTGGGGACAGCTTCGCCGGCGGATTCCTGGGCTATCTCGCCGAGACGGGCCGGACCGATTTCGATACGCTCAAGTTGGCGCTGGCCTACGGCACCGTCGTCGCCTCGTTCACGATCGCCGATTTCTCATTGGACGGACTGACCGGCGCGACGCGAACGGACATTGACAACCGCTTGGAGGCCCTCAGACACCTTACGAGCTTCTAAGCAGGCGGAGCGGGTAGCGATGCGCTGTTTCATCGCGGTCGATATTGACGAGAACATTCGCGCAGGACTGCGCGACTTACAGAAGGATCTGGCCCGTCGCGTGGACATCCGCAAGAGCGATGTCAAATGGGTGCGTCCCGAACTGATGCACCTGACGCTGAAGTTCCTGGGCGAGATCAAGGGCCAGGAGGTGGTGGACGTCTGTAAGGCCGTCCAGACCGTCTGCGCCCGGCATGAGGCGTTCGACTTCGCCGTCCGGGAGGTAGGCTGCTTCGGGGGTTGCAGCGCCCGCGTGGTTTGGGTGGGCGCCGGGCTCACGTGCAACGCCCTCTCGGGCTTGCAGGAAGACATTGAAGAGCAACTGGCCCAGGCCGGCTGGCCCAAGGAGAACCGGAAGTTCTCGGGCCACCTGACCCTGTGCCGTGTGCGCAATCCCAAGGCCGGCTACCGATTGGCTCAGGCGGTTGAACAGTATGAAGAAGTTGACCTGGGTACGGTGCGATGTGCGACGGTGCACGTTTACCAGAGCACACTGACGCCGGAAGGCCCGATTTATGACGCATTGGGACATTACAGCCTGTCGTAGAAGGCAAAGAAGATAAACAGAAGCGAGACACTTGTTGGAGATTGACTAGATGGCAAAGAAGAAGAAAAAGAAGGTGGCGCCAAGCACGAGCACCGACGGCAAGGGAGGCGCTCTGGATCGCGTCATCGCGCAGATCGAGCAACAGTACGGCCAAGGCTCCATCATGCAGATGGACGAGAACGCCTACGCCAAGATCGAAGGCATCCGGACGGGCGCTCTGTCGCTGGACATCGCACTCGGCGGCGTGGGCATTCCGCGCGGCCGCATCACCGAACTCTACGGCCCCGAATCGTCGGGCAAAACCACCCTGGCCCTGCACGTCATCGCCCAGGCCCAGAAGGCCGGCGGCGTAGCCGCTTTCATCGACGCCGAACACGCCCTCGACACCACCTGGGCCAGACGCCTGGGCGTCGATGTCAGCAGTTTGCTGGTCAGCCAGCCCGACACAGGGGAACAAGCCCTCGACATCGCCGAGATGCTGGTCGCCTCTAACTCGGTCGACGTCGTCGTGGTCGACTCGGTCGCCGCCCTGACCCCCAAGGCCGAACTGGAAGGCGAGATGGGCGACACCCACGTCGGGCTCCAGGCCCGTCTGATGAGCCAGGCGATGCGAAAGCTCACCGGCATCATCAACAAGAGCAAGACGTCCCTGATCTTCATCAATCAGATCCGCATGAAGATCGGCGTCATGTTCGGCAATCCCGAGACCACCCCGGGCGGCCGGGCGCTGAAGTTCTACAGTTCCATGCGTGTCGACCTGCGGCGCATCACCACCATCAAGGACGCCAAGGGCGCCATCGGCTCCCGCGTCCGGGCCCGCGTCGTCAAGAACAAGATCGCCCCGCCCTTCCGCGACACCGAATTCGACATTATGTTCGACAGCGGGATCAGCTACGAAGGCGACCTGATCGATCTGGGGCTGGCCGAGGAGGTCCTCCAGCGCAGCGGCGCCTGGCTCAACTACGGCGACCTCCGGCTCGGACAGGGACGCGAGAATGCCAAGACCTATCTGGCCGAGAATCCCGACCTGCGCGACGAGATCCGCGACAAGGTCCTGATCGCCAAGGGGCTGCTTGAAGCGCCGGAGGCCGAAAAGGTCGAAGCCGCCGAGGAATAAGTGAGCTATGCAATCCACGTCATCGGCCGGCGCGGCGATGCCCCGCCGGCCGATCGTGGTGAAACCGAACAAGCAAGGGCCGACCGGCCCCGTCGTGGAAACGGACGACGTATCGTACGCTATGGATTGACCAACTGGAAAGCATCAGACAAGAGGTAGAGACACCGTGCTAACGTCCCGCGCCATCCGACAGAGTTTCATCGATTTCTTCACCGAGAAGGACCATACGTTCGTCCCCAGCGCCCCGATCGTACCGCACGGGGACGAGACCCTGCTGTTCACCAATGCGGGGATGAACCAGTTCAAGGATATCTTTGTCGGCCTGACGGCCCCCCAGTGGCCGCGCGCAGTCAACAGCCAGAAGTGCCTGCGCGTCAGCGGCAAGCACAACGACCTCGAAGAGGTGGGCAAGGACACGTACCACCATACGTTCTTCGAGATGCTGGGCAACTGGTCGTTCGGTGACTACTTCAAAGCCGAAGCGATCGAATGGGCGTGGGAACTGTTCACCAAGGTCTGGGGGATCCCGGCCGACAAGCTCTGGGCGTCGGTCTTTGCCGGCGACGAGAAGGATGGGCTCCCTCGCGACGACGAGGCGGCCGAACTGTGGACGAAGGTGACACCGATCCCCGCCGAGCGCGTCGTCGCGTTCGGCAAGAAGGACAACTTCTGGGAGATGGGCGACACCGGACCATGCGGGCCGTGCAGCGAGGTCCACATCGACCTGGGCCCTGAGGCGTGCGATATGAAGGGCGTCGCGGGCCATAAGTGCCAGGTCAACGGCGATTGCGCCCGGTACATCGAGCTGTGGAACCTGGTCTTCATCCAGTACAACCGCCAGCCCTCGGGCCAGCTTGTCCCGCTGGCGGCCAAGGGCGTGGACACCGGCGCCGGGCTCGAGCGCGTCGTCGCCGTCCTACAGAACAAGGGCAGCAATTACGACACCGATCTGTTCATGCCAATCATCAATCACGCCAGCGAAATGGCCGGGCACCCCTACACATCACAACTGGGCAACCGAACAGACAACGCGTTCCGCGTCATCGCCGACCATATCCGCACGCTGGTCTTCGCCATCACCGACGGCGCGACCCCCTCCAACGACGGGCGTGGCTACGTCATACGCCGCATCCTGCGTCGCGCCTCGCGCTTTGGGAGGGAACTCGATCTGCACGAGCCCTTCCTGCACAAACTGATCCCGGTCGTCATCGACGTCCTGGGCGACGCCTTCCCCGAGATCCGCGAGCGGGCCAAGCATGTCTCGACCGTCATCGAGGCCGAGGAAGCCAGCTTTGGTCGCACGCTCGACCGGGGACTCGACATCTTCACAAACGCGGCCCAACGAGTCGTGGAAGCATCAGGCCAGACCCTTTCGGGCGAGGACGCTTTCCAGCTCTACGACACGTACGGCTTCCCGCTTGACCTGACTCAGTTGATGGCCCAGGAAAAGGGCCTGACCGTCGATACCGACCGATTCGCCGAACTGATGGACCAGCAGCGTGAGCGGGCCCGCGCCGCCAAGAAGAGCGACGCCTTCCTGTCCAACCTGACCGACAGCGAACTGCCCTCGACCGAGGACGCGTCCAAATACGACGCAGACACGTGCGAGACCACGCTCGTCGGCTGGATCGACGCCGACGGCTTCCACAAGGAAGGCCAGGTTCCAACCGACACCGAGGTGGGTCTCATTATCGAGAAGACCTGCTTCTACGCCGAGGCCGGCGGCCAGGTCGGGGACTGCGGTTCCGTCACCGGCGGCGACGCTCACTTCGACGTCGAGACGACCGCCCGAATCGCCAACTGCGTCATTCATCGGGGCAAGGTGGTCAGCGGGGCCTTCAGTGCGGGTCAGACAGTGACCGCCATCGTGAGCAAGGACCGCAACGCGACCCAGAAGAACCACACGGCCACGCACGTGCTGCAATGGGCCCTGCAGGAAGTGCTGGGCAAATCCGTCTCGCAACAGGGCAGCTACGTGGGGCCTGACTATCTGCGTTTTGACTTCACCTATCCCAAGGCCCCGACCAAGGACGAACTGGTGAAGGTTGAGCGATTGGTTCGGGGCAAGATCGCCGAAGATCTGCCCGTAACCTGGACCGTGATGGCCAAGGAGGACGCCCAGCAACTCGGCGCTATGGCGCTATTCGGTGAGAAGTACGGCGACGAGGTCCGTGTCGTGGCGCTCGGCGCCGACAGCGAGAACGCGCTCGACCAGGCATTTAGCCGGGAGTTCTGCGGGGGCACGCATGTGAACCGTCTGGGCGCAATCGGAGGATTCAAGATCGCCAAGGAAGAAAGCATCTCGGCGGGCGTTCGACGTATCACGGCAATGACCGGACCGAAGTTGACCACGCATCTGGAACAGGCATCCGACGTCGTGGACCAACTTTCGGCCCTGCTGCAGATGCCAGCCGAGAAACTCCCCGAGCGAGTGACTCAACTGCTCGAAGACAACAAGAAGCTCGCCAAGGAACTCAAGAACGCCTCCCGCGCCGCAGGCCCCGATACGATAGGCGAAGCGCGCGATCTGCTCGACGCGGCCGAAAAAGCGGGAGATTCTTCGATTATCGTCGGTCACCTGGCGTCTACTTCGATAGAGCGCGGCCGCGAAGCGGTCGACATGCTCAAGAAGAAGGCCGCCTCGGCCGCGATCGCGCTGGGCTTCGAGGCGGACGGCAAGGTCGTCCTGCTGGTCGGCGTGACCGACGATCTGGTCAAGAAGGGGCTCAAGGCCGGTGACGTCATCAAAGAGATCGCGCCGATCGTCGGTGGCGGCGGCGGCGGACGTCCCCAGATGGCTCAGGCCGGCGGCAAAGACCCCGCCAAGATCGACGAGGCACTGGCGAAGGGCGCGGAGTTGATCAAAGGCAAACTCGACGCCTAAGATCGATGGTGCTGCCGTTCAGATAAAGATGCGTCAGTAGCGCAGGAACATATGCGGAGGGGCGCCGGTGGAGTTCTACTGTCCTCACTGCTCGATCAAACTGGCCACACGGCCGGGGCAGGCCGGCACGGTCGGTCACTGTCCCCGGTGCAAGCGCGAAATCACCATGCCCCAGCAGTCCAGCCCGCAGGCGGCCCTGGATGACGGCGACGACGTTCCCCCTGCCGGTCTGGCCAAACCACTCGACCCAACGATGCTCGACCTGACGCAGCCTCAGGAGCCGGGAGATGTCGAGCAAGATGTGACATCCCATGCGGCGCCGCGCGAATCCGCGCGCGATCACCTCTTCCCCGGGCCGTTTGCTCTGCTTTCGTATCCGCTCAGTCCGTACGGGCTGACGAATCTGGTACTCATCGTCGGCTCGCTGCTGCTGCTTCGGTGCGGCAAGAACATGGGCATGTTTCCGGGCGATCGCGACGCGATCGTGCGCGTACTGGCCCTTGTCTACACCGCCTGGTATCTGATCGAATGTGTCGATCACAGCGCCCACGGTGGGTCGCGGGCCCCCAAGCCCTTTCAGGACGTTTCCGGTTCAGACAACCCAGGCCCTCGAATCGCTCACCTGACAGCGGCCGCCATTCTGTTCGTCGCCCCGGCCGGTATCTACTATGCCTTCACGAGAAGCACAGACGTGATCTTCTGCGCGCTCGCGGCCGGGATGGTCCTGCTCCTGCCCATGAGCCTCCTGGTAACAGTCGTGTTGGAATCAGCCCAAGCCGTCAACCCGCTCTTCCTGCTCAGAGCCATCTCCCGCACACTCGTGCCCTATCTCTGCCTCGCTATTCTCCTCGGCGCCTCATCCGTAGTGCTTGGCCTGTCTTTGCAAGCGTCTTCGGGGCCGGTCAGGATGACCTGGGGAGGTGCGCTCAGCGCGTTCGGAACCGGCTACGGCGCCCTCGTCCTGGCCCATCTACTGGGTCGCTTCTATTGGCGATACGAGGAACAACTGGACTGGGACATCTAGCAGGTCAGTCTGACTGGCGGATCTGGACGCTGTTGGCGTGCGCGTCGAGACCTTCGATCTTCGCCAGACGGATGATGTCATCGGCGCTGGCGGCCAGTTGCTCGGCGCTGTACTCGATCAGGCTGATGGACTTGACGAAATCGTTGCTGGTCAAGGCGCTGGAGAACTTGGCGCGCGTACCGGTCGGCAACGTGTGACTGGGCCCGGCCCAGTAGTCCCCCACCGCCACCGGCGTATGAGGGCCGATGAAAATCGCGCCGGCATGGTGGATCTTGTCGGCGATTTCCCGACTGCGCGAACCGCACTGAATCTCTAAATGCTCGGAGGCAAATTCATCAGCGAGCGCAACCGCTTTGTCGAGATTCTCGACGGCGATGATGCGACTGAACCGCCGCAGCGATTCCTGTGCGTCGTCGGCCCGGGACAGGGCCGCCAGTTGGGTCTGGAGTTGCTCGAGAATGGCGCGGGCCAGCGGTTCCGAGTCGGTCGCCACCACGGCGCTGCTGTCGGCGGCGTGCTCAGCCTGACTGAGCATGTCGGCCGCCACCCAGGCCGGGTTCGCCTCGGCCGATGCGATGATGAAGACCTCGCTCGGTCCGGCGATCGAATCGATGCCGACGTAGTCGCCCGAGACGCTCTTCTTGGCCGCCTGGACCCAGGAGTTGCCGGGCCCAACGATCATGTCCACCTTGGGAATGCTCTGGGTCCCGCAAGCCAGCGAGCCGATTGCCTGGACCCCGCCCAACCGATAGACCTCCGTGACGCCCAATTCGTGGCAAACCGCCAGAATGACCGGATGAATGCTCCCTTCGTGCCGCGGGGGCGAAACCACCGCGATCTCCTTAACGCCCGCCACCTGGGCCGGGACCACCGTCATGATCACAGTCGAAGGCAACGGCGCCGAGGCGCCGGGGACGCAGACACCCACGCGGCGGACCGGGGCGAACCGGATTCCCGTCCCGTCGGAGAACGCCGAGTGATGACCGAGGAAGATCTTCGATTGATAGGAACGAACGTTTTCGATGGCCTGGCGCAGCGTGCGGAGCAAGGTCGCATCAACCGCCTCGTGAGCTTGAGCAAGCACGTCGGCGCCAACGCGAAATTCGTCGGGGCGGAAGGCGACCTTGTCGAACTTCTCGGTGTAGGCCGCCACAGCCTCATCGCCCCTCTCTTCGATATCGCGCAGCACATTGGCGACAATCCGGCTCTGCTCGCCGTCGGCGCCGGAGCCGCGTGCGGCCTGGAGCATGTCCGACCGCAATTGACCGAGCTTGGCCTCGAAATCGGGTTCAGAAGACAGGATCAGCAGTTCGTCCAACTCGATACTCATTGTGTCTCATCCGCCAAAGTTGCCATGATTGTATACTCTCGTCACCCGTTGCAGCAGCAGGTATCTCTTGCCCCGGTGCCCCGTGACAAGTCCAGCCACTTTGCAGCGCATCCGTTCCGGCGAGGCCGCAAGACGCCCCTGTGTTTGCTCCAAGACACGACAGGGCAACAGTTCGTACCGCAAGGCGGAGACGTTTCGCCCCAGCGCGTCAGGAACGAACTCCCATCGGTCCTCACGTCGCTCGATGAAGCCCACCGTGTCGACTAACACACGATTCAGAAAGCGCTGGGGATCGGTCGATCGAGCCGCTGTCGCGGGCGCCTTTCGCTGAGGTCCGCCCATGGCGCGCCGCTCTCTGAGCCGATCCAGAATCTCGGGAGGAAGGGTCAGGTCATCCGGGCGCGTTCGCTGAATCGTTGCCTCTGCCGGCCGCGCCCCGGATTCGAGCCCGCCCGGCTCGTTCGGATCCCGCAGCTTGCTCAAAGGCAGGAAGTACCCAGCCAAAAGGAAATTCCTTTGTCGGTACAAGGTGACCTGCCCGGTCAGACGGTAATGGGGCGCCGCACGATCGTTGGCGTCGACCAGCACATCGCCCAGCGTCACAGATGGGAGCAACTCGAGCCGCGCGCCCGCGGGCAAGCGGACCCCTGCCTCGTTGACGTCTCGGGTCACCTCGAAGTGCCATACGTCGTTACTGTCCGAGGCGATGACGAGGCCGTCGACACGCCTGAGCATGGTCCCTTCGGGCAAGAGCTGGGGAATCACCACTTCCGCGCTGCCGGCCGCCGCAACAACCGTCAGCAGCAGCCCAAGGAATCCCGCCCATTTGGTCACCTGCGTTCGTCTCATGACTGACTTCCTAACTGGGGCGCCAGCGTCTCTCGGACGCATGCGACCGCCTCGGATGGACTCTCGGCCAGGACGATGCGATCGACGCTGCGGGGGTCGTCCATCGCAACGACGTCCACGACCGGCTTCCAGAACGCGCCGAGCAGAACGATCGGTTTGTCACTATCGAAGAACTTCTTGTTCTTCAGCTCCCACACCGACGCCCATTCCAGCAGCGTCCCGGTCCCGCCGGGCAACACGACATAGGCCTGCCCCAACCGAACAAGGTTCGCGAGCCGCTCATCGAGCGAATCGGTTCGGACTTCGCGACCGATGTACTCATTGGCGACGCTTCGTTTGAACGCCGAGCATGTCACGCCGATGACGGTCCCGCCGACCTCGGCAGCGCCTTTGGCGCTGGCCAGCATGGTGCCGCCGTAGCCGCCGTTGGCGACGACGAAACCCGCTTCCGCCAGGGCCCGGCCCAACTGCTCAGCCAGGTCAAATGCGGGTTCGCCCGGTTGGGCGCGGCTCGTTCCGAATACACTGACGGTTTGCTCCGCCATGGGCCCTCTTGCGTGTGTAGCTCAACAGTCCGGCGGCGAGCAGGATCTCGCGCTCACGGCCCGACAGTTCCAGTTTGCCGGTAAACATCAGGCTGCCGTCCTTCTTGGCAACGATCACCGTATCGCTGTCCTTGACGGCGCCGACCAGATCGTCGATAACCAGTCCATCGCCAGCCTCGACCTTGTCGTAATCGGTCGGATCGGCGAACTGAATCGGTACGATGGCGAAGTTGATCAGGTTCGCCCGGTGAATCCGCTCGATGCTCTTGGCAATGACCGCCCGAACGCCCAGGTACATCGGGCACAACGCGGCGTGCTCTCGGGAAGAGCCTTGGCCGTAGCTTTCGCCCGCAACGATGATTCCCCCCACACCGTCGGCTTTGAGTTGCAGCGCCCGGTCGGCAAACGTCGGTTGCCCCGCCTCGTTGAAGCAGTTGAACACAACCTTCGCATATTCGGGCACATTCGAGCGCAGCTTCAGAAACGTTCCGGCCGGCATGATGTGGTCCGTCGTGATCTTATCGCCGCATTTGAGCAGGACCCGGCCGGCAAGCGTCTGGGCCAGCGCCGGGGGCGTCTCGGGAACCACGATCGTTCGTCCTCGCTGGACTTCGGCCTGAGCGGCCTTCTCAGCATCCAGGGGTACTTCGATCATGCTGTCATCGATGCGGAACTCGGAAGGCATCTCGATCCGCGGGTACGCGATCCCCTTCAACTTCGTCACGTCGCGTGGGTCGGTGATCTGTCCCGTCAGAGCGGCCGCGACGGCGGTCTCGGGACTAATCAGATAGGCCTGGTCGCCCTTGGTGCCCGTGCGACCGGCGAAATTGCGATTGAACGTCCGCAGACTGATGAGTCCGTCAGCGGGCGAGAA
>JANQFY010000141.1 GCA_028277585.1 Sedimentisphaerales bacterium
CGGCTCCAAGCAGATCAGGACGCCGCGCATCGACCAAATGGCGCGGGAGGGCATTCGGTTCACGAACTTCTACGCGCAGACCGTCTGCGGCCCGTCCCGCGCGGCCCTGATGACCGGGTGCTACCCGCTGCGCGTCGCCAAGCGGAACAACCAGGTCGATATCCATCCGTACCTCCATACCCAGGAAGTGACCATCGCCGAGATTCTCAAGAAGGCGGGTTACGCCACGGGGTGCTTCGGCAAGTGGGACCTTGCGGGCCATCGGCAGGCGGGCTACGACAAGACCCTGCTGCCCACGCGACAGGGTTTCGACACCTTCTTCGGCACCCCCACGAGCAACGATCGTATCGTCAACCTCTTGCGAAACGAGGAGGTGGTGGAGAAACAGGCCGACATGGGCACGCTGACCGAACGCTACACGAGCGAGGCGATCGGCTTCATCCAGCGGCACGCAGAGCGTCCTTTCTTCGTGTATCTGCCCCATTCCATGCCGCATACGGAATTGGCGGCCTCCGAGAGGTTCCGTGGGCGTTCCAAACGGGGACTCTACGGCGACGTGATCGAGGAGATCGACTGGAATGTGGGGCGCATCTTGGATTGCGTCCAGGAATTGGGGCTGGACGACTCGACCTATGTGATTTTCACGAGCGATAACGGACCCTGGTGGATCAAGAAGGACCACGGCGGCTCGGCCCATCCCTTGCGCGGCGCCAAGACGTCGACCTGGGAAGGCGGAGTTCGGGTCCCGTGCGTCATGCGGGCGCCGGGGCGAATCCCGGCCGGCGCGGTCTGCCACGAGATTGCCAGCACGCTCGATATGCTGCCCACGCTGGCGAAACTCGCCGGCGCGAGAACACCGACCGATCGCGCGATCGACGGCCGGGATATCGGCGGCCTGATGCGCGGGGACACCGAGACGGCCGATTCCCCCCGAACGTTCTTCTACTACCAGCACACACATCTCCAGGCCGTCCGGTTCGGAAGGTGGAAGCTGCATCTGCCCCGCCCGGCCGAACCGCCCTGGAGTCCGAGGTGGGCCGCCCATATCGACCCGGCCGACGTCGTGGAGATTCGCGAGCCCATGCTGTTCGATTTGGAGCATGACATCGCCGAACGGACAGACCTTGCCAGCGCGAATCCGGGCATTGTCGCCAAATTGCTGGACCTGGCGCAGTGGGCGCGCGACGACATCGGTGACTACGACCGGGCCGGAAAGAACGCGCGGTTCTTCGATCCGCAGCCCCGCAGGCCCGACGCCGAGAAGTGGCGCAATGTCGGCCCCTGACACACGCTTGTGCGGCTACATGTCCCCGCACGCACACTTTTTGCATTAAATCGGGTCGTGGCGGCGAACTTGTTGGGGCCTTGCGTCGAATTAAGGGTGAGCGTAAGGAATTTTCGCTTTTGGCGACGGTTGAGCGCGGAGTTCAGCGATGAGAGTTTTGGACTGCGAAATCGATATCGAGTGCAACAAGGGATTGCTCCTGGAGCGATACCGATGGCTCTTCTTGCTGATGGCGGGCTCGGCGATGATCGACGCCCTGTCGACGACCTACTTCATGACCCGGATCGGGCCGGGAAATGAGATGAACGTGTTCGTCCGCATGCTGTCGTACTCCTACGGAATCGTCTGGGGCCCCCTGCTGGGCAAGGCCATGCAACTGGCCGCGGTCTGGCTGGTGACCCTGTTCACCCCCGGCCTGACCCGCCTGCTCTGCGGCGTCGTGATCTTCATGAACTGCTACGCCGCAATCATCAACATCCACGTCTGACGCCACCAGCGTCACCTCATCCCTAAAGACCGATAAAACGCAAGCCATTCCCCTGGACGCCGATTGCGCGTATAATCCCGGCATGATGGAAAGAGCTGCTTACCGAATAGTCGACGCAAATTTCAATCGGGCCCGCGAGGCGTTGCGGGTCATGGAAGAGTACTGCCGGTTCGTGCTGAACGCCGAGCCGTTGAGCGGCCGGGCCAAGCAACTGCGTCACGAACTGTCCCAGGCAATCGGCCAACTCGATGCGGGCCGGCTCCTGGCCGGTCGGGACACGCTGGGCGACGTGGGTGTGGGTCTAAAGGTTGATAACCAGTTGCAGCGCACCACGCTGGCAGATGGGTTCACCGCCGCGGCCAAACGTCTGACCGAAGCGCTGCGGGCGCTGACCGAGACGATCCAGGCCGACAGCGCGTCCATCGCCGCCGAGATCGAACGACTCCGCTACGAGGCCTACACCTTCGAGAAAGACGTCGTGCTCTTTGCCGAACCGGTGGAACGGTTCAACCGCGTCCGCCTGTACGTGCTGATCACGAGCGATCTGCCGGCCGAGGTGCTCACGCTGACGAGCCGCTGCGCCTTGGGCGGCGCCGATTGCATCCAGTTGCGGGCCAAGGCGATCCCGGACGATCAGCTCTTCGCCCTGTCCGTCGAGTTCGCCGAGATGTGCAAGGAGACGGGCGTGGTGAGCATCATCAACGACCGGGCGGACATCGCGGCCGCGGCCGGCGCTGACGGGGTGCACCTGGGCCAGAGCGATTTGCCGGTCGAGCAGGTCAAGCGGCTGCAGTTGAGCCCGCTGATCATCGGCAAGAGCACCCACAACGCGAGCGAACTGGACCGGGCCGTAGCGGTACGACCGAGCTATGTGAGCCTGGGGCCGGTCTTTGCGACACCGACCAAGCCGGACATCAAGATCGCCGGCTTCGATTACGTCCGCGCGGGCCTGGCGCAGCTTTCCGAGACGGGGATCAGTCACGTCGCCCTCGGTGGAATCACGCACGACAACGTCGACCAGGTCCTCGGCGCCGGCGTCGAGCGCGTCGCGGTCTGCGAGGCCGTGACCGGCGCGGCCGACCCGGGCGAGGCCTGCCGTCGATTGAAAGACCGAATCGAAACGCTGCGCGCCGAATAGGCGCTTCATTCAATCTGGGAGGTGAGGGCATGAACCGATCGATATGGCTGCGAGCGCTTGCCTTGATGATTCTGCTAGCGAGCGGGCTCAGCACCGCACACGCCAAGTCCCTGTGGGAACTGGCCAACGAGAACAAGGACTTGCTGAAGATCGCGACCCTGTTCACGGCGCAGAACGTCCGCGACCACCTGGGCGACGAGCAGGGCATGGACAAGGCGATCGACTGGTGCAAGAAGACTGGTGTGACGCATGTGTTTCTCGAGACGTTCCGCAGCAAGTACACCGCCGAGCGGGCGACGTTGCAGCACGCCAAGAACCGGTTCGGCGAGGCGGGCTTCGACGTCTCCGGCTGCGTCACGACAACCAACGTGGGCAAGCCGTCGACGGGCTGGAAGCTGATCGACTGCTACACCGACATCCCGACCCAGGAACATCTGCAAGAGATCTTCGAGTACACGGCGTCGCTGTTCGACGAGATCATGATCGACGATTTCCTGTTCACCGATTGTCAATGCGGCGCGTGTCAGAAGGCGCGGGGCGACCAGTCCTGGGCACAGTACCGTTGCGACCTGATGATGCAGGTCAGCCGGGAGCGCATCCTCGCGCCGGCGCGAGCGGTCAACCCGAATGTCAAGGTCATCATCAAGTACCCCCAATGGTACGACAACTTCCACAATCGCGGCTATGAGGTCGTCCGTCAAACGGCGATCTACGACCGGATCTGGGTGGGGACCGAGACGCGCGATTTCGAGGACCCGCGTTGGGGCGGCAAGGTCCAGTACGAGGCCTACTTCATCATGCGCTGGCTCGGCGCGATCGGCGGGTCCAAGTGCGGCGGCGGATGGTTCGATCCCTACGGGACGCACGAGGACACATACGTCGAGCAGGCCCGCCAGACCGTGCTGGCGGACGCCAAGGAGATGCTGCTGTTCTGCTACGGTTCGCTGCAGCGCGAGACGGGGCCGGCCAACGTCGCCCGGCTGCGCACCGAGATCCCGGGGCTGTTCGAACTGGCCCGCCTGGTGCGGGGCAAGCCGATCCGAGGCATCGCGGCGCCGAAACCGCCCAACAGCGACGCCCACGGCGAACAGTACGTCTACGACTTCGTCGGCATGCTGGGCCTGCCCCTGGTTCCGACCGATCGTCTCGACGCGGACGTCCAGGCGGCCTTTCTGCCCGTACACACACTGAAAGATCCGCACCTCGCGGACAAACTCGCGACCCTGCTGGAAGCGGGCGCCCCCGTGCTGGCGACCGACGGCCTGATCGATCGCATGAAGATCCCAAGCGCCCAGGCGCAGAAGCTTCAGGTTCTGAAGGTCGGCGGCAAGCCCAAGCGGCTGCTGAACCTGTCGCGTGAAGAACTCAGACCCTTGCGTCAGAAGATGCTGGCTCCCTTCGGCGTGCAGTTCGACGCGCCAAACAAGGTCGCCTTGTATCTGATCGGAGACGACTGCGTCATCGTGGAGAACTTCAACGACGACGCCGTCACGGCGACCCTGGAATTCGCGACGCCGGCGCCGTTCCGTCCGGTCTTGACCTTGCCCGCTAACGCCAAGGTCAGACTCTCCACGGCACCGGGAAAGATCGATTTCACGAGCCTGCCGCCCCGAACGCTGGTGGCGCTAAGACCTTAAGGCCCCTCCCCGGCCCAGCCAGACCAAAGCGACGTCGAGATTGTAGAACACAACGACGTTGTGAGGTCCCCCGTGCGTCTGCTCAAAGTGCTTGGCCAATTCGAAGCCGCTGCGCACCACGATGGCGCACTTTCCCCGGCGCAGCTTGTCAACGTGCTCTCGGTCCACCTCGATCATCTGTTCGATGGCCTCTTCAGAGAGACCCGCCTCAAACGCCGCGGTCGCATTAAACAGTTCGTCGAACCCCGGCCTGACCCGGGGATCGGACAGCACGGCCGCTTGATAATCCAGAAGATCTTGGTTGGTTACCTCGCCAGTCGCTCGCGTGCTAACAAAAGTCCCACCCTCCCGGACTTCGTACACAATCGGCATTGTCACCTCTACAAATCACATATGGGCAACGCGCGAGATTCTAACACAGATCCCAAGAGAAACGCAAGCAATCTTCGCCAATTCTCCGCCGGCTCGCCTATCAAGCGCAATGCGACTCGGGACGCTCCGGCCGCAACATTCTGTAACACCCCTGCCCCAGGCGCAATTCAATTGATGAGAACAGTACATGGTCCGGCCGGTTCCGTGGAGACGTTCGGTGATGCGGCAAGAGAGACGCCGTCAACAACATGAGCGACCTACTGGAGGTGCACTATGAATCTGCCGACCATTCGTCCAATCCTGTCCATATGGGTCATCAGTTGTCTGGGATGGAGCCTCACACCAGGTTCGGCCGAGCCTGCAAACACGCAGAAGCTTGTCCTTGTGCGAGGTGGGACCTACGTGATGGGAGACGTTTTCGAGGATGACCGGAAGTTCATGATCGATGAGAAGCCGCTGCACGAGGTTGAGTTAGACGACTTCACCATCGCCAAATGCGAGACAACCATTGGCGAGTTCCGCGAGTTCGTCCAGGATACGGGGTATCGGACACGAAAGGAGAAGCACCTCGAAGCGAAGCTTAAGAAGAACGAAACACCCTACGACACCTACACGTGGAAAGAGGGCGGGTTCCCGCAGACAGAGGCGCATCCTGTGGTTTGGGTGGCCTGGGAAGACGCAGCCGCCTACTGCAACTGGCTCAGCGAGAAGGAGGGCTACCCCGTCGCCTACGATCTGCAGACCTACGAGGTCGTGGACGCCAACGGGAACCCCACTGACGACATCCGCCAGGTCAAGGGCTACCGTCTGCCCACCGAAGCGGAATGGGAGTACGCGGCCCGCGAAGGAGGGAAGAAGGTTCTCTATGGCAACGGGAAGAACACCCCCAAGGAAGGGGAGATCTCCTGCCTGTTCTGTGACGAGTCTCTGACCAAGGAAGAGCGGGAGAGCCTGCCGACCAGCACGAAACCCGTCGGCACATTCGCACCCAACGCCTTGGGATTGTACGACATGAGCGGCAATGCCTGGGAGTGGTGTCTGGACCAGGGATGTGACTACACCGCCGAGAAGCAAGTGAACCCGTACTACGCCGGCGACTTTCACATGATCCGAGGCGGGACCTATTGCAGCGAACCGTTCAGTTGCAACGTGTTCGGCCGGATCAATTTCTGGGGCGGCGCCAACTGCAACGCGTCCGGTTTTCGCATCGCCAGAACGGTGCGCTAGGCGTACGCGTCTCTGCAACCCGAAGACGAGCCCCGAGCGATTCATCCCTGTTCAGCAAGGTCAAGATCCCTTACACTACTTGGGGTCCATGAGAGCCGGCCCGAGAGGAGACGTCCCGCCCGAGGGGGCGGGGCGATCTCGACGAGGCGGGCCGCTGCAGAACCGAGTGACTGAAGGGAGAATGGCTTGGGGTATCTGGATTATGCCATCGTCGCCGCGTATCTGCTGTTCGCGCTCGGCACGGGTGTCTACTTCTCCAAGCGGGCCTCGCGGAGTTCGGAGGATTACTTCCTCGGGGGTCGCTCCTTCCCCTGGTGGATGATCGCCATCTCGATGGTCGCCACCAGCTTCGCGTCGGATACGCCTCTCGTGGTCACGGAGATCACGCGCCAGGATGGACTGCAGCGAATATGGTGGGTCTTCGTGGCGGTGCTGACACTTATCGTGGGCATCTTCCTGTTTTCGCGTCTCTGGCGCCGCGCCGCCGTCATCACGGACGCCGAGTTTTACGAGTTGCGCTACGAAGGCAAGTCCGCGGCTTTCCTGCGTGGCTTCCGGGCGTTCTTCTCCGGGGTCGTGCAGAACCTGCTCGTCATCGCTTGGGTCATCTTCGCGATGAGCAGCATCATCACGACCATGACCGACATTGATGAATGGCTGGCGATCGGGATCTGCACGTCCGTCGCGCTGGTCTATGCGACCTTCTCGGGTTTCTACGGCGTGGTCGTAACCGACTGTGTCCAGTTCTTCATAGCCACTTTCAGCATGCTCGCGCTGGCGGTCATCGCGGTGGTGAAGGTCGGCGGATTGGGGCA
>JANQFY010000165.1 GCA_028277585.1 Sedimentisphaerales bacterium
GCAACTCGACGCCCAGGTCAAGGCGTTCTTGGCCGGCGCGAACGGGCTCCGGATCGACCGCGACGAGGGAATCGTCTATCTTTCGGCGCTGTTCAAACCAACCTGGCGCGGCAAGGATTTCGTCGGACAATACGGCACCGACAAGAAGTTCAAAGCCCACCCACCCGAGACACGGGCGGTCCTGAACTTCCTGACGCGCTACATCTCTCCAGAGGATGTCTACTATCTGGAGGTTGAGAATTACACGATCCGCTACATGAACTTCGACTGGCGCCTCAATGACGGCGGCAGGCGAAAGTGAGCGAAAAGGCCTTTCAGGCCGCTTCAGAAACACTTTAGTGTTGACGGCCCGGCAAACGCATCTATCATGGGGGCTTCTGTGGGATGGGTTCTTCGCAGCCAGTATGTTGATCGGTGCAAACTCACCTCCTCAGTCGTCGTGCAACACAGTCTTTCAGGTATTAGGGATAAGGTGCTAAGGAAATGGCGAAAAAGTCGAATTCAAAGAAGACTGCGTCTGACGCGCAGAACTATCTGTTCACCAGCGAATCAGTAACGATGGGACACCCCGACAAGGTGGCCGATCAGATCTCCGATGCCGTGCTGGACGCGATGATCGCGCAGGACCCGGCCAGCCGCGTCGCCTGCGAAACACTCGTCACCACCGGCATGGCGGTCGTCGCCGGCGAGATCACCACGAAGGCCTATGTCGATATCCCAACCATCGTCCGCGACACCATCAAGAAGATCGGCTACACCGATCCGCACGCCGGTTTCGACTATGAGAACTGCGCCGTGATCGTCGCCATCGATCAGCAGAGCCCAGACATTTCGCAGGGCGTCACCGAAGGCGCGGGGCTCCACACCGAGCAGGGCGCCGGCGACCAGGGCCTGATGTTTGGCTTCGCCTGCAAAGAGACCCCCGCCCTGATGCCTCTGCCCATCTATCTGGCCCATCGCCTGACGGATCGGCTGGCGAAAGTGCGTAAGAACAACAAACTCAAATGGCTGCGTCCGGACGGCAAGAGCCAGGTCACGGTCGAGTACGACGCCAAGGGCAAGCCGCAGCGCATTCATACGGTCGTGATCTCCACGCAGCACGCGCCGGACATCACGCACAAGAAGCTCAAGGCAGCGATCATCAAAGAGGTGATCATGCCCACCCTGCCCAAGAAGCTCGTGGACAAGGACCTGATCATCCACGTCAACCCGACGGGCCGATTTGTCGTGGGCGGGCCCAAGGGCGATTGCGGCCTGACCGGACGTAAGATCATCGTCGATACCTACGGCGGTCGCGGCAGTCATGGCGGCGGCGCCTTCAGCGGCAAGGACCCGTCGAAGGTCGACCGGACCGCCAGCTACATGGCCCGCTACGTCGCCAAGAACATCGTCGCGGCCGGGCTGGCCGACGCCTGTGAGGTGCAGTTGGCCTACGCCATCGGCGTCGCCAAGCCGCTGTCCGTGCTGATCGACACCGAGGGCACCGCCAAGGTGGACGAGCGACTGATCGAAAGAATCGTCCAGGACGTGTTCCCGCTGACCCCCAAGGGCATGATCAATCATCTCAAGCTGCGGCGGCCCATCTTCGAGCGGACCGCTGAGAACGGGCACTTCGGCAGCAACCATCCGGACTTCGCCTGGGAGCAGACCGATATGGTCGCGAAGCTGCGTAAAGCCGCCGGTCTGCCCGCCCGCAAGAAGTAACATCTTCCCCATAGTCTCGTCATCACAGGCCCGGTATCGCACCGGGCCTTTTTCATGCGCCCCCAGCCGACCTCGTTTCGGAAAAAACGCTGGATTTCTGTAAGCCCCGTCCAGGCGGCGGGTCTAATATAGCAGTCATGGCGAAGGCGTCCGAGGAAAAGATGCTTCTGGAGCGATTCAATCGCGGCGACGATGCGGCGTTCGACCGGATCGTCACGCGGTACGCGGCCGAGGTCGCGGCGCTGGCCAATCGCCTGCTCGGATGGCCCCAGGATGTGGACGACGTCGTCCAGGATGTCTTCATGGCCGCCTTCACCGGACTGCGGAAGTTTCGCGGCGACTGCAAGCTGCGATCCTGGCTCTTTACCATCACCATCAACACGTGCCGGCGTCACCGCCGGCGCCTGGGGCGTTTGCGGTCGGTCCCGCTCGAGGACGCGGCGCCGAACCTGTACCTGAACGAGCAGGCCGAGATGGCGGCGATCGATAGCGAGACCTTCGCCCGCGTTCGCCGGGCGGTGCGGATGCTGCCCGCCCGCTACCGGGAAGTCGTCGTCCTGCGGTACCTTCAAGGCTTGGAGACCGGCGAGATCTGTCGCTTGCTCGGGATCAGTACGAACGCGATGAACGTGCGGCTCAACCGAGCCCGCAAACGGCTCAAAGAAGATCTGCTCGAGTTGATCGAGGTAACAGCATGACAGAAAAACAGATCACAGAACTGCTGCAAAGCGCCGATCGGGCGGCCGGACCGCCGAGCTTCGGTCGCATCTCGGCTCACCAGATCCGCCGACGGCTCCGAAGGCGCCGGCTCCTCTGGGGCGGGCCTGGGCTGGCCGCTGCCGCGGCGTTGATCGTGCTCGGCCTGACGCTGTGGAACCGAGATCTGGGTCCGCAAGAAGTGGTTGTCCCGCCCGAGCAGGAGAAGATCGCCTCCCTGGAGACCCAGGTCAAGCAGTTGCAGGCCCAGACGCAGGCGACCCTCGAACTCGTGAACGATGTACTCGCCCGGGAACGCCAGACGCAGCAACTCGACGCCCTGGAAGCCGAACTGGCGAGCATCCCGGACCCGGTCGAGGAACTCCGCAAGCAGACCGACAAGACCGCATTCACACTGCTGTACCGGGCGGATCGGCTGTACCGTGAACTGAACGAAACCGAATCGGCCGTCGAGGCCTACGAACAGATCATTCAACTGTTCCCGCGCAATCGCTGGGCGGATGTCGCCCGGGCGCGCCTGCTCGAAATCAGAAAACCGCTCATCAACGACTCCAAGACGGAAGGAGACTCAAAATGCAAGTCACGAAGTGTCTGATCATCGCGGTACTGGTGCTGGTTGCCCCTACGGCTTGGGCAACCGAGGAGAAACTCTCCAATACGAGAGACGCCAGTTGCATCGTCAAGATCACGGTCGATCCGAGCATCATGCCCCTGAACGGCCAGACCCTGGACTACCTCCAGCACCTGCTCGGTTCATCGATGGCCCGCCAGGCGGCCCGGGATGTGCTGGGGCTCGAGGGTGACGCCGTGGGCCCCGCTCTCCAGAACACCCACTTCGACTGGCTGGAGGAGTCGATGCATCGCTCCGCCCAGCCGGCCGTGCCGGGCGCTTCTCGGGGGCGGAGCCGAGGAGGGCGACGTTCCAGCAGCCAAACTGAGGACCAGAGATACAACGCCATGATGAACGAATTGGCGCAAATCTATGGGGATCGCTACACGCCGAGGGCACAAGCCGTCGATGCAAACGCTCCCAAGTACACCAATCGGACCGAACCCCGTGGAATGATGATGGACGGCATGGGCCCCGGAGCCATGGGCGGCACGATGGGCGGAGGCGGCATGTCAGGTCGCGGTATGATGAGCCGCGGCATGGGCGGTATGGGTGGCGGCATGATGGGTGGCATGGGTGACATGATGGGACTTATGGACGTCAGGCCGGCTCCTGCGACAGCCGTCACTCACACTGTCATGCTGAAACTGTCGGTGAAGTTGCCTGAGCAGGTCAAGCCGGCCGCCCGGGAATTCTTGAAGGCTCTCGTGCAGAACCTCAAGAAGACCCTGTGGGCCGCCTACGAGCAACAGGCGACCGAACTGAAAGAAGCCACCAACTTCGCCGAATCGCAACGTGAAGAGGCGGCCGCGACACTCGACATGGCGATGGGTATCCGCTCCCCTGAACGAGTCTGGATTGACGAGCAACTCGATATGATCGTCGATCTGTCCATCTTGACGCCGGAAATGCCCGTCGCCGAGGCCTTCAACCACATCAAGAACGCGGTCGAACCGCCGCTGCCTCTGGTTGTCATGTGGAAGGAACTGCTCGATTGCTGCGAGATCGAGCCGATGACGCCGATCGACATAGACGGAGTGCCACAGGCCAAGCTGTCGACGGCTCTGAAGTTGGTCATTGAAGCCGTCAGCGGTGGCATAGACATCACCTATCAGGTCGATGACGACGTAGTCATCGTCCGGGAAGAAGAACTGCAGACGGCGCCCCCGGCGCCTGCGACGACCAGTACGGTCGATGTTCAGGGCCTGGCCCTGCGTCGCCGCGAACTGAGTCGTCAGTTGGAACGCCTGGAGATGGACCTGGCGACCCGGGCAGCGCGTGAGCGAGCCATTCAGGAGCAGATCGCCCGCATCCGCGCCGAGACACAGGAGAGACTGGCGAGCGATGCGGTGACCCAGGAAATGGAGAAGCTTGTCAAGGTGAGCAGCGACCACCTGGAGTACCTGCTGAGAGTCTACGAGGCTGGAACAAAGGGGTCGGAGGAACTGAACGGAGCACGTGCAAACCTCGCCCGCGCCAAGATCGAACTGGCGCGACGACGGGAAGAACTGAGTAAGACCGTCGGCGGCGCGCGTCTGGTCGAGCTGAACAAGGACCTGAGCACTATGGCGATTGATGAAGCCGAGATGGTCGCGCAACTGCAGATCGTCCGTCAGCAGTTGGACAACACCGAACAGCAATGGCGCCAGGCCTCCCGGTTCGATCCGAAAGCGGCGCGGATCCAGGTTGCCAAGGAGGCGCTGGACATCGCCGATCGCAACGTCCTGACACTGAAGAAACGCCTGGCGAATCTTCAGCCGCCGACCGTGACGATGGTCGGGTCCGACTGATCGGTCGAATGTCAGAGAAAGAACGAAGGCGGCGGCGTCCCCTGCATGCGGGACGCCGCCGCCTTTTGTATTGCCAGGCCGTTGTGGTGCTCGGCTCTTAGTGCTTGAAGTGTCGCTTGCCCGTGAAGACCATGGCGATGCCATGCCCATCGGCCGCGGCAATCACGTCCGGGTCCTTCTTCGAGCCGCCAGGCTGGACGATCGCGACGATCCCCGCCTTGGCGGCGTTGTCCACGTTGTCGGGGAACGGGAAGAAGGCGTCCGAGGCCATCACGGCGCCCTGGGCCTCGTCGCCGGCGTGCTTCATGGCGAGCAGACCCGACTCGACCCGGTTCATCTGTCCGGCGCCGACGCCGAGGATGCGGCGGTTCTTGGCCAGAATGATCGTGTTGCTCTTGGTGTGCTTGGCGACAATCCAGGCCATACGCAGATCGTCAAGCTGCCCGGTCGTGGGCTGCGTCTTGGTCGGAACCGTCAGAACATTGGGCTCCCAACCGACCAGGTCGCGCTTCTGAACCAGCAACCCGCCTACGATGCAGCGGATGTCGTATTCGGAGCTGTCGACCTTGGCGCGATCGATCGGACCGGTCTCGATCAGACGTACGCGGGAGCCCCAGGTCTTCAGCGTCCGGATGATCTCGACGGCATCGTCGTCGAATTTCGGCGCGATGATCACCTCAGCGAAGAACCCGCTGGCGCCCAGCGCCTTGCCGAACCGGCTGTAGGATTCCATGATCGTGCGGGCCAGCTCGACGTCCACGTTGCGGTTCAGCGCGATGATCCCGCCGAACGCGCTGACGACATCGCCCTCATAGGCCTTGCGGTAAGCGACGCAAATGTCCTCATCGATCGCACAGCCGCACGGATTGAGGTGCTTGACCACGACGGCGGCCGGCTCGTCGAACTCCTTGACCAGCTCGAACGCCGCGTTGGAATCCAGAAGGTTGTTGAAGCTGATCTCCGTGCCGCCCTCCAGGAGCTTGCCGTTGCAGACGGAGGACTCCGGTGACGGGGGACGCTTGTAGAGCGCCGCGCTCTGGTGGGGGTTCTCCCCGTAACGCAGGGTCTTCTCATGCGTCAGCGCCACCGAGATCCGCTCGGGGAATTCGACGCCCGCCTTGGCGTTGAGGTATTGCGAGATCGCCGCGTCGTAGGCGGCCGTCAGTCCAAACGCCGCCCGGGCCAGATCGGTGCGCAGGGCCCCGGTGACGGCGCCGTTGTTGTTGCGCATCTGCTCGGCCACCTGGGCGTATTGGCCGGGGTTGGTCACCACCGCGACGAACTTGTTGTTCTTGGCGGCCGAACGGATCATGCTGGGCCCGCCGATATCGATGTTCTCGATCGCCTCTTCCAGCGTGCAGTCGGGCTTGGCGACCGTCGCCTCGAAGGGATACAGATTGACGCAGACCAGGTCGATCGGTTCGATCGCATGCTGGGTCATGGCGTCGGTGTGCTCCTTCTTGTCCCGCAGTCCGAGCAGGGCGCCGTGGATCTTCGGGTGCAGGGTCTTGACGCGCCCGTCCATCATCTCGGGGAACCCGGTGACCGAATCGATGCTCATGACCTGGACGCCGGCCTCGCTCAGTGTCCGAGCGGTTCCCCCGGTGCTGATGATCTTGACACCCATCTGGGCGAGCATCTTGGCGAAATCGACAACGCCGGTCTTGTCGGATACGCTGATTAGTGCGGTCTTGATTGTGACATCCATATCGACTCCTTCTCCCTGACAACTTCGATGGCCGTCGCCGGCCGAATGGCTTGGTTCTCTGGATTCCTCGACCACCGGCTAGGGCGCCGGTCGTAGACAAACGACGTGCCCCTGATCGTCAGCGATGTAGATCATGGCGTCCGTCGTGTTAGCGGCGTAGTTGGTCACGGCCCCGAAGTTCACTTCCTTGAGCCGCTTGCCGGTGCGATTGTCCATAACGACCAGCGATTTGAACTTGGTGATGACATAGGCTCGGTGGCGCGACTCGGCCAGCAGGTCGACGCCCTCGGGCAGGAACCAGCGGGCCTTGCCCGTCTGCTTGTCGATCGCAGTCAGGCCGCGGCCCAACGCGTACTGATAGACAATCGAGCCGGTGACATGCGGCGGACGATCCAGGATCGCCTCGGTCTGGTACTTCCAGCCCAACGTCACCTCCCCACCCATGGTAACGTCCACGCGATAGACGTGGGTGTCCTTGTTGGCGAAGTAGTAGGAAGAGCCGTCCTGGATAACCGGGCCGGCCATCGCCGCCGTGGCATCGAACTGCCAGAGCTTCCGCGGGGCGTCGGCCATGAAGGCGACGAGATTGCCTTCGTCAGTACCGAAGACCACCATGTCCTCGTCGGCGATCACAGAGGTGATCTGCGCCTTGCTGCGTGCCGAGACCTCGAAAAGCTCCACCAGGTCGGTCGCCCGCATAACGTGGAGTCGCCGATCGGAACCGCTGAGATAGAAGAAGCGACTGTTGCGCACCGGCGGCGCCACGATCGTCAGTTCCAGTTCGCTGACGCGCTGGCGCTGCCCCGTGTTCTTGTCGAACTCCACGAGTTGGTTGTCGATGACGGTGATCGCGCGGTCCTCGTACAGGCTCCAGCCCAGGAGGGGGAAGCCCGGGCTGGCGATCGAGAGGCCGCAGATGACGCGACCGTCGGTGCGCCCCAGGGCCCATCCGTAGTTCTGACTGGAACGCACGTGAAGATGATCTTCGGCCAGCTTCAGTTGTTCGATCCGCTCGTCGTCGCGGATCGGCAGGGTCGCCTGCCAGACGCGGGTCAGCCGGGCGTGAGACAGGATCTCCTCGCTGAGGAGCCAGGGTTCATTCTCGGCCGCCCAGGCGCCAGCCGACAGAATCGCCGGCAGGCAAAGGCCCAGGAGCCACGCCGCCTGAAATGGTCGCACAGTTCTCATGCTTGGTATCCTCGCAAAAAGCTCGATCAGCCCGACCCCCACCAGGGACCCGCGGCTGACCTATCGTCCTCAACTCCGGTCGGGCAGTGCCGCTGCATGTCACGACAATTCGACGTAGTCGGCCAAATCGATGTCGTGTTCGGCCTCAAACTGCTGCATCTGTTCGATCCGTTCGATGTCATCCTGAATTCGCGTGGCCAGCTTGAAGATATACGGCTTACCACTGAGACGATTCCGCAGGTCGTCGAGCATCGGCTCCCACGAACCGCCGTACAACTGCGCCTTCAACGCGACCAGCATCCGTTGCTCGTCGCCCAAACCACTGACATAGTCGGTTACTGCCTTATCCACACGTTCATCGGTGCTGTTCTCACCGCCTGGGACCGGTTCAGCCATATCAGGGTAACCTCGCCGTATCAGCCTATATCAAGCCAGGGCACGTCACGCGAATCCTAACCTTCCCCATAAGAAAATTCAATAGATTTTCCCAAATTGACCGAGATAATCACGGCTCAACTTGTCCATCTTGAGACCGGCCGCTTCGCCGAAGCCACCCAGAGTGGCGACGCGTCACCGAGTCGCCTCTAGATGAGCAGAAGAATCCTCCTGGGGGTTTGACAAGGGCTCTCGCGGCGCGTTCAATAGCCCTGAACCATGTGACCTTACGACAATCGTCAGAGATGGAGACACGACCATGACCAGACGCATCCCCCTCCTCCCGATCTTCCTGGTGACACTCGCCCTGCTAGGCGCCGGTTGCGGCCAATGGTCACCAGCCCGCACCGAACGCGCGCCCCTGGCCTATCCGGAGGCACGGCAGGCCGCGGTGGTCGATGTCTATCACGGCGTTGAAGTGGCGGACCCCTACCGCTGGCTGGAAGACCCGGATTCCGAGGAGACCCGGGCCTGGGTGGCGCGGCAAAACGCCCTGACAGAGGGCTTCCTAAAGAAAACCGCCACCCGCGAACGCTTCGAGGAGCGACTGAAGAAATTGACGAACTACCCGCGCTACTCGTCTGTGTCCAAACACGGAGGTCGCTACTTCTTCTGGAAGAACGACGGGCTGCAGAATCAGTCGGTGCTCTATGTCCAGAAGGCGCTGGACGCCGAACCGAAAGTGGTCATCAATCCCAATACACTCAGTGCCGACGGCACGGTCGCGGTCACGACGACCGCCGTCAGTTGGGACGGAAGTCACCTGGCGTATGGACTCTCCAGCAGCGGCAGTGACGAGCAGGAAGTGAAGATACGCAACATCGACACCGGACGGGACTACGCCGAGGCGCTCAAGTGGTGTCGCTTCACCCAAATCGCCTGGAAGCACGACGGCAGTGGGTTCTTCTACAGCCGGTTCCCCGACCCGAGCACGGTCGCGGACGAGGACCGTATGAACTACAACCGGCTCTACTGGCACACGGTCGGAACGCCGCAAAGCCAGGACAAGCTCGTGTACGAGCGCCCCGACAACAAGGAACTGGGCTTCGCTCCGATCGTCACCGAGGACAACCAGTACCTCATCATCCACGGCTACCACGGCACGGATCCCCGGAACCGTATCTACTACAAACCGCTCGACAGTGACGCTCCACCGGTCAAACTCCTCGACAAAGCCGATGCGAAGTACGAATTCCTGGGCAACCAGGGCGCGACGTTCACCTTTATGACGGATCTGGACGCCCCGCGGGGCCGCATCGTCACGATCGACATCGATCATCCCGAGCCTGAGAACTGGAAGACGGTGATCCCGGAGAACGACGACGTCATCGACGCCGCCGGCCTGATCGGAAGCCACCTCGTACTGGCTTACATGCACGATGTCCATCATCGGCTGGCCGTGCATCGCCTTGATGGCGGATTCGTTCAGAATATCTGCTTGCCCAGCCTGGGGACCGTCAGCGGCCTCTCGGGCCAGCAGGATGACGAGGAGATGTTCTTCTCGTTCACCTCGTTCCTGTTCCCGAACGCGAGCTTCCGCTACGATCTGGGCTCCCACCTGCTCCGGGCGTTGCGCATCCCTGAGATCGATTTCGACATGGACCAGTACGAAACGAAACAGGTCTTCTGCACGTCCAAGGACGGGACCCGCGTTCCCATGTTCCTGACGCACCGCAAGGGACTTCGCCTGGACGGGAACAACCCCACCTTGCTCTACGGGTACGGCGGATTCAACATCAACATCAAACCGCGGTTCTCCAGCTCGACACTGGCCTGGCTGGAGGCCGGCGGCGTCTACGCCCAGGCCAACATGCGGGGCGGCAGCGAGTACGGCGAGACCTGGCACCAGGCGGGCATGCTCGAGAAGAAGCAGAACGTCTTCGACGATTTCATCGCCGCGGCCGAATGGCTGATCGAGAACGACTACACGCAGCCCGGGAAGCTGGCGATTCGCGGGGGCAGCAACGGCGGCTTGCTCGTCGCGGCCTGCATGCTCCAGCGCCCCGACCTCTACGGCGCGGTGATCTGCCAGGTCCCGGTCATCGACATGCTGCGCTACCACAAGTTCACCGTGGGTCGCTACTGGGTCCCCGAGTATGGCAATGCCGAGGCGCGTAAGAAGGACTTCGACTTCCTCTTTGCCTACTCTCCCCTGCACAACGTCCGCGCGGGTGTGAGCTATCCGCCGGTCCTGATCACCTCGGCCGATACGGACGATCGTGTTGTCCCGGCCCACGCCAAGAAGTTCGCCGCGACGTTGCAGGCCAAGGCATCCGGCGCCAACCCGATCCTGCTGAGGGTCGAAACCAAGGCCGGGCACGGCGGCGGCAAACCCATCTCCAAGCGGATCGAGGAGCAGGCGGACATCTACGCGTTTCTGTTCGACATCCTGGAGGTGGAGGACCGGTAAGCGGTGGTTGACATGACGTCATCCAACCGAATGGAATGAGCGTCACTTCGTCTTGGACAGGACCCAGAACGCCTCGTCCCTGGGCGTCGTTTGCGCCTCGAAGCTGTCGGCCGCAAAGCCGTAGACATCGCGCATGATCTGATGCTTCTGGCCCCAGATGTCCTCGGGCAGTCGAATGTAAACGTCCGCGTCGGCCATCGCTTTGGGCAGGTATTTCTTGCCCCCGTCCTCATAGGCGAACATCCAGACCTCTTCGGCTACGATCCGCCCGGTTTCGCGCAGCGCCATCACCGCCTTGGCGACCTCTTCGTGACGTCGATGCGATGTGTACTCGCCCCACAGTCCGTGCGTCAGGATCAGATCGTAGCGATCGGAGGGCAACAGATCGAGAATCACATCTTCGATATCGACCATGCGCATGGGCTTCTGCTCGGGCCCGTCGTCCAGATCGCCCATTACCCCCTTGGCGCCGTACCGCTCGGCAGCCTTCTGGAACCGGGCGGCGCAATCCGTGTCGTCCCGCCGGCACAGCGACACGATGGTCCAGCAACTGTCCGGATGCATCAGCAGGGTTCCGCCCGCCCAGAGGGTTTCGTCGTCCGGATGGGCGACAATCACGCAGCAGTTGGTGTGTTCGTAGGTCAGCCGCCCTACATGGTCACGCGCCATCGCCGATACCTCCCAGCAATCTCCTGTACCGAGATCGTACTCCAACGCCTTGACTCAACGTCACCTCGGAAACCCGGGCCGGCGATGCACGCCGCCCCCCAGGGCCGCGAGCTTCGATGGATAAGCCTGGAGACCATATTAGTGCGCCCTATCCGGAAAGCAAGGATATTGTTGCCCTGGATTCCGGCATCTCCGGCAAGGCTCATGTCACCTACGCCTTGACCAGCCGCGTCCCCGGAGCGGCCTCGGCGCCGATGGCCTTGAGGAACTTCTCTTCGATGTGCCGCTCGATCTCCTGCCGTTCGGCCTTGGTGCCCTTCTTTAGAGGGACCTGACCACCGGCGTAGGTGAGATGTCCCCCGCCGGTGCCCTTGCGAAAGACCATCCGTTTGATGACCTTCTCCGCCAGGTTGTTTTCCTCCGAGGTGCGAATCGAGATCAGGATCTTCTCTTGCCAGAGCCCCGTGCACATGGTCCAGGTCGTCTCGTCCTCACGCAGGAGCAGATCCGCCACCTCGGCGATCATGTCCGGATTGTCGATCTCGCCCAATTCGGTAATGATCGCCGGGCCCTGAACGCGGGCATTGCGCAGCGCGTCGGCCAGCATCTGGTAGTAGACACGGGGCACTTTGCCCCTCTGGATAACGCTGAGCATGCGCTTGTTGGCGAAGGGGTAGAGGAACTCGATGGCTTCGATATCGGCCCGCGTCGCCTCGCGGCCGAGATCCTGGGTGTCGGAGCGAATTCCATAGAGCAGCGCCGTCGCGAGAGGCGTCTCCGGCGTTATCCCGGCCTCGATGAGGTACTCAACGAAGATCGTGGAGGTCGAACCGTAGCTGCTGCGAATATCGGTGAACGGCGCGGTGCGCGTCAGGCGACGGATCGGATGGTGATCGATCACGATATCGGGCATCAGCGCCGTGGGAAGCGAGTTGTTCCCCGTTCCCGGCTGTGTGTCGACCATCGCCACGAGATCGAACTTGGTGAAGTCGATCTCATCGATCGCCCGCAGGTTCAGGCCCAAATACTTGACCAGAGCCCGGTTCTCGCCGCGGCCGACGGTGCCCCCGCACGCGATCGAGCACTGGAGATTGGCCAGGCCGTTGGCCAGTTTCCGCAGCGCCATGGCCGCGGCCAGGCAGTCCGGATCGGGATTGTCCTGGATGATGATGAGCAGGTACGCCTTGACCGCAAACAGTTCGGTCAGCTTCTGCAGCTTCGGACCGGTCTTCTCAGCAGCTTTCATGCAATAGACTCACGTTAGCGAATATCAGGACACCCTCCATGCACCGAACAAGGCGACATCCCGAACCGACCACAAAGCGGGTGATTGTACCGTCATCGGAGTGAACTGCAAGGACTCCTTGTATGATTTCTGTCTCGCCTCATAGCTTCCGACCCCACCGCGCAGGCCGGGGCCCGCCTGCGAGAATCACGTCTTGGCGGTCTTCTTGCCGCGCAGGAAGTTGGTGGTCAGGAGCACGCCGCTCAAGAGCCCCAGGAGGAAGGTCAGAATCAACAGCAGCGCCCGAGACATCTGGAACTTCAGGAGCAGGATCTGCGTTTCCACGGTCTCGGTGTTCTGAAGGAAAATGATCACCGCCAGGACGACGACCACGATCAGGGCGATGAGCTTGATCTTGTTCTTCTTTTCCATCTTCATAAACAGTCTCCCGTCAGTGTCGGTGGATCGCCCGGACGCCAGGGACGAGCCGTTGGCCCAAGACCGCTGCGGCCCGTCTGCACCGAGGCCTATGCTACCGCCGCTCGGACGACATGCAAGGGGAAACTGGTCGGGGTCGCCTGGCAACGGGGCCGACGCGAGTCGCAAGGAATGCTCCTGGATTCACGACCAACCGGGGCTTGGAATGAGCCCGAAGATCCAAGGACTCATCGGCAAGACATCCGTAGGATAAAACGTGTGCCCTGAAATAGTGGAGCCTGAGGTTAGGTTGTTCAAAGATCCCCGCTGTTGGGATCGACCACCGGCGGCGGCTCCTCCGTTGTCGCCTCTTCGATCGCGGCTTGGGCAGCGCCCTTCTGCAACTCCTCGATGAGCGCCGCTTGCTCACCGACCAGTCTCTTGAGCCCCACAATCTCTTTTCTCAGAGCCTCTGCAGCGCTGTTCTGACCACTGGCCCGGGTGGTGAGTTCCGTGATCACCTGTTCGGCTTGCTGGGCCAGCAGGAGCGCCTGATCGCGTTCCTCGACGATCTGATCGGACTGGCTCTGAAGTTCGTCGCGGGTTTCGCGCACAATGCTCAGCTCTTCCTTCAGGTCGGATATCTTCTGTTCGCTCTGGGCAATGCTCAGTTCCAGCGCGCTCACCGTCGCCTTGGCCTTTCGCGCCTCTTGCTCCGCCTCTTCTAGCGCACTGCTGTCGCACCCGGCCATGTTCAACAGACCCACCAGCAGGACCAATGAAGCGGTCACCGAGATCGACCTTGCCACCATTCTCGTCATCGTCACTCTCCGCAGATACGCGTTGCGAACACCGCTCCGACAGCCCCCGGAGCGGACAGACTGCTATTGTATCATGTCCTGGGTGTGTTATCGGCCACAGAGGGGGTGCCGCTAAAGCCCAGAACGCCCCGATCGGCAAAAAAGTGTCCTATCAGAGCGCCACGGCAGTTCTGGGGGGATGGCGAAACCGGTGCGTTGAGAGCCAACGGCCCGGACAGCCAGGTTGGAGGTCAGTCCTGAAATCGATAGCTCAGGAGTTGGTAGATCAGCTTGGCGGCCAGAAAGTTGGGAGCCCACTGGTTCTCGACCGAGCAGAGTTCGACCACGTCGAAGCCCACCAGCGTGCGGCTGCGACAAACCGCTCGAAGCAGAGCCAGGACGTCGTACCACAGCATCCCCCCCGGCTCGGGCGTCCCCGTCGAAGGCATGATCGACGGATCGAACACGTCCAAATCGATCGTGACATAGACCCGCTCGCCCAGGACCGCGACCACCCGGTCGATCCAGTCGATGTGTCCCTGAAGGTCCTTGGCGAAGAAGACCCGATCCGGATCGAGCGCGGGCTTTTCCGAAACGTCCATGCTCCGGATGCCCACCTGAACGATGGGACACCTCTCCTTGATGCGCGCCATCACGCAAGCATGGTTGAATCGAGATCCTTCGTACTCGTCCCTCAGATCGGAGTGAGCGTCCAGTTGGAGGACCGTGACATCGGGAAATTGAGACGCATGGGCCGCGACCGCCCCGATGCTGACCGAGTGCTCCCCCCCGAGCACGACGGCGAACTTTCCCGCCGCCAGGTGCCCGCCCACGCGTTGCTCGACCGCCGCGACCATCGCTTCGGGAGAGGCATCCTCTTCAACGGGACGATCGGTGAATATCCCTTGGCGATAGACCTCCGAATCGGTCTCGATGTCGTAGAGTTCGAGGTTGGGGGACGCGGCGATGATCGCCCCAGGCCCTTTGTCGGCGCCCTTGATCCAGGTGCTCGTCCCGTCGTAGGGAACCGGGACAAGCACGATCTTCGAGTCACTCAGGCGGGAGTGCTCAGGCGGCAACGCACCGAAGTTGTCGGTCTCCGTCATCACAAGTCCGATCGATCAGTCGAACAGGAACATGGCGATCGCCACGGTGGTGGTCCATAGGTCCTTCTGTCCCCGGGCCGCCTGGGTGACATTGGAGGTGCGAATGATCAGCCCGGAAGACTTGTACACCTGCTCCTTCTCCGACCAGGCTTTGTCCGGGTCAACCTCCAGCCCCAACGTGGTTCCCAACATCCCGGCCGCCAGGTCTTCGGACATATCGGCCGCCTCGGCCCGGTTCATCCCATGCCCGTGAACCTCACTGAGGTAGCCCCACTTCTTCGTGTCCTTGGGGACGGCGATACCAACCGAGGAGGCGACCAGACGCCCATGCTCGTTGGTATCGGCGCGAGCCATGACGCAGAAACAGATCTCGCCGGGGGTCAACTGAGCCAGCCCCTTCTCCCGGCTGATGATCTTGCACTTGGGGGGCAAGATCGAGGAAACCTGCACGAGATTCTGCTGGGCCACGCCGGCTTTGCGCAACGCCTCTTCGAAGGACTTGAGCTGATACTTGTGCCGGCCGACGCCCTTGGTCAGAAAGACCCGCTTGGGAACCATATTGATCATCGTCACCTTCCTTTCATCACTAGACAAGACAAGCGCCGATCCGGCGCAACTTCAGATAAGCCAGCGAATTATAGAGAGCCCGGAGGCTTTGGCAACGAAAATCTTTAGAAGGTCAGATAGCCGGCCGCTTTGCGGAGCAGAACGCCGGGTCGGCCGATGTCTTCCAGCCTGTACAGTCGTTGTTCGCGGCGCCGTTTCAGGATGCGTTTGACAGTCACCGGGCCCAACCCCGGCACGCGCAGCAGCTCCAGACGAGACGCACGATTGACGTCCAGCGGGAAGCACTCGGGGTGGCTCTGCGCCCACATTTCCTTCGGATCGGTCTCCAGGGACAGATGGCCCGTCGCGTCGAACACGACATCGGCCTGCTTGAAGCCGTATTGCCTCATCAGGAAGTCCACCTGGTACAGGCGGTGTTCGCGCATGAAGGGCTTGGCCGGGTCGACCGGTATCGTGGTCAGAGACGCATCCCCAAGTCCCTTCTGGTACGCGCTGAAGTAGATTCGCTGCATGTGCAGTCGGTCGTACAGGCCGCCCATGTACTTGACGATCTCGGTGTCGGCCTCGCCGGCGGCGCCGACGATGAACTGTGTCGTCTGCTTGACGCGGGCGAAGCGCGTCCCCGGCCCGGTGAGCCTGCTGATCAGCTTGATCGGCTCGATGATATCGCGGATGTAGTCCTTGCGGCTCGACAGACGGGCCAGATTCTCGGCGCCCGGCGTCTCGATGTTGAGCGAGACAGCACTGGAAAGCGAGACCGCTTCTTCGATCGCAGCGTCGCTGGCCCCGGGAATCACCTTCAGGTGGATATATCCCCGGAACTGATGCTTGCGGCGCAGCAGGCGGGCCGTGCTGGTCAGACGGTCCATCGTCGCGTCGGGCGAACCGATGACGCCGGAACTGAGGAACAGGCCGAAGACCTTCTTCCGCTGGTAGTAGTCCAGGAACACGCGGGCCGTCTCCTCCGGCTCCAGGCTGCACCGCCGCACGTCCTGCTGCTCTCTCAGAGGACAGTACTTGCAGTCGTTCGCGCAGACATTTGAGACCAGCGTCTTGAGCAGGACGCTTTTGCCCCCGTTGGGTAGGGTCACGGGGTAGATCCAGCGGCCGTCCTCGCCCCGGTGGCGCCGATCGTCGTTGTTCGTACCACAGGCGCACGCCAGATCGTACTGGGCGTCCGCGATGAGAATCTCCAGCTTCCGCTGCGTATCCGGCTTGGCAACAATCCCTACCATACCACCCCT
>JANQFY010000187.1 GCA_028277585.1 Sedimentisphaerales bacterium
GAACCTCCTCGCGCATCCAGTCAAGCGTTCCTTCCATCCCCAGTCGCGCCCGACCGACGCCCAGGATGACCATCGAGTTGTTGCCGTTCCAGCGAATCGTCTCGATCGTTCGGGCGAACAGCTCGCGCGCCTCGGCCGGCGAGCGCCAGGTCACCACATCGCCCGGGAACACGGGCGTGGTCGGCACGGTGATGTTGTAGGTAATCGGGGGCGCGCCGGCGACGTCCACGACGACGGGCTCCTCACCCTCGGTGCGCGGGTAGTCGGGCAGCAGTGTTTCGGCGCGGCGGAATCGCTTCACCAGTTCCTCGTCGCGTCCCAGGGTGACAGCCCCTTCGATCGCGGCGTTCAGGATGTACCGCGCCATAGCAATGTCGAACGTGCAATCGCGGTTCCGCTCGAAGCGATCGGTCCAACCCCAGTGTTCGGGCGAGACCGACGGCGCGAGCACGACACGATCGCCCTGCCGTTCGCACTGATTGACGAATTCGGCGTAGAAGATCGCGACATCGCGAACGGCGGGATAGGCCGTCTGTTCGAGAAAGCGACGGTCCGGCTGGTACTTGTAGCGCCACCAGAGGGGTTGAACCGTGAAGCCCGAGACGCCAAGCGTGAAGCCCCAGACATGGTGAATGTACTGACGACCCACAGGGCTCTTGACCTTCGATGGATCGAGCGGCTCGTAGGCGTATAACACATGAGGATAGAACGCCCCGTTCATGTCAAAGATCGTTCGCGCCAGCCAGCGGGCGCGGGGGAAGTACCCTCGAATGAGCCGGTCATAGGGTTCCGTCAGTTCAGGGTGGTTGGCGGCAAGACAACCCCAGAAGGTCTGCTGGATGTTGTAGTTGGTGTGGTAGTCCCCATGCCAGGCGGGGCTCCCTGTCGTCAGGCTCGCGAATAACCCCGGCGCGATGGCGCCCGGCTTGGTGACACAACGCAGGAAGTACAGGCCGCGGTACCACGTCTGCTCCATCAACTCGTCGTCCACGTCTAGACCACTGGCCAGCCAGAACTCGTTCCAGGCCGCCTCGTGGTTGCGGACGAGATGAGGATTGCTTTCCCGCACAACGGTCTGGGCCTCCTTCACAGCGGCGGCCACTACATCGTCCGATTCAAAGGACGTCACGATCGCTGCGACCTTGCGCGGGCTCGCACCCGCCAGCGCGACGGCGTACTCCATGCCGGGCCAGTCCAGGTCGCCCGGGATCTTCTGGTGGAGCCATTTCACACCTTCCGTTTGTCCAGTGGCAGCGTCCGGCGTATCGGCGGTCTGGAACTGCTCCAAACGAGCCGCGACGTCCGCTTCGATGAGAAACGCATTGCGCTGCGCCAGGGCGCGGATGCTCGCCTTGGGTGGACCACCGGAGACGCCGTCAAGCTGCGCCACCGCCCGCCGCAGATCCAGCCGGGCCCGCGTGGTGGGCAGCTCCGCCTGGTTCAACTTCACAGGAAGCACCCCCTTGGTCCCCTCGAACTGCAGCGCTGCGAATCGATTCTCAGCGCGTTTCCCATCGCTGGTCTGCGTATAGAGGATGACGCTATCGGCCTGCTTGCCGGCCGGAAGGTCATAGCGCCGCGTCGTGACCTCTCCGGGTGTCGCCTGCCATTTCGTGGCGAAGATCACCTGGCCCCACAGGTCCATGACATCCACATAGTACTGGGCGTTCGCCGAACCGGAGATGGTCAGCCGCATCGTGTTGTAGTCGTCCGTCGAAAACGCGGGCAGATCGTATTTCCACCCATTCGAGGCACCTGCGTTCCCGGCGATGCTCATAACGCCGGCGCCATCACACGACTCCCAGGCGTTCTGCCGACCCTCGGCGCGAATGCGGCGCCAGCGCCCCTGCGCGGGCCGCGTCCCCAAGACCAGCTTGGCACAGGCACGGGGACACGGATAGGGATGGGCGTGGTAGCTGTCGGGACCAGTCCACTCTATCCCCGCGGGCAGAACCTGATTGCGGTTGGGCCAGTTTCCGCGCCCCAGTTCCTTGATACGCGCCAGTGTGGGCAAGGGTGGATCGAGCGCCGTTTCCAGACGAGCGTCCCAGACATCGTTCTTGGTCAGTATCAGTTCGATATTGCCCGAATCCGTGTACACCAGCGCGTTGATGTCCCCATTGCCAATGATCAGCGCGTACTTGAGGATGTCGTCGAGCCGATCAACAGAAATGGACGCGTTGTCCAGCGCGTCGGCAAAAGGAATCTCCGGCACCGCCCAGACGGAGGTCGCTCCAACCGTCAAGGCGACCAGAAGCACACACCTTCCATACTTATGCATCAGCATCTCCCTTCGTTGTCACCCCCGGGATGAGTTGACCATTCCATGCCTTGGACCGCGTCACCGTCCTATCAACGACGCCGAATCAGAATCACGCCGGCTGTGCCGCGACCAACCAGCGTCACTCGCAGTCGAATATCCGCGTCTTCGGTCACCACGGCCATCCGATTGATATCGAACATATCGGTCCGGTCCGCCGCGCGGCGCAGCGCGCCCGGCCCGGAAGCCTGAGACGCCTGTAACAGCACCTCATCTTGTATCACAAGGTCACCAGCACCGGCAACCTTCCTGAACTGGACTTGCCATTGCCCCGCTTCGGTGACGAACGGCGTCAGATCCACCGCCAGTGTCAGGCGGTCCTCTTCCCAGGCGTCTTCACCATTCCAAGCGCCACACTGAACCCAGGGACTGCGCAGAGGTTCGTCCGGCGTCGGGCGGAAACTGCCAACGTGAAAGACCGCGAACTCGCGTACGAGAGGCTCAGCAACGGCGGCGCGAACGCGTAGCCGAACCTTGGAAACAACCACGTCATCGAACGACACTATGCGCCGGCGTCCGACGTGCGTCCCCTCAGCGAGCGTCTGCCATGCGCTACCTGTCCAACCTTCGACGGTGAAGGCTCGGATGCGTTCCCCGAACCAGTAGTCCTCTGCGACAATCGCATGGTTGATCATCGTGGGTTGACCCAGAGGGATCTCGACGGTCTCGCCTCTGCCTGATGCGCGGGCGAGCGGAACATCGAAACGTCGAGCAATCTCCGCGCCGAGCGCGCGATACAAGCGCACGTCATCGGCTGGGATCAGACCATCGGTATTCGGCGTAGAGTTGAGCAGCATCACCGCGCCCTGCCCAACCGATTGGTAATAGACATACATCAGTTCATCCAGACTCTTGCGCTTGGCCTCGTTGGCCGGCGCCCAGAACCAGTGATGATCGTACAGCGTCGTATTGACCTCCAGCGGCGCCCATATGTCACCGGCCGCACTGCTGTGATGAGAGGTAGAGGTCCCCGTTTCCATGTCCTTAGTCGCCAGCGTGCTCCAGGCGTGAACGGCATCCAGTCTGCCCCGCTCATTGCCCACCCATCGGATGGACGCGTAGGGCCCCTGAAAGACGACAGCGTGCGGCGCGTGCTTCTTGATGATGTCACCCACCTCGATCACACAACTGCCATCGAACCAAACTTCGTTCACCCGAGTGTGCCGACTCGCAATGGTCAGAGCCTCGCGCCATTGTTGCCGGAACACGCGATTGTAAGCCTCCTGCTTGTCGGGGTCGCGCGTCTTGCCACCACTACCGATGCCGGCGCCCCACGATTCGTCGCCCGGATAGACGTAGATGCCGAGATTCAGGCCGTACTTGCCGCACGACTGCGCCAACTCAGCCAGCACGTCGCCTTGCCCGTTCTTCCAGGCGATGCTCTTGACACAATAATCGGTCGTGTCGGTTTGCCACCAGCAGAACCCGCCGGTGTGCTTGGCGACGAACAGGATCTCCCGAGCATCCCACGACAGCGCCGTTTCGCACCACTGATCGGTATCGAGCTTGGGCAGCTTCATTTGATTGAGTGGCGTGGAGTGGTTGTCATATTCCCTCCCTTGCCAGGTGCATGGATCGAGACAGACGAACATGATACGCTCCTGCTCGTGCCAGGCATACTGGGCGGGGGTGGGTGTTGGAAGGAATGGCGCAGTGTCCTGGGCTGGGGCCGCGTGAAGGTTCATCGCGACAGCGAGCAGAATCACACAGGTTGGCATCAGTCTTGAAGGCGGCATCTCATCTCTCCCAATCATCGTCCCTCTCAGTCCATATCCGTCAAACGGAACGCATAGGCGTATCGACAAACCTGCGCGTTCGGATCGAAGGGGGGCAGGTTGATGACCATGTCCTTGCCCCGCCGCGTCCAGGACAGTTGCTCGCCCGTCGCCAGGAAGGTGACTTTCGTGTCACGGCCGGGCTGGAAGTTTCTCAGGCGCAGCGTCGCGCCGGGCCATCTCGGCGTGATGACATAGACATTCCCATCCTTGCAGGTGAACCACGCTTCCTTGAACGCCTGTCCTTCGGGTGGCGCCACCGTCTGCGCCAGGATATTGAACCTGGACATGTACTCGCCCCGCTTCAGTTCGGGAACCTTGCCCTCGCTCCACTGGCAGGGGCTGTCCCACATACGCGTGCCGTAGATGGCTTCACCGTTGGCCTTGAGCCAGGCGCCGATCTGCAACAACCGCTCCTGCATAATGACCGGGATCTTGCCATCCGCTCGGGGCCCCACATCCAGACAGAGGTTGCCCCCGCGACTGACCACGTCGATCAACATCAGGATCAGTTCCTGAGCCGTACGATAATCTTCCAGGTCCTCGGCGCGGTTGTAACCATAGGAATGGCCCATCCCGCGATCCTCCTCCCACGGATGCGAATCGTCATCCATGCCGGAGCCGTACTCGGTCGTGTAGAACCCGCCGTGCTTGTGGCGCACGCCCTTGCCCCAGCGATCGTTGATGACCAAATCGCTCTCGTTCGGGGCGTTGTTGAACAGCCAGGCCAGCAGTTCAGGGCTGCGCCACTGCTCCCAGGGCAGGCTCCACTCACCGTCGGCCCAGATCAGATCGGGTTGATACCGCGTCACGAGGTCCTTGAACTGGGGGAAGAAGTGCTCTTCGACGAACCGGGCCTTATCGCTCTTCCAGAGCGGATGGTACCACTCATAGAGCGAGTAGTAGAGCCCGAGTCGGATGCCTTTGGGACGGATAGCGGTTGCCAGGTCACCGACGATGTCTCGCCCGGGGCCGACCTTCACAGGGTTGTAGTTGGCGCCGTAGGTCCGCTCCGCTTCTCGGCTGGGCCACATCGTGTACCCCGAATGGTGTTTCGTAGTGAAGACGATGTACTTGGCGCCCGCCCGGTCGAACAAGTCGGCCCATTCGTCCGGGTCCCAGAGTTCTGCTTTGAAAAACGGTGCGAAGTCAGCAAACTCAAAGCCCTCGCCATAGGTCCGGGCGTGAAAATCATGGACCTTCCCGTCGAAGGCCTTCTGCTGGAGCCAGTATTGATACCACTCGGCGTACTTGCCCTTAGGCGTCCAGGCCGGGACCGAATACAGTCCCCAGCACACGAAGACGCCGAACTTGGCGTCGCTGAACCAGCCGGGGTTGGAGCGTGCGTCGAGAGCATCCCAGTTCGGTGCGTAGGTTCTGCGCGCGCCCGTACGCCGCTGCAGCGCCACGCGGAGCAAACCAAGGGAGCGCCAAGACTCGGGAGCACCCGGCTTGAGATCCAAGCGATAGGTTCCGGGCTTGTCGAATTCGACCGCGCCGATGCCATAAGAAACGAAGTCCGACCAGGACGATGTCACGCGGGAGGCTGCATGCAGGGTCTGATCGGCGACGGTAACGGAGAATTCGGAACAGGCCTGCGCCGAACTCGTCTCGACCGTCATATCATAGACCCCCTTCTTCTCGACGACGAAATCCCATGAGACCCAGTCTTTGGGCGAGTTCCAGTACCCGATGTTCTGGCGGCTCACGTTGGCTTTCTTCTCCAAGCGGGGGCTGGACCCGTGTAGCTGAGCCTTGTCCGCGAACAGGGTAATGGTATCCCCTTTGGGTCTGATCAGACGACTCTCGGCACGGGCGTATTCGATCCGATGAGTCAACGCTTCCGCGTCGAAGTCTCTCAGATTCCGCCCCTTGATACGCAGGGCCCAGGCATGCTCGCAGGGCCGTTCGGACGGAAGCGTCACGACCAACCCCTCAGCCGTGCGGCGGTAAGCCAAGGGCGCGTCATGACCCAGCAGGCGCACCGACTCGATCCGGGCGGTACTGTCGTCATCGCGGGCCAACGAACGGATGA
>JANQFY010000291.1 GCA_028277585.1 Sedimentisphaerales bacterium
TTGTGGTGACTACGTAATTTCCAGGGCCTGGCGGACCTCCCACTCGCTACGGTGACATGAAGAAGCCCCGGCCATATTGATGAGGGAGAGGAAGCGAGACTTAGGCCGGGGCTAAGAGGCTACTTTTTCACTATGATTAGTTTACCACATTCAAGCCGCCCACGCCAGCGAGATAGACGAATCAACCTGTCAATCCCCCGGGCTCCCGCCCCAGAAACCGAGCAATCTCTGGCTTCAACGGGCGCTGTTCAAGACGCGCCTGCGGAAAACTCGAGATTCCATTTCCGCTAAGTCTTTCCTGAAAAAGCCCTTACGCAACGTCCGAAAAAAGTTATCGCGAAATCGTGAAAACTCCGTTACGAACACCCGGCCCAGTGGCACTTATGAGTGAACACAACGGAACACAACATTGAACTTTCAGGAAGGTGGTTGAAAAAATGCGACTCGGCAGCCTAAATCCTACTCTCTCCCAGGCAACCGCCGTTGGTTGCCACCCTGCTGCCGGGGCGATTCTGGATCAGCAGCCCTGCCGGGCAGGGATGCCCGGGGCGTCTGATCCCCACCGCACCGAGAACACTGGACCCAGAAAGGCTCTCACGGCCTCTAACTCTACCCGAAGTGAACCCAGGTCAGAATCAATGCAGCATTCCACTTCAAACCCGCTATCGCACCTCTTACGATAGCAGCTCTCTATCACCTGCCTCCACCAGTCAAGTCCCGCCTCGCCCGAGGCGGGACTTGACAACGGTGGTCGAGCCAAGCCACCCGCCAACAACGCCGTGATGCAATACCCTTTTGTCTTGATCGTGTCCCCACGTCTTCTAGAATAAGTCCATCGATACGGAACCACTGGACCTGAAAGGGATAAAGATGAAGGCACTTCAGTTCTGCACGTTTGCCCTGGCCCTGGCGGCGCTCGCCGGCTGCCGCAGCACGTATTACGGCACCATGGAGAAACTTGGCTACCACAAACGTGATCTCCTGATCGACCGCGTCCAGGACGCCCGTGACACCCAGCAGGACGCCAAAGAGCAATTCCAGTCGGCGCTCGAGGAATTCAGCGCGGTCGTGAACTCCAAAGGCGGGCAACTCGAAGCGACTTATAAAAAGCTCAAGACCGAACTCGAACGCAGCGAGGCGAAGGCCAAGGCGGTCCGCAAGCACATCGACGATGTCGAGCGCGTTGCCGAGGCGCTGTTCAAGGAATGGCAATCCGAACTCGAACAGTACAAGAACGATCAACTCCGCGCGCTGAGTGAGCAGAAGCTGGGCCGGACCCGCCAGCGCTATGCGAAGATGATCGCCGCGATGCAAAGCGCGGAGATGAAGATCGGTCCCGTCCTCGATGCGTTCGGCGATCAGGTGCTCTTCCTCAAGCACAACCTCAACGCCCAGGCGCTGGCCTCGCTGCACAGCGAGTTGGTCACCGTAGAGACCGACATCGCCGGCTTGATCAGGGAGATGGAGGCTTCCATCGCCGAGGCCAACGCCTTCATCGACGCCATGGGCCAGGACTAGCCCGGCCCACGCGCCTGTTATCGCTGTATCTTGCCCAGATCGAAACGCAGAATCCTAGCGTGTTTCGACAGGAATCTCGATCGTCACGTGCCCCGGGATGGTCAGCTTGACAGGCAATCCCTTTTCCGGCCCGATCAGGAAATTCCCAACCGTGTACTTCAACTCCACCGGCGCCGCCAGATCCTCGACCTTGGTCTTGATCTGCGCCGTCGCGCCGGCCGGTAAGGTCAGTGTCTTCGGTCCCGTCGTACCGGTCCGTGCCAACTCCACCTCAACATCCGAGTGGTTCTTGACGCCGAAACGAACAACCTTGCCCTCATACGTGATGTCCTTGATCTTCACCATTGCCTGGAACAGGGCTTCCAGATACTCCTGACGGCCGATGAGCTGGTTCGCCTGCCACGCGACCGTTCGCCCGGCGAGCAATGCTTCTTTGACCGCCGCACGGCTCTTCTTCTTCGCAAACACAAGTGTCATCGTCCGATGGTCCTGCCCCGTCGACTCGTCGAGCAGTGAGGGACTATGGATGTCGGAGTTCCCGATGAAGGTCAGGTCCTTCTCGAGAGCCCATTCGTGCGCCTCGGGATAATAGGACCCGCCGTTGACGACCTCGATCCCCTTCATGTACTTCTTCTCGTAGAGCGTCGTGTGGATGTCGAACCAACCCTTCTTGTCGGGCTTCCAGCCGGGATGGTTCCAGAAGATAAACGCCCCCTGCTTGTCCGCCGCGGCCATGCAATCCAGCAAGTCCGGCGTATCCAACGGGTCCACGTCCTTCAGAAAAATCGCATTGAAATGCCCCGGCGGTGTTTCACGCGTGATCTCCGTCCCTCGGATAAGAAGAATGCCCCGATCCTTGGCCCGCCCCAGCGCAATATCGTAGGGTCGATTGTGATTCGTCGGAATGTCTTTCTTGTGCGGCTGGTACTCGATATGGTCCGTGATCGAGATGACATCCAAGCCCTCCCGCCAGGCCTCATCCACACGCACGGTGGGCCAAACCGTGCCATCCGAGAAGACCGTGTGCATGTGGAAATCGCATTTGAGCGTTTTATACCCCATGATGTCGGGGATTTGGATTTCCCGCCGAACCTGGCCCCAAAGCCCTGTGGCGCTGAGCAGAACTATCGCCAGCACCATCATCACCCCACTGGATCGCGTCATTCGCCTCATGAACCATCCCTTTCCTTGCACACGTCGCATTTGTTGTCAGCGCCCGCCTTGCGACGTTCCCATCGGCCGGCGCCCAGCGTCTCAAACCGCCTGCATTCTACCCGACTACCCCTTGACTTTCACCAGAATCTAATTATTCTAGGGAATGGAGTCTCGAGCCTCAAGGATGCCCCGCTTGGGAAGGTGCCTGCATCATGGATGATAGCAACCCTCTATTGCTCTCGATCGACAAGCTTATCAGGCTGTCGCGCCTCAAAGAGATCGAGTTCATAATGACCAGTGACCAGGCCGTGCGCCTCCGAGAAATCAAGGCGGCGCTGGAACGCCTCTCGGCCGGCCAGTATCTTCTGGGGACCGGTCCATCCACGGCCGGCATCGTCCCGCTCGATTCCCATGAGGTCGTCCTGGGCCGCCCGCCGACCGTCCTGGAACATCCCTCCGAATCGGCGGCCGATTACTGGGCCACGGACACGCTCTATTTCGTTCCGCGCGAGGTCTCGCGCGCCCACGCCAAGGTCGTCGCCAAAGCCACCGAACACAGTGTCGAGCATCGCGTCATCGATCTGAACAGCACATGCGGCACCTTCGTCAACGACGGCCAGGTTGAGCCTGACACCCCGGGCGTCCTGCTCGTCCATGGAGACATCATCTCTCTGGGCGCCTCGCGCACCAGCACCTACGTCTACTACCGCGTCGCGCCCGTGGCCGCAGGGACCCGGGAGACGCCGCGCTCGGCATCCAAGCGTCGCGTCTCCGTCAAGGTTTAGTGGTGCTGATGCAAATCAGATGTGAGAAGGTCCGGACATAGAGCCGTCCGTCCGCCGCGGCCGGTGACGCGTGGGTCTTCTCACCCAGCGGGTTAATCCCGAGCAGTTCGTACTCGCGACCCGCCCGAAGAACAACGACCTCGCCGCCCGTCGTAACCCCGTACAGAATCCCGTTAACGCAGATCGGCGAACCGTAAAACCGCCCCGCCGGTTTCTTGCTCCAGATCGTCGCACCGGTCTTGCTCTCCAGACACGAGATCAGACCATTGTCATGAAAGGTGAACAGCAGACCGTCCCGCACCACCGAAGTCGGCACATAGGAAACGACCTTCCCCTGAAGATGATAGACTTCTCGCGCCGATGATCCGTTCTGGCCGGGCGGCGCGACCGCCGTCAGGCGCTTGCCCCGGCCGCCCGCACCACAGGTCCCTACGATCAGTTCGCCTGCAATGACAGGCGAGCTGACGACCCGATCGCCCAGGACCGAGGGCACTTGCCAGAGCGTATCGCCCGTACTGGGATCGACCGCTGTGATCCCGTGGGCGTTGCTGGCGAACACGATCTGGGCCCGCCCCGCTTGGTCGCGATACACGCAGGGCGTGGAATAGGAGCAATTCTCCACGGGGGGCTCCTCCACGCGCCAAACGATCTGGCCCGTCATCCGATCGACGCCCAGCCATTGGCTTCGGACCCCTTCGCCCTTCTGTTCCTGCTCGTGCGAGACGATCACATGCTTGCCATGCACGATCGGCGAACTGCCTTTGCCATGGCGGGCGTGCACACCGCTGAGCGTCGTCATCCAGACCTCTTCGCCGCCGTGGGTCAATGCGGTCAGGATCGTCTGGTCTTTGCTGGGCCAGAGCAGATAGATGTGATCCGCATCCAGGGCAGGCGTCGGGCTCGCGTAGCTGTTCAGACTGTTGGCCGGATACTTCGACAGATCCGTTTGCCGCCGCCACCGTTCGCGGCCATCAACGGCGTCCACACAGAGCAGTACGCCGCGTTTGGCGCCGGCATCGGCACACGTCACGAAGACCTTCCCATCCCAGATCACGGGTGACGAATGCCCCTTCCCAGGCAGGCTGATCTTCCAGGCGTGGTCACCCTCCGACCAGCGGACGGGAACACCCTGCGTTTCGCTGACGCCCTGACCATTGGGCCCGCGGAATCGCGGCCAGTTCTGCCCCGCAGCACCCGCCTGCTCACACAGAAGCGCCACCACCGTCACTATCCCAATCGCATACGCGCGGGCCGTCACACGTCGTTCTTGCGGCATTGCCGACCTCCTGATCTCCTTGCCTGCTCCCCCCGCACCCTCGGTCCATCCGACGACGGGAGCGACCGGTTCAGGAAAACGCGACCCGCCATGACCCCATTCTAAGAGCCTGGAGTGACCGGCCGCAAGGGCAAAGATCAGCAGCATCAACGAAGGGACTCACTTCGTATGTTTGGGTAGATGGCTCCAGTGTGCCCGCCCGTGTCATTCCCGCGCAGGCGGGAATCCAGACGTTGGAGTCGCTCGCATAGTCTCTGGTCGTATTGGCTTTGGGTTTGGCTCGGCATGGTTCTCTGGATTCCTGCCTGCGCAGGAATGACAGAGACTACGGTCCTGCCTATAAGTATGAGGTGCGTCCTCAGCAAGGAAAGTAGAGGCCAACTCAGGAATCACAGTCGTCTGACCAAGCCCACGACCACCCCTTCGATGTGACAGTTGTTGGTGTAGATCGGTTCGTAGTTGGCGTTAGCCGGCTGCAGCCGCACGTGGTGACTCTCCTTGAAGAATCGCTTCAGCGTCGCCTCACCGTCATCGACCAGTGCGACCACCATCTCGCCGTTGTCGGCCGTGTTCGTCCGCCGGCAGATCACATAATCACCCGGCTCGATGTTCTCTTCGATCATGCTGTCGCCCGAGACCTCCAGGGCGAACAGGTCTCCCCCCAAACCGAAACACGACTCGAGCGAAAGCGACTCGGTGTTCTCCATCGCCTCGCGGGGCAAGCCCGCCGCGACCTGTCCCACCAGCGGGATGCCGACGCAACGACTCTCTTCGGCCTCGAACGGCTCGGCGTCGATGTGCTCAAGCAGTCCGCGCCCTTGGGAAGTCAGTTTCAAAGAGCGAGCCCTGCCCGAGACCGTCGAAACCAGCCCTTTTCCTTGCAGTTCGCCGAGGTGTTCGAACGCGGTGCTTCGGCTGATGCTCATCTCGCTCGCCAGTTCGGCGATCGTCGGGGAATAGCGTTGCCTGTCGCAGAAACAGGCGATGAGGCGCAGCAGTTCGACCTGCCGCGGCGTGAGTCCTTCGACGGGTTCTCTGGGGGCTAGTCGCATCGTGAAGCTTCTCCGTGCGTTGGGGGATGGGACGAGTGATCTGCCGTGCCGGACGACTGCACCGTACGCCCGAAACGACGCCGGCGATCTCCGCCAGACATTCGAGGACCTTCGTCAGCGCCCCGGCCGAAGGGTCGCACAACTGCGTCTCATCGCCGGGCCAGACCGCGAAGTACTCCCCGCCCGTTCCCAGTTTGCACACAGGGTCCATCCTGCTGTTCCTGTACGCATCCATTGCTGTTTCCTTCCTTACGTGAGTCTTTCAACCATTCCTTTTCAGTCATATGTTCTATCGACCATACGCCCGCTCGAACCCAAACAAAAACCGAACAGAATCCGCACAACACCCGAACTTTCTTCTGGTCTCTCTCTCGGTCGCGAGAGGCCTGGATAATATGGGACCCGACCCGGAAATTCTTGCTCGTTCCGAGCGGCGACCTGCGACCCCGGCGGCGCCGGCCGGGAAAGCCCCTCTATCGAGCGGCCTTGGAGCACCGCATTCGGCCAGCCCAGGAACGCATAATCCTATAACGAGACGCCTTGAAACAGACGAATAGATATGGTAGGTTGAAGGAAGGTCTGGGAAGCCTCGTGAGTCTGGTGGGAGGCATCTCGCACATTGGCGCACGAGGTTCTGCAAGCCCAACCCTGCTGTGTTCTGAACGGCTTCGCAGGGAGACTGCGACGCAATACGTACAGGCGAGCATCGGGTAGAGAGGGTATTGCACGCATCATCGCACAGCGCACGCTGAGGCGCCCGCCTGCATCAGGAGAGCGGCTCGCATAGCGTAGCGTCCGCCCTTGCCCGGTCCACGCCGCCGCATGAAAGGAGCACGCTTAACCAACCACTGAGACACCACTAACACTCTTTGTGAAGGAGGACGATCATGGGTAAACGGCTGTACTGCATTCTGTCCCTGCTTCTGGTCCTGGCTCTGGCTTCGGCCAATCTGGTCCACGCAGCGGACCCGAGTCTCGTCGTATGGTGGCCCCTCAACGAAGGCCAAGGCACCGTCGCCTACGACGCCAGCGGCAATGGCAACGACGGAACCTTCGTCAATGGGCCTGAGTGGGTCGACGGCCTGCTGGGCGGCGCCCTGCATTTCCGAGGCGACGCGGAAACCGATTCGGTCGAGTACGACCTGGGCGCCGATACGCTCTGGACCGCCGGAACCGTCGCGCTCTGGGTCAAGCCCGATTCGCTCGCCCAGGACACCTGGAGCAGTTGCTTCACCAACTACTTCCCCAACAGTGCCGGCATCCAGTTCGACGTCGACGGGACCGATCCGGGCAACTACCGTGTCAATCCGGGCGGCATCATCTTCGGACCGGCCACGCTGGAATGGACGCACCTGGCGATGGCCTGGGACGGCACCGACGCCACCGTGTACTACAACGCAGAGGCCGCCAACACGGGAACGCTGAACGACTCCCAGAGAACGTTCAACCGATTCGCGATCGGCGTCAACCGCAACTCCAACAACTGGCTGGCCAGCACGCTGGACGATTTCCGCGTTTATGATCGCGCTCTGACGTCCGAGGAAATCGCCAAAGCCATGAAGGGCGACCAGGGACCAAGTTCGGCCCCAAGTCCCGAAGACGGCGCCAGTGACATTCCGCGCCAGGTTCTTCTCGGCTGGGCCGCCGGTGAGTTCGCCGCCAGTCACGATGTCTACGGCGGGACCTCGTTTGATGATGTCAACGACGCCAGTCGGGCCAATCCGATGGGCGTGCTGCTCAGTCAGGGACAGGCCGATACGAGCTACGACCTGACGGGTCTCGATTTCGGGCAGACCTTCTACTGGCGCGTCGACGAAGTCAACGCCGCGCCGGACAACACGATCTTCAAGGGCGATGTCTGGAGCTTCACGACCGAGCTGTTCGCCTACCCGATCGAGGGTGTCGTCGCCACCAGCAATGGTACCTCGGACGCGGACAGCGGTCCCGAAAAGGCCGTCGACGGTTCGGGGTTGAACGCCGACGATCAGCACTCGGTCGAGCGGGTCGACATGTGGACCGTCACGCCGATTCCCGACGAACCGCTGACGATCCAGTTCGAGTTCGATCGCGTGCACAAGCTCCATCAGATGCTCGTCTGGAACTACAACGTCGCGTTCGAACTGCTGCTCGGCTTCGGCGTCAAGGACGCGACCGTCGAATACTCGGCAGACGGCGCCGAGTGGACCGTTCTCGGTGATGTCGTGCTCGCCCAGGCGACGGCGACCGATACCTACACCGCCAATTCGACGGTGGACTTCGCCGGCGTCGCGGCCCAGTACGTCAAGTTGACCATCAACAGCGCCTATGGCGCCGCGGGCCAGTTCGGGCTCAGCGAGGTCCGTTTCCTCTCGATCCCCGTGCATCCGAGCAATCCGGATCCGGCCGTGGATGCGACCGACGTAGCTGTGACCGGCGCGGCCCTGAGTTGGCGGGCCGGACGCGAAGCGGCGTCCCACGATGTGTATCTGAGCGACGACCCCAATGCGTTGGCGCTGATCGATACCGTCGCCGACAGCACCGCCGATCCCGGCGCGCTGGACTTGGCGACGACCTACTACTGGCGCATCGACGAAGTCAACGACGCCCAGACGATCACCACCTGGGCGGGCAATGTCTGGACCTTCACCACCGAGTCGTCCATCGTCGTTGAGGACTTCGAGAGCTACACCGACGACATCGACGCGGGCGAAGCGATCTTCCTGACCTGGGTCGATGGCTACAGCGTCGCGGGCAACAACTCGCAGGTGGGCTACCTCGAATCGCCCTTCGCCGAGCAGACGACCGTCCACGGCGGCGCCCAGGCGATGCCCCTGATCTACGCCAACGCCGATGGTGGCATCTCTGAAGCCACCCGTACGTTCGACGCGGCGCAGGACTGGACGAAGCACGGTGTCAAGGGGCTGGTGATTCGCTTCTATGGCAACCCGGCCAACACAGCCGGGACGCTCTACGCCAAGATCAACGACACCAAGGTCACCTACGACGGCGATGCCGACACCATCACGAAGATGCCCTGGCAGACGTGGTACATCGATTTGACGGGCTTGAACGTCGCCAGTGTCACGGAGTTGACCATTGGCATCGAGGGCGGCGAAGGCACGCTGTTCGTCGACGACATCACGTTGACGCCCAACGAGCGAACGCAGGCCACACCCGTCGAGCCCGACCCGACCAATCTGATCTCCCACTTCGCCTTCGAGGGCGACGCCAGTGACAGCACCGGCGCCCATCCCGGCACGCTAGTCGGCCCGCCTACGTTCGTCGCCGGTAAGGTCGGTCAGGCGATCAGCCTCAACGGCACGGGCGATCATGTCGAGTTGACCGGCTACCAGGGCGTGCTCGGCGCCAGCGCCGTGACGGTGAGCGCCTGGGTCAAGACGACGAACACCGCCACCGAGGCCATCATGGGCTGGGGCCCGAACGTGGGCGGTCAGCGCTTCGGCTTCCGGATCAACGCCGGCCGGCTGCGTTTCGAGCACCACGGCGGCAACATCCAGGGCGACACTGTCATGAATGACGGCGCCTGGCACCACGTGGCGGTCACGATTCAGGCCAACGCGACCATCTCCTATCCCGAGGTGATCCTCTGGCTGGATGGTCAGGACGACACGCGTCCGACCACGGATCTGGACCCGCCGTTCGATCTAACGGCCGATCTGGACGTCCGAATCGGCAGCCGCCCCGCCAGCGGGGACCGCTTCTTCATGGGCCAGATCGACGAGTTGTACCTCTACGACCGTGTCCTGTCCCAGGGCGAGATCGCCTATCAGGCCGGCCGAACCCAGCCGTTCGACGTCGAATAGACACGTCGGCTACACTTGCTGAACACCCGCGGGGCCCGTGTCACACGACACGGGCCCCGCTTGCCTTTGCACGCCCTGCCTGCGTGTCTTGACCCCGTCACCACACCCTGCTACCATCCCAGCAGCAACGCCTGGAATAATTCACACGCCGACAGAGAAAGAGAGTAGAACCATGAAGCATACACAGCAGAACACCAGAGCCCTCGCATTCGCGCTGGTGACGATCGCGTTGGCCTTGCCGGCATTCACCCAGGTCAATGCCGGGACAGCGCCGGCCTACAAGACAGCCAGTGACATTCTCTACCGCGAAGGCGCGGAACTGACCGACTACATGACAGAACGGTGCCGCCTGGACGTGTACTACCCGACGGACGTCAAGGACTTTGCGACGGTCGTCTGGTTCCACGGGGGAGGACTCAAAGCGGGCAATCGCTTCGTCCCCAGGGAGCTGAAGGAGCAGGGCCTGGCGGTCGTCGCCGTGAACTACCGTCTGAACCCGCACGTCAAGTCCCCCGCCTATGTCGAGGACGCCGCGGCCGCGGTCGCCTGGACCTTCAAGAACATTGCGACCTATGGTGGATCACCCCAGCGGATCTTCGTCAGTGGGCACTCGGCCGGGGGCTATCTCACCAGCATGGTCGGCCTGGACAAGCGATGGCTGGCCGCCCACAAGATCGACGCTGACCAGATCGCGGGCCTGATCCCCTTCAGTGGGCACACGATCACGCATTTCACCGTCCGGGCCGAACGCGGCATCGATGGCAAGCAACCCATTATCGATGACATGGCGCCGCTCTATCACGTGCGAAAAGACGCACCTCCCCTGCTGCTGATCACTGGAGGTCGCGACCTGGAGATGCTGGGCCGCTACGAGGAGAACGCCTACATGTGGCGCATGATGCAGGTCGCCGGCCATCCCGACACGACCCTCCACGAACTGGAGGGCTTCAACCACGGCCAAATGGCCGCCCCCGCCCACCATCTCCTCCTTCGTTTCGTCAAGAGGATTGTCCAAACGACTCCGTAAGTCCTGGCGCCAAGGGAGTCAAGAGAGGAGATGCGATGTATCACGGCTGGTTCCAAGACTCGATCTGGCATCTAGCTAAGTCGAGATGGCGTATTCTTGAGGAACTCCCGTACGCTCTCGTGACCTGCATAGACAGCACCGAGGACGTGAGGTCAACGACGACGGCCAATATGATCGTCGACGCAGAGAGTTCGTGTGGGTTCCTGGGAACATCTCTTCTGGTTGGCGATGGTCTCATCCTGGAGATTGCTCCGAAGTACAATCTCTTCTCGCATTTCGACGAGATATGGCTCTACACGAACCGACCGACCGCCACCAAACCTCCGGCCACTTCGATTGTGTTCCCCACCGACCTGAACGTCGAATCTCCTCCAACGGAATTGCTGGGGTGGTTCGTTACATCGGATTGTGTGCTCGGACTGGGTGATGGAATCGGCATGAACTACATCACGACATCAAGCGAAATTGTCGAGGCACTGAACGTTCGCCAACAAGAAGTCTGACACCGAAGCTCAGAACAAGCCGCGGACTTTGCCGGTGTCGGTGTCGACGTCGATGCGGCGGAAGGCAGGATTCGAGCCGGTGCCGGGCATGAGCTTGATCGAACCGGCGACGGGGACAACAAACCCAGCGCCCTTGTAGACGAGAATGTCATTGATGGGCAACGTCCAGCCGGTGGGCCGGCCCTTCAGTTCGGGATCGTGCGAGAGGCTCAGTTGCGTCTTGGCCATGCAGGTCCCCAGGCGCGTGCCGTACGATTCGGCTTCCAGTTGCCGGGCCTTGGCCAGCGCCTCGTCGGTGTATGTCACGCCGCCGGCGCCGTAGACCTCCTTGGCGATCAGTTCGATACGCTCCCGCAAGGGCATGGAGAGCTCGTAGAGGCACTTGAACTCGTTCGGCTCATTGCAGGCCTCGATCACCGCCTGCGCCAAATCGATCGCCCCTTCACCCCCCTTGAGCCAGTGCTCGGAACTGACGGCGCGGGCGCCGTGAGCTTGGGCGATGCGAGCGACCAAATCCACCTCCGCCTGCGTGTCAGTGTGGAAGCCGTTCACGCAAACGACGGGACGGGCCCCGCTCTTGGTGACGATATCGATGTGGGCCCGCAGATTCTCGCACCCCTTCTCGACCAGGCCCAGATTCTCGGTGACATACTCTTCGCTGAGCGGCATCCCCGCCTTGACGCGCGGTCCCCCGCCGTGCATCTTCAGCGCGCGGATCGTCGCAACGATAACCACCGCGTCCGGGACGAGACCCGACATGCGGCACTTGAGGTTCCAGAACTTCTCGAACCCGATATCCGAGCCGAAGCCACTCTCAGTGATATGGTAGTCGGCCAG
>JANQFY010000016.1 GCA_028277585.1 Sedimentisphaerales bacterium
GCTGGCCGGCCTCGTTCAGACCCGAGCCATCCACCATCTTCTCCGGCCCCGAGGTCGCGTCCGAGACGCCGTTGCTGGTCGCGGTGACGCCCTCGATCACGTAGGCGAACGGCTCGACCGTGAAGCTCCAGGTCTCGCCCTTGAAGACGGTGAAGTCGGGCGCCGCGTTGACCTCGTCGACGCGCCAGTAGTAGGTCACGCCCAACTCGAGCAGACCCGGGGCGAATTCGGTGTCGCTCTGACGGCCCATGTAGAGGTCGCTGTCGGTGGTCGCGTTGTTGACGTCATCGAAATCGGTGCCGAAGTAGACGTCGTGCGTATCGGCGTACTCACCGACCGTCCATTGGAGTGTCGGCTCGGTCATCACGTCTTCAGCGCCGTCCTCGGGAGACGGGTTGTCGGCAACGGCGTCGCCCACGACCTTCACGTTCGTCAGGATGACTTCGTCGAACCCGAACCAGCCCCAGCCGCCCGTGTAGGTGTCAATGACGTCGATGACGTAGCGCTCGGAAGCGCCATCCGAGGCGGTCGCCGCGGCGATGTCGCCGGCGGTCCACTCGATGGGGCTCCAACTGGGATCGTTGTCGCTTTCACTGTTGCGGTCGCGACGCCCGAAGAGGATGTACTCGCCGTCACTGATGCGGCGCAACGCGATTCCCATGAATCCGCCGCCCGCGGCGACGGTGGGCACGTCGTCGTAATTGCTCCAGGTCGGCTCGGCCACGCCTCCCATGCCGCCCAGGCCCCAGAACTCGACCGTCGCGCCGTCCGAGATCTTGAACTCCGGCGAGGTGATCATCAGAAGATCGGTGTTGCTGTCACGGAGGCCCCAGTCTTCGATGCGCACCGCGAAGTCGCCGGTATGCGAGATGAAGACACCGCCGTTGTCATCGGCCGCCGTGTCCCAGACATGCCATTCGAGGGTGGCCCTTTCGTCGTGGACCCAGCCCTGGAACGTGCCGTCGTCAAAGTCGTAGGTAATCGTGTCCGCTTGCACGCACTGCGCCGCCATCAAGACAGCGAGCACACACGCTAGTTTCTTGACAAGATTCATGATGCTCCTCCCAACCTGGTTGATTGATTGATTCGTTCGTTGAATGATTCGTTTACGGATGCTTCCCAGTGTTTGCATTCTTGCTGTCGTCTCTTGCGTAGCCCAATCGGCTACCGGTTCCTCACGCGGCGCCACACCTCCTTCTCTCAGAGCAACGTTCCCTTGATAATACGATTGCATCCATCGCGATGCGTGTCCGTCCGAATTTAGACCAGCTTTGCGTTAGATTTCGTTCTCATTCGTGTTCTATTTCTGTTAGGCCGCCTGTTGCTGGAAGGTCGCACGGCATTCGAGCGGTACGTGCCGTTGCACGCTCGACGACGACAACGTCTCCACAAAGTCTGTCGTTCCCGGGGAAGATGGCGCCAGAGGGGCTGCCGGCGGGGAGGCCTTTCGATCAGCCAGTCAACAACAGGGATTCACTCCTGCTGCGCGACTCGCCTCGCCCAGTCATCGTGGGCCCTGGTCGGGAAAACAGCGGCACGCGCAAGTCGCGGCCAGCAGGTCCCCGCGAAAGGCAGGGGACAGCCATCCACTCAGGTCGCGTCACGTCCCATCATGAGTGGATGGCTGCCCACGTTCTCGTGTCCTGCCCGTGCTAGTTTCGTCTTTTTGGCGTCTTGCTTCGAAGTCTGCATCCCGCAGTTCCGATCCCTATCAGACCAAGAAGCAGCGCAGGCGATGCCGGTACAACTGATATTTCATTCAGCCTGAACGTCTTGTATACCGCGCCGTTGAATGTATCAGTCCCGGCGAGGAACGAGAGATAGGGGGTGCTGGTTCCCAAGCTGGAGTAGTCCGCCGAGCCGAGCAGGCTATCGTCGGCGGCATCATAGAGGCTCGCCATTTCTGCCGCCGAGTCCAGATAGAAGTAGTACTCCCCCGTGACGTGATTGCTGTAGGTCTGCTGATCATGAAATATTCCATGGACCGTGACGAATCCGTCCCATCCGGGAAGAGGGGGGACGCCCGCGTTAGGATTGTTACCGACAGCAAACCATACGTTCGAGATGTAGCTTCCATCGAGCGTATCATCCTCAATGGTGAGTTCAAACGAGAAATCGATCCGCGCATCCAATGGCGTCTCTCTCAGGGTGGCGACGGCAATACCTGCGCCCCATCGCGCCGTGTCTTGAGAGTACAACACCAACTGTCCATCGGCTTCGTAGACCTCTCCCCATCCCTCCGTGCCTCTTGGATCGTAGTACACGCCGTCATGGTGCCACCAGAGATCGGAATTGATGACGCCATCCTCAAAGTCATCGATGAGATCGGCATGTCCATTGGCCGCCGAGACGGCGACGATGAGAACTGCGAAAAACCTGAACCCTTTCATCTCTATCCTCCTACAACTGGTTCTGTTACGCTGGCGAGTCCTTTCCGTCAGTGCATCCCTCCGTTATCAGCAGAAGCCCCATGGGGCGAATCAGCAGTGGTCGCAGGTGCGGATCGCAGTGCGTGCGATTCCTTCCCTCAGAGACAAGAGGAACCCTTCGCTGCCCGTCGGCGTAGGCGCTGGGTCGAAAAGCCCAGGCCGAGTACGCCCAGGAGAGCGGCGCCGGGGGTGGGGATCAGGTACAAGTCGTGGATTTCGGCCTCGGTTAACGCCCGATCGTAGATGCGAACGTCGTCAATCATGCCGATGAATCGGTTCGATACCGTGCCCCCGCAATTGAACCAATGGGCGCCGATACCGGCTGTCGGAGACATGGCGCCGAACTGGTAGGAGTTCGTTCCGATCGACCTTCCGTTGACGTAGGCGGCCAACGTCCCATTGTCGGCGCTCAGGACCAGATGATTCCAGGTGGAGACCAGGTCGGATGAATAGGGCATCGAGACGGAGCCCCCTTGAGTTTGGCCGCCCACGTGGAAGCCCAGGTTGCAGTTGGGGAAACCGCGATCATAGCCAATGAACACCCGTTCTCCCCGGGCTTGGCAATCCAGGGTGGCCCCGAAGCTGATGAAGGCCTCGCCATGATTCAACCTGCTGGAATTGCCCTGGTGGTTGACCCACAGCGAGATCGCAAACTCAGGATACTCATTCAAGGCGATGAACGGGAGAATCACATGCCCTCCATTGAGGCCCGTGTGCCCGCTTCCGACAAGACGAAGCGCCTGTGATGAAACGCCGCTCACATACGTATAGTTGTTGTAGGCCGTCGCGTCATTGCCGTTTCCGCTGAAGTCATTCGTGTTGCCGTCAAACGGGTAGTATCTCACAAGCCCATCGGTTAAATCGGCCATGCTGGACCCCGAAAGCATAAGAACCAGCACCATCACGTAGCCGCCAAGTTGGAGCGATCGCCGTCTCATAGCTTCCTCCTCTCTCGTCGAATAACAGATCCGCCGCGCGGACCATCCCGCCGGAACATTCCCTTGGGTTCTCATGGCTTCCTGCACGCTTCATCTTGATTCTACCGCACGGGCGTGGGGGACAGCAAGGCAAAAAAAGGGGAGCACTGGACTCCAGTTGCCGCCATGCAGTGTGTCGCGTTAACTATAGCAATGCCGATCGGAGAGGTAGCCTTTGTCTATAGAAACTAGGGTCTGTCCCTAGTAGTGAGGCGGGGGTTTTCCTTGCGAAACAGCCGTTTGAGTACTAGAATAGACAGCAGCTCGATGCGGTTCCGTACAACGAAGACGCGTAGCCGGAGAGGCGAACCATGAAGCCGGAAGTGGTGGAACAGTGGAAGAGAGCCCTGCGATCCTATGAGCTGGCCAAAGCCGCCTACCGGGCTCAGAAGCCGACGAATGCCGTCAAGGACGAACTGTTCGACGCCGTGCTGTTTGGGTACGGGGCGCTCGTGGAATCCCGAAAAACCGGTGACGAAACGCATTGCGTTTTCGGCGACTGGCATGCTACCGAGCACCTGTGGAGCCCGTCAGTCGATTCCCGAGAGGCCCTTGAGGAGACGTTCCAGACCCTCCAGGGCTACCGCGAACAAATCTCTGACTCACTGGAGCCGCTCCGCCCCGTCGACTGAAACACGCGAGCCTGGCTGGAATACCAGCATCAGGCCGCTAGGCCGCGGTCACGTGTGAATCGCCCGGTTCATCGGCGAGCTGATCGACGGAGGCGAGCCCTTGTTCGAGCCGCCCTGCGAATTCCACCGAGTATTTGGTCCACGGAATCGCCTGCAGACGCGCTTTGCCGATGGGCTCGCCGGTTCCCAGGCAGACGCCGTAGGTGCCCGCTTCGATGCGATCGAGGGCCTCATCGATCTCCTTGAGCAGTTTCCGTTCGCTGCCGGCCAGATTCAGCGTGTTCTCAATCTCGAATGCGTCACTGCCGACATCTCCCATATGGATCGGGCAGGTGGACAGATTCGTCTGTTCGCGGCGGAGCGCCTCGCCCTCCATCGACAGGACCGTGCCGAGAATCTCCTCCCGTTTGTGCAACAACAGCGTCTGGAACGCCCTGACCTCGGCGGCCTTCAGCCCGGCCCTGTTCCGTTTCCTCTTCGCCATGCATTCACCCTCGGCTGTTTCAGCCATCTGACATCGATCCCCCACCACCCAGGCTGCTTTCGGCGGTCGATCTCCTCCGAAAGGCCGAAGAGCATTATCCTCTTACGCCGCCCCGCGTCAATTAGGGCAACTACGTAATTTTACCCCCGTCAATTCCAATGACTGCGGGGCGTCACCCGGCCGCCCAGGCACCCGTTTCAAATAGGGACGCACCCCGTTTTGTTCTTGACGCGTCGCGGGAGTGCCCTCTAGAGTGGGCCCATGCCTAGAACTTCACGCATCGTGATCGTCGATGCTGCCCACCACGTCATGCAGCGGGGCAACAGCGGAGACGACGTGTTTGTCACGGACGAGGACCGGGAGGTCTTTCTGGCCTACCTGCGGGAGGCGACCGAGCACGTCGGATTGATTGTCGAGGGATACTGCCTGATGAGCGATCACGTGCACTTGGTTGTGACGCCGGAGGAAGAGACATCCCTAGGTTCGGCGCTGAAGCGGACCAATCAGCGGTATGCCCAGTACGTCAATCGCGTGCACGGGCGGCGGGGGCACCTCTGGCAGGACCGTTTCTTTTCGTGCCCGTTGGATGACGCGCATTACTGGAAGGCCCTGGCGTATGTGGAGCGCACCCCGGTTCGGGCGCGCTTATGCCGCAAGCCATGGCGGTATGTCTGGAGCAGCGCCGCGGCGCATTGCGGCGGTCCGGACGGGTCCGGCCTGCTGGATCTGGACCTCTGGAGCGAGCAGATCGACCCAGACGACTGGCAGGACGAAGTGGCCCAACGGTGCGACGAGGCGGACGTAGAGCAGTTGCGACTCTGCACCAGTCGAGGGCGCCCCTGGGCCGGCGAGGCCTTCATCCGCAAGTGGGAGGCCTCCCTCGGCCGCCGCCTCCGCGCCCTGCCTCCCGGTCGACCGAAGAAAAGCGAGCACGGATAGGTCCGTCCCTAGTGTAGGAGAGCTGGCTATGGGTTCAGATGGGAAGCGTCGGTGGGGGTTGGTCGGGCAACTGGTGTTCGTGGTTCTGGCGTTCGTCGGCGCCGCGTCCGGCGGGCAAGGGGCTGGTGGTTCCGGGGTGGGCGCGAAGTCGCCTGCTGAGTGGACCACGTATGTTGATGAGGTCACGGAAGCGCGGATCACGCTGCTGACCACTTCGCCGGCCAGGGACAACAAGATCTACCAGACCCACCCCAACTGGACGGCGGACCAGCAGCACATCGTCTTCATGTCGGACCGGACGGGCGCGAACCAGTATTTCGCGGTCGCAACGAAGACCGGTGCGATCACCCAACTGACCGACGATACGAGCCCCGGATATGCATGCCTGAGCCGCACGCGAAATCGCATGTTCTATGTCGCAGGCCGCACGGTATGGGATCTGGATATCGACGCTGTGCTGCGTTTGGAGGCCGGCGCCGACGGAAACGGACTTCGTCGTCAGGTGGCGCCATTGCCCGAGAACGTGAAGCTCAGCGGGAGCATCGCCCTGGACAGCAACGACAAGGACCTCTACCTGGGCGTCCAACGCGACAACGCCTGGGGTCTGATGGCGCTGGACAGCGCGACGGGCGCGTTCAGAGAGATCACTGATCTGGACTTCCGCGTGGGACATTGCCAGGCGCATCCTTCGATCTCAGGCCTGATCATGTACTGCTGGGAGACGGGAGGCGACTCCGAACAACGCATGTGGATCGGTCGCGCCGACGGCTCGGACCACGGCCCGTTCTACCGGGAGACCTACGACGAATGGGTGACGCACGAACTCTGGTGGGGCGCCGACAAGTCGCTCTTCACCATCTGGCCCAAGAACGAGGACATGCTGGAGAAGCCGCATGGTATCGCGTACGTGTCACTCCAGGATCGGTCGCTGCACATCCTGGACCAGCGGAAGTACTGGCACGTCGGCGGCGACAGCCAGGGCCGCCGGGCGGTGGGCGATACGTTTGAGGGCCGCTTGCATCTGGTGGACGCTGAGACGCGCCAGTCCAAACTGTTGACACAGGGACACCGCCCTAAGGGCGCGACGGTGCATCCTCATCCATCCTTCTCTCCGGACGGTTCGTCGGTCTTATTCTGCACCGAGAAGAACGGCAATTGGGACCTGGCCCTCGTCCGTTTGGAGTGACCCGGCTCACGGCAACGACGCGTTCTGCTCGGAGCTGGTCCGCCGCAGCTCTACTGTTCCAATCGCATTTCAGTCTACAAACATCACCGGTTCGCTCTCGTCGACACGGAAGTGGGGCTTGTTACAGGCCGGACAGTGTTTCAGTTCCTCAGGGCCTTTGATTTCCAGAAACGGGCCCTGGCAGTCCGGGCATGCGTGGATTGTCAGAACCTCCCCCGTCTGGGCGTCCCAGACTTCACCGAGAGGTTCCGGGGCGGGGGTGACGTTGTCTATTCCCAGACGCTCAATCGTCTTCGGGTCAATGTCTTCGCGCGTCCAAGTGAGGTAGACGAACTCCTTGCACCGCCGACAGTATCCAGTGATCTGCTCGAACATCATGCCTCCGCCGAAAACTACGCATGTTCCATGCCAACAGGGTATCAATATCTCTCCGCACGCCAGGGCTGCCCCTGGCTCCGCCTGACACTTCATGAAGAGCCCCGTCGCAGCATGAACCACGGCGAAGCTCAAGATGCAGATTGCCAGTGCGATGATTATCATTCTCTTGGTCATGTGACATCTCCCGATTGATCCGTGCGACACGACCAGCAAGTGAGGCCTGCCGGAGGCTGGCCGAATCGCCATGTGCTGACTCTTGCCCCCGGGACAAGGTCGGTTAGCGCTCAGTTTCCTGTGTTACATCTGTCTAGACGATACCCGGCGTGCTTCGGCCTACATGAATTCGCGGGAAACCAGAAGACTCGACTCGGCCAATTCGCGGGCCTCGCAGACGAGGATTGCCTTGTTCGAACCGTCTGGATAGAATGGCGCGGCGATCCCCGGCTGACGGGTCGATCGATTGTTGGAAACCTTGCCCAGCTCCCAGGGTTCATCGCCGGCGCTGGAGCTGATGAGAAGCACCTATGGGTATATTCTGGGAGTTCGTCAAGAATCCGAAACGCACCGGGGCGGTCGCGACCAGCTCACGACATCTGGCGCGGACGATCTGCGCGGAGATCGGCGTCGAGTCGGCTTCGGTGGTCGTCGAGTACGGGCCCGGCACGGGCGTCTTCACCGAGGAGATTCTGCGGGTCAAAAAGCCCGAGGCGGATTTCTTCGCCATCGAGCGGAGTCCCACGCTGGCGGCCGACTTTCGTCGCAGGTTCCCCGACGTCCGCCTGTTCGAAGACTCGGCGACGAATGTCGCGTCGATGCTCACGGAAACCGGATGCGGGTCGATCGATTCGATCGTCTGTGGGCTGCCCTGGGCCTTGTTCGACGAGGAACTCCAGGATAACCTGCTCAGCGCCACGCTGGATTCCCTCGCGCCGGGCGGACGGTTCGCCACGTTCGCGTATCTCCAGGGCCTGCTGCTCCCGGCCGGGAAGCGGTTCAAGGAGAAGCTCGCCCAGTCGTTCTCGAAGGTCGAGAAGTCCCCAACGGTCTGGCGGAACCTTCCGCCGGCGTTCGTCTACCGCTGCACCAAGTAGCCGGCGCGATCGGCTTCCAGAGTTGCATGGGCACCCCCGCACATCCCCGCGCTTCAGCGGATGTGTTTGAGATACCGCTCCTTGTTCTTCAGGAAATCGAAGACCCGATCGTGGTAGGGGCTGAACCCGTCTAAAGGAATCCCGTTGGGAGGAACAGCGTCCGAGCCGTAGCCGGTTTGGAACATGTCATGGTGGTAGATCGCGTAGCCGCCGGCCCGCCAGACGTTGTAGATATGCAGGATGTGATCGGTTGGATGCGTGGGGTTCTTGGGGCCTCCGAAACGGGGCGTGCCCTTGCGGGCGGGCTCATCGTCAACCACGGGTTTCCCGTACTTGGTGATCAGGGACTTGATTTCCCGTTCGGCGATCTCCCAGTGCCGGTCGTCTTTCCGCGTGGTGTGGGGAGAAAGGTAGTCCATCATCCTGTTCTCCTCGTCACTGCCCAGGACGCCGGCGTAGCCGGGCGAGTTCGTCACCAGACGCTCCGGGTCGAGGCCCTTGATCGTCTGGTAGCATTCGATCGCCCGGTGGTCGAATTCGTTCCAGATCTGGAGGATCATATTGCGATAGGGCTTCATCGCGCTGGTGACCTCGACCACGGCCCGGTCCATTGCCTCATCGCCCAAACGAATGTCGTTTCTCCAACTCTCCCGGGAGAACAAGACGAGAAGGATGACGCAACCCTCTTCGTCCGCATGTCGGGCCAGGCCCTTGACCCTGGAGAGGACCTCCGGCTTCAGCGAGCCATCGGGATGGTACAGGGTCCTGTCCTTGCCGCCATCAATGAACCCGCGCGTGTTGTCCCACTGGCACCAGACGCGCAGGACGTTGACACCCAGCCCCTTGAACCGTCGGATGTAGCCCTTGCGGGTGTCGGCGTTCTTGTTGAATTCGGCGTTGTACAGCGCATTGAAGAACGAGATGCCGGTGAACTCAAACGGATCATCGTTCAGGGTGAACCTCGTGCCTTCGACGCAAATGACGTTCCCCGCCCGAACCGGCGCGCAAGGCGCCGTCAGCAGGGCGCAAACCGCCATCGAAACAAGCAATCCCAGTGTTCTCATGTCGATCGGCCTCCAATAGGTCCTTGACGGATCACCGTTCGTGGTAGCTCTGTTCCGCGCTACTGGTCGTCGGTGGCGGCGGTCAGGCGCGTGACGTTGCTCTTGGTGAAGAACCCGTCGAAATCGCCGTAGCGGTGGATATATTCACTGACCAGGAGTGTGTGCGGCGAGGGCTTCGAGAATGTCTGCTTGAGCCCTTCGCTCTCGGAACCGACCAGTTCCACCAGGAACTCCATCCCGTCCGCTTTGAGCGCCTCGTACGTCGCTTCGATGTTCTCCGTTCGGAAAGCGAGATGATGGACGCGCCGCCCATAGTTGTGCACGAACTTCTCGGTGGGCCCGGCCGAGGCTTCGTCGACGAACGAATGAATACCCGACGTGAACACCATCGCAAAATTGTGATCGGTCAGTCGGGCGACATTCGTAATCGAGTTAAAGGATTTGACGTAGACAGAGAAATCGAAATCGTAATTGGTCAGGTTCATGAACTCGATGATCGCCGGGTCTCGGTCGCGCGCCTCCAGTCGCGTCGCCGCGTGATCCAACTCCTTGATCTCGCGCAGGTGGGCCCGGTCGGGTTTCTCGAACGTCCAAGGCAGACGCACGGAGTCGGTCGATGCGTGGTCTTTGCCCTGGTCGCGCCACTGAATGAAGCCGGTCGACAGCCCAGTAAAGGTAGACGGAATCGTCTGGATGAACGCATATCGCTCAGCAGTGACAATGCGATCGGTCAGGAACTGGACTCCGCGGCTCTTCTGGATCGACACGTAGGCGTCCAGGTCAGTAACCTCGAAAACGAACGTCTCCAGACGCGTGTTGGGCAAATGCTTCGCGCGGGGGTACGACGCGACGGATCCAAACGGCGTCGCGCCTTTGCGGCAGCGTACCAACACGTCGGCCGAGCCTTCGGCCGCCAGGACACACGTTACGCCGTTGTCGTCCTCGAAAGCGGTGACGAAGCTCAGGCCCGTAAACGCCAGCACCTCAGCCACGGCGGTCTTGAGGTGGTCCGGCTCGACGTTGATGATGATGTGCGACAGGCCGCCGACCAGGCCGTCGAGCCCGGCCGCGGTCCGGTTCTCAGCCACGCGGGCGGCCTCGTCCCGGAGAAAGGCGTCGTCGTTGGTGAAATCGTAGCACGTCCGGCCGCAACCGGCGCATTGCTGCTGGTGCCGGAAGAAGACCTCCATGCACTTGGAACAGATCAGCTTGGCCATCGTCCTCTCCGACAAAGACTGCGAGCGATTCGAGCCATCCCCAGAAGTATGGCGTCTGCAAGCATGCTACGGCCTCGCATCGCTCGCGTCAAGAAGCCCAGGCGAATCCAGCGAAACCGTGGGTCTCATTCGGCCGTGAACAGGGATTCGACGGCTTCGAGGGGATGGGGACTGAGGATGACAATCCGGTAGCCGTCACGATCCTGCACCACCCGGTTGACATCGGCCGGGGTGGGACTGAATCGCATTGAGGCTCTGGCTTCGGCCCCCTTGATGACGTAGGTGACGACCGGGGCCCCGCAGCAGGTGAAACTCAGACGAATGCAAGGATAGGTCTTACCATCGATCTCCACAGGGTCGGCGCCGATCAGCTCGACGTAGTGGGCGTGCTTCTGGTTGCAGACCGCGATGTCACCGATTCGCACGTCGTAGCCTTCCTGCCGCAAGCGCTGCTGAATGGCAGGCAGATCTCCGGCGAACGATACGCTTTGTCTGAACTGGCTGATGTCCTGCGTGAAGTCGACAGGGATCTCGACGGCTCTGGCTTGCCCAGGGTAGAACTGCCAGAGGAACAGGCCGCATGCGATCAGAATACCGGCTGCAATCGGCATATAGGAAACGAACCGTCGCGAGAAACGCCGTGCGCGGCGACCTTCGATGCGCAGCCCGATGTCCCGCCAGAGCGAATCAGGGCATGGGGACGATTCGGCCTTGATCCGGCTGACAATCCGTTGCTCCAGGCGATCTTCCGCCGCAAGGCGCGCTTTCATGGTCGCATCGAATGTCGCCTCGAGCTGCCGCGCCCGATCCGGAGGCAGTTCACCATCCCGATAGGCCTGGATGTCCAGTGGGTCATGAGCGTTCATCGATCGCCCCCTTGGCATCATCGACGGCCGTTCTGGGTACGTAGCCGTTCTCGCAGGCATAGTGATGTAGCTTCTGTCGCAGTTTGGCCCGGCCCCGCGCCAGATGGGTCATCACAGTCGGCTTGGGAATCTCCGTAATCGTCGCAATCTCCTGATAAGAGTACCCCCCGAGCGAGCGGAGCAGGAAGCAGGCCCGTTCCTCGATCCGCAGATGGCCCAGCGCCGTGACAACCTTGTCGTCGCAGTACTCCATGAACGCGTCCGGATCCTCCAAGACATCCGGAACGACGTGCGCTTGCGTATCGGCGATCGCCAGCGCTTCGTCCGGCGCCAGAGAGACGTGGGCCTGCCGCCTGTTGACGCTGTAACACTTGTTGAGTAGGAATTTGTAGATCCAGGCCCGGAAGTTGGTGTTGGCGCAGAAGCGGTGCCGCTTCTCGTAGGCCGAGAGAATCGCCGCCGAGAAGACATCTTCGGCATGGCTCTCGTCCCAGACCGTGCGCTGCACGAAGGCGAAGAACTCATGCCGATGCTGTTCCACCTGTCTCAGGAAATCATCATCCAACATAGGGCCACGCTTATCTATTCTCCTATCGGCGCCAACGATGTCACAAAAAGAAGAAAAAGTCGAGTCTGTCCCGGATGCGTTCTGGTTGCCTTGACTCGTTTTCCTGACATCGATCGCCCCGGCCGGGGAATACACGAGTAGAACGTATCAGACTTTTCTAAGGAGTGCGACCATGACCACGGCAAGAAACCGACGCGATTTGCTCAAGACCAGCGCCCTGGCCGGCGGCAGCCTGCTGCTCGGATCGACCAGACGAGAAGCCAGGGCGGGGCAGAAGACCGCCGCCAATCCCACCCTGAAGACCATCACGAACCTCCGGACCATCCACGGCAACTTCACCGACCGGGAGATTCCCGACGAGACCGTTGAGACGATCCTTCAGGCCAGCGTTCGCGCGGCCAATTCGTCGAATATGCAGACCTACTCGATCGTCGTGGTCCGGGACCGTGAGAAGATGCGGCAGGTCTGCAACTATCGGGGCAGTTGTATGCTGCTGTATTGCGTCGATTTCACTCGGATCAAAACCAGCGCCGAGGCCCTGGGCCATAGCTACTGGCCCGACAGCATCGTCCACCTAGTCACCGCCGGGATCAACACGGCGTTTGCCGCCCAGACCGCGGTCATCGCCGCCCAGTCGCTGGGCGTGGACTGCCTGACCACCAACGGCATCCATCGCGGCGACATGGAACGCGTCTGGACGTTGCTCGATCTGCCGAAGAGTTCGTGTTTCCCGCTGATCGCCGTCGTCATGGGCTACCCGACCAAGGAACCCGATCACAAGAAGGGGCGCCTCTGCGGCCCGGGCGTGATTCATCGCGAGAAATACCATCAGCTCACCGACAAGGAGATGAAGCAGGTCGTAGCGGCCTACGACGACAAGGCCCGCCATCTGGCTCTCAACGCGGCGTGGAGCAACCAGGGCCATAAGCACTATCTCGATTGGCTGTTCAAGGTCTGGCTCAAGCGCGACGCCGCCCCCACACCGGCCGAGACGCAGATGCTCGGACTGCTCAAGCGCAGCGGCTTCATAGATCTGCAGAAAACGTAACCTGACGAGCGGAGCAAGCGGGCGTTCTCCAGGGAGAAGGCTTGCCGCCGTACCAGCAGACTCCCAGCCGATAAGGATGAAAGTCGTTAGGCGCGACGCCAGGTGCGACGGTATAATGGGGCTAGACAGCTCGGCCGTGTGGCCGGGCGATGTCGGATTGATCTTGATCGGAAGAGTCGACCCGTGCCCCAGAGACAGCGACAAGCTCCGTCAGAGGAGGATGCTTCCTCCGATGAATGGTTTACGCGGTACCTGCTGGATGCGGCGGTACTCGTCCTGCTCATGCTGGCGGCGATCGGCGTGTCCTGGTATCTCGACGGCGGGCGCCGCTTCGGCGATCTGACGCGCGAACCCGGGGCGGCCTTTCTCACGTGCATGGTGCTGTGCCCGATCCTGGGTATCGTGGCGCTAGGCTTCGTCATCTACGGCGGTGTCCGGCTGTTCTTGCGTCCCCGCTCGTTCGAGCACGTCCTGGTGCGGCTGACGCTCTTCGTCGCCTACGCGTTCGTCTTTGCCGTCAGCGCCGATACCGTCTCCACGACGGGCACCGCTCTGGCCGGTGGGCTTGGAGAAATGGCGGCCGATGGCGGCCCATCCTGGAACAGTGTCTCGGGCGGTGACTTCTCCGGCTCAGAGCTGGACGTCCGCGAAGGTTCGCCGGACGACGCGTCGTCATCGTCGTCCCCCTTCGGCTCCGGCCCGCCGGCGCCAGGCCGTGGACCTGGAGGCCGCTAAAGCCGTTTCCCCGTTGTACGCGATTCTCTTGCGTGGGCTCCGATGTTCTATCCGGAGCAGGTCCGTTCCTGGGTGACGCTGTGTGTCTTCGTGTCCTCGGGCGTCTGGGAGGAGAACGAGTCACGCGATTTCTTGCTTGTGCGGCCGGTGAGATGTGATATGACTGGCGGGAAAAGCAAAGGAGGCATCCATGAAACGAAGGCGATTCCTGGCCCTGGGGGCGTCGGCGAGCATGGCGACTGTCATGGCCGGTTCATGCGCCACGTCGTCACCACCGACGCCGAGTTGGACCCAGCCGATGTCCCGCGCGCCAAGAGGTGCGCGTGCGCCGCGCGAATTGTCGGCCGATGTCGTGATCATTGGCGGGGGCGTCGGAGGCTGCGCCGCGGCGCTGGCGGCCACGCGGTTAGGCGCCCGGGTCATTCTCACCGAAGAGACCGACTGGCTGGGTGGGCAACTGACTCAGCAGGCGGTCCCGCCCGACGAGAATCCCTGGATCGAGTCGCATGGCGGCACGGACTCGTATCTCCGCTATCGGTCTCTGGTGCGGCAGTACTACCGCGATCATTACCCGCTCACGGCCCAACTGCGCGAGAATCCGACCTTCAATCCGGGGGGCGGCAGCGTCTCGCGACTTTGCCACGAGCCGCGCGTCAGCGTCGCCGTGCTGGATTCGATGCTGGCCTCGGCGGTCAGCTTCGATCAACTCACCATCCTGCGCGAATGCTGTCCGGTCGAGGCGGATGTTGCTGGGGACCGGGTCAAGAGCGTCACGGTTCAGAATGTCGACGGCGATCGGGTGACGCTGCATGCGCCCTTTTTGCTCGATGCCACCGAGCAGGGGGACCTGTTGCCCTTAACGGGAACCGAATATGTCACGGGCTTCGAGTCGCAGAAGGAAACGGGCGAAGCGCACGCCCCGGCCGAGGCTCAGCCGCAGAACATCCAGGCCGTGACCTGGTGTTTCCCCGTCGAGTACCTCGATGGGGAAGACCACACGATCGACAAGCCGCAGCAGTATGCGTTCTGGCGCGACTACGTGCCGGATCTGACCCCTCCCTGGTCCGGCAAATTGCTGGATCTGGCGATGAGCCATCCCCATACGTTGGCGTATCGGCCCATGGGATTCAATCCGATCGGCGCGACCCCTGAGGGCCATTACAATCTCTTTGTGTATCGCAAGATCGCCCAGAAGAGTAACTTCTCCGGCCCGACCTACCGAGGTGATATCACACTGATCAACTGGCCGCAGAACGATTACCTGCTGGGCAACTTCCACGACGTCTCAGAGAAGGAACTTGCCAGGCACATCGAGGGGGCGCGGCAACTGAGCCTGTCTCTGCTCTACTGGCTCCAGACCGAAGCGCCGCGACCCGATGGCGGCGCCGGCTGGAAGGGGCTGCGCCTGCGCCCCGATCTGGTCGGAACGGCGGATGGGCTGGCCAAGCGGCCCTACATTCGCGAGTCGCGCCGCATCCGGGCTGACTTCACCGTCGTCGAACAGCACATCGCCAAGGCCGCTCGGGAAGAGATCGCCAAGCGGACCGGCGGCGACGTCTCGGCCGAGCACTTCGCTGATAGCGTTGGCATTGGCTATTACCGTCTCGATCTTCATCCTTCAACGGGAGGGGACAACTACATCGACATGGCGGCGTTGCCTTTCCAGATCCCGCTCGGTTCGCTCTTGCCGCGCCGCATGGAGAACCTCTTGCCGGCCTGCAAGAATCTCGGCGTCACCCATCTGACCAACGGCTGTTACCGCCTGCATCCGGTCGAGTGGAACATCGGCGAAGCGGCCGGTGCGCTGGCGGCCTTCTGTCTGCGCGAGAAAGAGCCGCCCCGAAAGATCCGTCAGGACAAGCAGCGCCTGGAGGCATTCCAGAAGACCCTGACCGAAACCCTCGGCGTCCGGCTGCAATGGAAGGGGACCTGATTCCGAACCTGGCACGGTCAGAACCGCGAGATCCGTCTACGGTCGACTGACCGGGTCACCGGGTAGAAATGAAAATACGGGTGCGTGATGTGTCACGCACCCGCAATCCATGCGAGAGGCAATCCGCTGCCTCAGTTCTGTGCGACCACAACTATGCGTTGAAGTCGTCGAGTGGGTCGTCATCGGCAAGTGCAGCCACGCAACTGGTGCTCGTCTTGGCGGCCGCAGTGCGAGCGCCTTTGCTCGCCTTCCCGGCGATCTCGTGATAGAGCCGATCCCCCTGCGAGAGGGAACGCCCCGGGATCGTG
>JANQFY010000030.1 GCA_028277585.1 Sedimentisphaerales bacterium
CATCCCAGACCCGACCGGGACCTGACGTACGCCGTGGCCCACGACATCACTGACCGCAAGCGGGCGGCGGCCTCCCTGGAGAAATCGGAGAAACAGTACCGCGAGACCGCCCTCCTGCTGGAGACGCTTCTCGACGCCATCCCCGACATCATCGGCGTACAAGACGACCAACACCGCATTCTCCGTTACAATGCCGCAGGGTACGCTTTCTTCAACATGTCGCGCCACGACATCGAGGGCAGCAAGTGCTACGAACTGATGGGTGAGAACGCCCCCTGTTCAACATGCGCCACGAACACGGTCTATGAAACCAAGCAGCCGGCCCACGTGGAGAAGTACCTCGAGGAGATGGACCGGTGGCTCGACGTCCGCGCCTATCCCATCCTCGACGACGACGGTCAGATCGTCAACATCATCGAACATCTGCGCGACATCACCGATCGGAAGCGCGCCGAGCAGGCGCTGCGTGAGAGCGAAGCCACGTTGAACGAAACGGGAATGATCGCGCGGATCGGCGGCTGGAAGCACGATCTGGCGACCGGACGGGGCACCTGGACCAAGGCGCTCTACGACATTATCGAATTTGAGCCCGGCCCCCCGCCGGGTGTCAATGAGCACCTGAGCTACTACCCGCCCGAGGATCGTCTTGTTCTCGAAGAAGCCTATCGCCGGGCCGTCGAAGAAGGCGAGCCCTTCGATCTCGAACTCCGCGTCCACACGGCCAAGGGCAGACCGCTGTGGTGCCGTGTGATCGGCCGACCGGTGATCCAAGACGGCAAGTGCGTCGAGATGCAAGGCACATTCCAGGACATCACTGAGAAGAGGAAGACCGAACAAGCCCTGCGGGAAAGCGAAGAACGGTATCGCCTGCTGTTCGACAGCGCCGACGTGCTGGTTTCCGTCTACGACTACGAGGGTGTATGCCAACTGATGAACCCCAAGGTCGCCGCTCTGTTCGGCGGTGAGCCGGACGACTTCATCGGCAAGTCGTTCCACGAGTTACATCCCCAGACCGCTGACGAATACATCCGACGCATTCGTCGGGCGATCGACTCCGGCGCGTCACTCGAATATGAGGACGAGGTCGAATTCCCCGGCGGCGCGCGCTGGTTGCTCTCCCGAGTGCATCCGGTACCAGACGCCCAGGGGATCTTTCAGACCGCCCAGATCCTCTCTCAGGACATCACCGAGCGCAAACGGGCCGAGGCCGAGCGCACCCGACTGACGGCCATCATCGAGGCGACGACCGACCTCGTCTCGACGTCGACACCTGACGGGCAGATCGACTACATCAATCGAGCGGGGCTGAAGATACTGGGACTGCCCCAGGATGAAAGTACGCTCCCAGAGCGGATTCCTGACATCCACCCGGATTGGGCGTATGAGCGAGTCAGAGACGAAGGGATACCGCAAGCTGTTCAGCACGGCGTCTGGGAGGGCGAGACGGCCGTCCGAAGATCTGACGGTCAGGAAATCCCGGTTTCCCAGGTCATCATGTCACACAAGGCCCCGGACGGCACGCTGAATTACCTCTCGACGGTCATGCGTGATCTCAGCCCTCAGAAGCAGGCCGAGACGGCGCTGCGCGAAAGCGAGGCGCGTTTTCGTGAGTTGGCGGAGATGCTGCCGCAAATCGTCTTCGAGACCAGTATCGATGGGTCCGTGACGTTCGGCAATCGCGCCGGCGCCGAGGCGTTCGGCTACAGTCAGGACGAACTGGCCTGCTTCAACGTCCTGCAGCTCTTCGCGCCCGAGGATCGAGATCGCATTCAGGGGAACATCCACAAGCGTCTGGTGGACGAGAAGGTGGACAACCGCGAATACCGCGCCCTGCGCAAGGACGGCACGACGTTCCCGACGCGCATCTATGCCTCGGCCATCCTGCAGGAAGGCCGCCCGGTCGGCCTGCGCGGGATCGCCGTCGACATCACCGAGGAGAAACAGATCGAGGACGAGCGTCAGGCGCATCTCTGGTCGCTCGAATGTATGGAGCGAATCAACGGCGTGATTCGCGAAGCTGCGGACCCCGAACAGATGCTCGCGGACGTGATCGATACGGTGTACTCGATCTTCGAGACCGATCGCGTCTGGCTCCTTTATCCCTGTAATCCCGACGCCCCGTCGTTTCGAGTTCCGGTGGAACGCTACCGCCCGGAATACCCGGGGGCACACGCCATGGATCTGGAAGTAACGATGAGCCCCGACCATGCCGAGGACATGCGCATCGCCCTCTCGTCCGAGGCGCCCCAGATCCGAACGGCCGGAACGGAGAGTCCTGTCACCGAGGACACCGCCGCTCGGTTCGGCGTCCAGGCGCAGATATTCACGGCCGTGTATCCCAAAGTGGGCCAGCCCTGGCTGTTCGGCATGCACCAGTGTTCATACGCGCGAACGTGGACGGCCAACGAACGAGACCTCTTCAAGGCGATCGCCCGGCGCATCTCGGACGGCCTGAGCAGTCTCCTGTCCTTGCGGAATCTCAGAGAAAGCGAAACCCGTTTCCGGGAACTGGCGGAGATGTTGCCCCAGACGGTTTTCGAGATGGACACAGCCGGCCGGTTCACCTTTGCCAATCAGGCCGCCCTGGAGACCTTCGGCTACGACCGGGCGGCATTCGAGCAACTGACGGCCCCGCAATTGTTCGCCCCCGAGGAGCGCGACCGGGTCGCCGAAGGGATCGCGAAGCAGTTGCGCGGCGAGCTGGTCGACACCCACGAATACCAGGCACGGCGACAGGACGGGCAAGCCTTCCCCATGCTGCTGTACGCCTCGCCGATTCTGCGCGAAGGTGAACCCGTGGGACTGCGCGGAATTGGCCTGGACATCACCGAGCGCAAGCAGGCGGAGGCCGAACGTCAGGCCCATCTCTGGTCGCTCGAATGCATGGAGCGGATCAACAAGGTCATCCGCCATGCGACGGACCCCGAGGCGATGCTCTCCGACGTGGTCGAGACGGTCGGCTCGATCTTCGAGTGCGATCGCGCCTGGCTGTTGTATCCTTGTGACCCTGATGCGCCCTCGTTCCAGGTGCCGGTGGAACACGCGCGACCCGAGTATCCCGGCGCCTCTGCCCTCGGCATCGAGATACCGATGGAGGGGGGGACCGCCGCAATCTGTCGGGAACTGTTGGCATCGGAGGACCCCGTCACCCATGGCCCGGACACCCCTGCCCCTGTCGACAGAGACCTCCAGCGCCAGTTCGGAATCCTGTCTGAGGTGATCATGGCCGTCCATCCGAAGATCGGCAAACCGTGGGCGTTTGGCATGCATCAGTGCTCGCACGCGCGGGCTTGGACTCCGCAAGAACAAGCGCTCTTCAAGGAGATCGGCCATCGCATCGCCGACGGGCTCAGCAGCCTCCTGTCAGTGCGAGAGCTGCGGGAAAGCGAGGGCCGTTTCCGCGAACTGGCCGAATTGCTCCCGCAGTCGGTATTCGAATTGGACGCGGAGGGTCGATTCACCTACGCCAACCATCTGGCCTCGGGAACATTCGGCTATTCTCCGGATGAAATCAAAGGGCTCCACCCGACCGATCTCATCGCGCCGCAGGACCGCGAACGGATCACCCAGAACATCGTGAAGCGACTGCGCGGCGAGCCGTTCTGGGATCATGAGTATACCGCTCAGCGAAAGGACGGGACCACGTTTCCCATCCTGGTGTACAGCGCCCCCATCATCCGGGAAGGCCGGCCCGTGGGGCTGCGCAGCGTCGTCGTGGATTTCACGGAGCGCCAACACGCCGAACAGGCGTTGCAGGAGAGCAAAGCCAAACTCGAGAGCATCCTCGAGTCGTCACCCTATGCCATCACCGTGACGACTGTCGAGGGAACCATTGTCGACTGCAATCAGGCCACGCTGGAGACGCACGGTTACACGTCCAAGGACGATCTGCTGGGCCGCAGTGCCTTCGACTTTATCTCAGAGGGCGATCGGGCCCGGGCGGCCGAGGACATGCAGACGACGCTGACACAGGGCTCGGTTCGAAACGTCGAGTACACGCTCTTGAAAAACGACAACCAGGAGTTCCCGGCCGAACTCTCAGCCAGTCTCATGCGGGATTCCGCGGGCGAACCGATCGGCCTCGTCGCCGTGACCGTCGATATCACCGAACGCAAGCGCATCGCCCAGGCACTCCAGCAAAGCGAGCAGAAATTCCGCTCGCTGGTGGAAACCTCCAGCGACTGGATCTGGGAAACCGACGCCCAGATGCGTTACACGTACAGCAGCCCCAAGGCCAGGGACCTGCTCGGCTATGAGAGCGACGAGATCCTGGGCCGGACACCGATGGATCTCATGCCCCCGGACGAGGCCGAAAACGTCGCGGGCATCGTCAATACCTGTAGGAAGGGCTCTATCCCGATCTCAGGCCTGATCAACACGTGCCTCCGTCGGGACGGAACGGAAGTCGTCCTGGAAACCAACGGCATCCCGCTGTTCGACGCTTCCGGGCAGTTTCTCGGGTACCGGGGCATCGACCGCGACATCACCGAGCGTGTGCGGGCCGAACAGGCGGTGCGCGAATCGGAGAAACGATACCGCGAACTCTACGAGGGCAGCCGTGACGCGTCCGTAGCGGTCACGATGGACGGACGCATTGTCGACTGCAATTCGGCCTATCTGGAGATGCTCGGATACCGCAAGGAAGAGCTCTGCCGGATGCGCTTTCAGGACATCACCCCGCCGCAATGGCATGAGCCGGAGCGGAAGATCCTCGATGAGCAGGTCATGACGCGGGGATACTCGGATATCTACGAGAAAGAGTATCGCCGGAAGGACGGCACGGTCTTCCCGATAGAACTCCGGGCCTACCTGAGTCGCGATCGGGACGGCCGGCCCACCGGAATGTGGGCCCTGGTGCGCGACATCACCGATCGCAAGCTCGCCGAGCAAGCCTTGCGAGAATCAGAGCGCACGCTCATGACGCTCATGGGCAACCTGCCCGGAATCGCCTATCGCTGCAAGAATGTCCCCGAGTGGACCATGGAATTCATGAGCGAGGGCTGTTTGAACCTGACGGAATACCCGCCGGCCGAGCTGATCGGAGAGGGCTCCCGTCCCTATGGCGACCTGATTCGCCCGAACGAGAGAGCCTATGTGTGGGAGCAGATCCAAAGGTCCTTGAAGGAAAAGACGCGTTTTGAACTGGAATATCGAATCATCACGCGGAGCGGCCAGGAGAAATGGGTCTGGGAAAGGGGAACCGGCATCTACCGGGAGGACGGGGCACTCGTCGCCCTTGAGGGCTTCATCAGCGACATCGACGAACGTAAGAAGGCCGAGGGCAAGCTGCTGGCCTACCAGAAGAAACTCAAGTCCCTGGCCTCCGAACTGGCCCTGGCGGAGGAACGCGAACGCCGCCGCCTCGCGGCCGATCTGCACGACCACGCCTGCCAGTCGCTGGCCCTGTCGAAGATGAAACTCCAATCCCTGCTTCAGAAGGCCGATGCACCCGAAACACCCATGCTGCAGAGCATCTGCGAGACCCTCACCGATACGATCGAGAGCGTCCGGGGCCTGACGTTCGACCTGAGTTCGCCCACCCTGTACCGATTCGGCCTGGAAGCCGCCCTGGAGGAATTGCTCAGAGACAAGCTCACGGCTGAGCACCATATTGCGTACCGATTCTCGGACGACGAAGCCCCCAAGCCGCTGGCCCATGATGTCCTGGTCTTGCTCTATCAGTCGGTGCGTGAGTTGCTCATCAACGTCATCAAGCATTCTCAGGCCCGTGAGGTGACCCTTGACATAACCCGGCGGAGAGACTCTATTAGGATTGTTCTTGCTGACGACGGGGTAGGCTTCGACGTCGATGAAGTCCTGTCTTTCCCGTCCCAGCGTCGCAGTGTTGGACTGTTCAACACCCTCGAACGCCTGGACTATATTGGTGGGAAGCTCGAGATGGAGTCACACCGGGGCCGCGGGAGTCGGTTTACGCTGGTCGCGCCACTGGAAGCACCAACGAAGGTTGCGAAGGAGAACGACAATGGCAGTGAGGATTCTACTCGTTGACGACCACCAGGTCCTGCGCGAGGGCCTTGGTTCGCTTCTGGAGCAGCAGTCTAACATGGAGGTCGTTGGAGAGGCCGGTGACGGTCGGACCGCCCTGCGGCTCGTCCGAGAGCTCCGTCCGGACGTCGTGATCATGGACGTCAATATGGACGGGATGGACGGCATCGACGCCACGCGGATGATCAACCGGGAGCACCCGGATACGAAGGTTCTCGCCCTGTCCATGTACCTCCGCAAGACGTTTGTCTCTGAGATGTTCAAGAGCGGCGCCACCGGGTATCTGCTCAAAGACAGCGCCTTCTCGGAGATTGTCGACGCCATCAGCACCGTGCTGCGCGGCGAGAAATACGTGTGCGCCAAGGTGGCGGCCCTGCTCGTCGATGAGTACGTCCAGGACGGCCAGGGCGCCAAAGCGCACGCCAACCTGACCCAGCGCGAACTCGAAGTCATCCGAATGCTGGCCGACGGCAAGACCTCCAAAGAGATCGCCCTGATCACGGAGACGAGCGTCAAGACCGTGGACGCGTGTCGACGGCGACTGATGCAGAAACTGGGCATCAACAGCATCGCCGAACTGGTGAAATACGCCATTCGTGAGGGTCTGACCACGGTCGATCATTGACTCGCAGATCAGCTTCAGGTCCCCTGCGATCCGCGTTTGCCAGGCTCCGAATACGGCCTCTGAGTAGGCCAATCAAGCCAAAACCTGCCCAATACAAGCCAAAGGCCTCATCCTGTAAGCCTTTTACGCATTGGCAGTTCCCCGCGACATGCCGAAAATACAAGCAGTAAGGAACAATGGTGCTGCACGCCGAGGACCCAGGGTGTCAGGAGCAGGGAGTTGGGGGGTCAACTCCGAACAGAGTATGACAATGCAGATTGTACTCCTTGTAAACGACCGAATGATGCGTGATGGCCTCAGAGCACTGTTCAGCCGCGAATCGACGGCTGAGGTCATTGGTGAGAGTGATGATGGACCGGAAGCCCTTGAGCTGGTCCGTGAGTTGCAGCCGGATTTGGCGCTCACAGACATGGGCTCATGGGCTTTCGGTAGCATTGATACGATCCGCTGCCTTTCTCAGCAAGCCCCCGAAACCAAGATCGTGGCCCTGTCTCCGTTCAATCACCGCGCCTTCATCGCCGAGGCCTTCCGCGCCGGCGTCCAGGGCTACGTGCTCCGACAGAACGGCTTCGAGGAGCTCCGCGAAGCGGTCGCGACGGTCCTGTCCGGATCGCGATACCTCTGCTCACGCTCCACGCAGGCCGTTCTGGAAACCTGTGTAGACCCCGAAGCCAAACCGACCCAAGCCTTCGATCCCCCGCTCACCGAACGGGAATACGCGGTTCTGCGGCAGTTGGCGGACGGTCAATCCTCCAAGGAGATTGCCCTGTCCCTTCGGGTCAGCTCCAAGACCATCGACGCCTGCCGCCGGCAACTGATGCGCAAGTTGGATGTCGACAGCATCGCCGGCCTGGTCAAACGCGCCATCGTGCTGGGCCTTACGACGGTCGCTGTCTAGCCCAGACGCCTCGGCCCGCCGCGATCTGAGCAAAATCAAGCCTTTTACTTGCTCACCATAGCCATTGACTAATAAACACCTACGAGTCACAGGTCGATGAGCCCTCTGGATGGTCTTTCCGCCGGGGGAGAGTCTCCCCCGAAGCGATTGCCGGACCGTCCAAATCTCTGCAGCGACGGAAACGTTGGCGACATGGAGGTCGAAAGGGACAGAATGCCGCGCTGACGCCTTCGAGGGAACGCCCCGGGGGCCGGCCCGGCCAGGTAACACGCTTGTGACCGAGTGTCTTTTATCGAGATTGGGAGACCTGACGATGACAACACCCAAGGAACCTGATTGCTCCACCACCACGCAGAACCTGAGCCGAGAGGGCAAGTATCTCACGTTCGCCCTGGCGCATGAGGAATACGGACTCGAAATCCTCAAGGTCCGTGAGATCATCGGCTACATCGAGGTGACCGCCGTCCCGCAGACCCCTTCCTACGTCAAGGGGGTCATCAATCTGCGCGGCCAGGTCATTCCCGTAATCGATCTGCGGACCAAGTTCGGCATGGAGACCACCGACGTCACGGAGGAAACGTGTATCATCGTCGTGGAGATCGCGACGCCCAGCCGGAAATTCAGTACGGGCATCGTGGTCGATCACGTCCAGGAAGTCCTCGACATCCCGGGCCAGAGCATCGAAGACCCGCCTCAGTTCGGCGGCGCCGTGGACACCGATTTCATTCTTGGCATGGGCAAGGTCGGCGATTCGGTCAAGATCCTGCTGGATATCGATCGGGTCCTGAGCGATGAGAAACTCGATTCTCTCTCCCTATAGCGCAAGGAAGTCCAACCCCGTCTTGGCGAGGCCAAGAAGCGAGAAGGCATTTACAGCAGTGGAGGAAACGGTATGAACTTTCGAACCAAGATCATCCTGTCCATCGTCCCGGTCGTCGTCCTGGCGATCGCGGCCGTGGCGGTGATGTCCTATAGCCTGTCCAAGAACGCGATCGAGGACCTCGAAATCAGCAACATGCAGAAGCTCACCGACAAGATCGTCGTCGAGCTCGACAGTTGGATCACCGACTACATGCGCCAGGCGTCGCTTCTCAGCAAGACGCACGCCTTTCAACAGGCCTGCAAAGACGAGGGCATCGAACGGGCCCGCCAGCAGTTGGAGCAGTGCCATCAACTGTCCCCCGTCTATGAAGCCATGTTCGTGGCCCGCCCCACCGGCGAGATCTTCCTCGATTCTATCGGCGGCAAAGCCACCGGCATCAACATCTCCGAACTGCCCGAATACCGGCTGAACGCGGAGAAGGCGCGACAGGGTCTGACCTGGATGGGCGACGCCTTCGCCTCGCCGGCGACCGGGCGCCCGGTATCGCTCATCACAGCGCCGATCACCGACGGTGACGAAGTGATCGGCATCATGGGGACCCCCATCGAATTGACCGTCCTGTCCGATCGATTCCTCCAAGGCACCAAGATCGGCGCGACCGGCTATGTCGCCATCACGGACAAGAACGGAATCACCCTGGCCCACCCCAAGAAGGACCTCATCCTGAAGTTCAACGTCACCCAATTCGACTTCGGCAAGGAGATGTTGGCCAAGAAGAACGGCCTCCTCAAGTACACGTTTGAAGGCGTCGACAAGATCGCCACGCTCTGCACGCATGAAGGCACCCAGTGGATGGTGTTGGCCATCGCTCCGGAACAGGAGTTCTTCGCCGCCATCTCGAAGGTCCGATCCTGGGCCGTGCTGATCAGCCTGGCGGCCGTCCTGATCGTCAGCGCCGTTACGTGGGTGGCCACCTCCCGCCTGTTCCGCTTGATCCGCAGCGTCATCACATCGCTCAACAGCGCGGGCCGTCAGATCAACTCGGCCGCCGGGCAGGTGTCGTCGGCCTCGCAGTCGCTGGCCGAGGGCGCGACCGAACAGGCCGCCGGTCTGGAGGAGACCTCTTCCAGTCTGGAGGAAATGGCCTCGATGACCAAGCAGAACGCCGACAACGCCCAGCAGGCCAACGTCCTGGCCGCCGACGCACGCCAGTCGGCCGAGACCGGCAGCGAAGCCATGCAGCGGATGGATGGCGCCATCCAGAAGATCCAGAACAGCTCGGACGAAACCGCCAAGATCATCAAGGTGATCGACGACATCGCCTTCCAGACCAACCTGCTGGCGCTGAACGCCGCGGTCGAAGCCGCCCGGGCCGGGGAGGCCGGCAAAGGCTTCGCCGTCGTCGCCGAAGAGGTCCGCAACCTGGCGATGCGTTCGGCCGAAGCGGCTAAGAACACTTCCGATATGATTGAAGAATCCGTCAAGAACGCCCAGAACGGCGTGGATATCACGGGGGAGGTCGCCGGGGTCCTGGAGGAAATCGTCAGTCACGTCGGCAAGACCACCGATCTCGTCAGCGAGATCGCCGCCGCCTCGCAGGAGCAGGCTCAGGGCATCGATCAGGTCAACACGGCTGTCGCTCAAATGGACAAAGTCACCCAACAGAACGCCGCCAACGCCGAGGAATCCGCCAGCGCCTCTGAACAGCTCAGTGCGCAGGCCACGTCCATGAACGACATCGTCGCCGAACTCGTCAGCCTCGTCGGAGGGGGCGCCGAGGCGTCGAGCAAGCCGCGTCGTCGTCTCCGCAAGCCGGCCGCTCGTCCCGCCGGCCCTCTGGGGGGGGCCTCGGACGAAGCCTGGCATCAGATTGCGGCAGGAGGCGCCAAGGCGTCAAACGAGGTGCACGCCGATGGCCATGAAATGGACCTCGATGAGTTCAACAACTAGATGATCGAATCACCGCGTCGGTGAGCCGAGGGTTGCGTGAAACCACACCACCAGCCCTCGGCTTTCCCTTTTTCCGGCGCCCACCGAGGCAGCCCCCTCCGCTCCAGCCGGCGTCTCAGAATCTTCAAGACACGCAGCCGTTCGGGGAACATCCATGGAATAGGCAACCGCGTCCGGAGGATGCCACGTCGATCGATCCCGGGTAGGGATGCGTCCAAGGAACGTGGTTTCAGCGACTACAGGAAAGTGACGACATAGGGGCCCGCAAGAATGTCTCGGGCCCAAAATAGGAAGTGAGTGGATCGAAGGATGAACCAGCTCAGTGATCGCTAGGCAGGCAACTCAGGGACCAGTAGTCGCAGATGGCCTTCATCTTGTCGAGCACGTCACGATAGTCGACTGACTTGACAAGATAGCCGGCCGCTCCGTGATCGTAGCAGGCCGCTACCTCCTCGGCGTCGTTGGTCTCGGCCAACATGACCACGGGCACCATGCGAAATGCGGGGTCCTCTTTCAGGAGTTTGAGAAACCCCATCGCGCTCATGCGCGGCATCTTCGTGTCGAGTAGAATCAGGCCGGGCAGCGCGCCGTTGGCTTCATGGAGTCGCCGCAGGGCGTTCTCGCAATCGACGGCAATGACCAGATCCTCCAGCATGCCCATATCCCGGAAGACGCGGCCGAACATCACCGCCGATTTGAAATCACTCTCTACCACCAGTACAGGCTTCCGCCTCAGCGACCGTCCGCTTCCCGTATCTCTATCCACAGTACACTCAGCGGTATTCACCAAAAGCCTCCAACCCTAGAGCTGCCAGCGACGCGTCCACAGCAGCGATACTCATCAAGGTGTTGTGTCTCTAGTTATCCACGCTCACCGGGACGCGTCACCGGCAATAGCAAGGTAAGCTACGTAAATTATCGTCTGCATGGGGTAGAAATCAAAGGGACATAAGGCCCGATAGGCATAGCAAATCACTCATTGGCATGCAGTAAATTGCACCTTTCCGCCCCCGCACGGGCTGGATAGGCAAACACGCGTCAGAGCCCCTCTGAGGTCCCGGATTTGGCGTCGCAGCCCCCCGCCGCCCCCAACGTGGCGAGGGGGCCGTGCACGCACGCCCCTCGCCGCCACGGCCGAATCGGCCTTTTCACAGGCCTCAGAGTGCTTTGAGCCGCATTTCCTTGATGACGATCTTCATGGGGCCGAAATCCGCCCCCGGATGCACCTGAAAGCCGATCTTACCGGAATCAGAGCTGGCGTCCGACACATCGGCGGTCAAGTGGCCGTTGAGCCAGATCTGCAGGTGCTCGCCTTCGGCGCGGATCTTGAGCGTGTTCCATCCCTCGCGGTTGACGAGCGTCTTGTCCTCGTTGGCCGCCAGGAACATCTTGCCGGGGCAATAGAGCGTTCCCGAGAACGCGACCGGCTTCTTGTACTCGAGAATGTCGGCCTGATACGCCTTCTGGGGCGACTGATACCGGAACCAGACGCCGCTGTTGCAGGGCCATTCGGCCCGCCAGGTCACCGTCAGGAGGAAGTCGTCGTAACTGGCGCTGGTGAACAGGTCGCCCGGCGCGTTGTCGGCGCCCTGGGTGCCGATGAGCAATCCGCCCTCGACCACCCACTTGGCGTTTCCGCTCGTCTCCCAACCGGTCAGGTCCTTGCCGTTGAACAGCTTCACCGTTCCGGCCGGCATGCCGGACGAGCAGGGACATTTCTTGCAGGCCTGCTGGCAACCGCTCAGGGCCATCGCTACGAGCAGACATCCGACGATAAACGTATGGCGCGACATTGAGTCTCCTTTCTCAAATCAGGTCACTACACGGGTTCATTTCTGATCCTGCCAGATATCGGCCGTTCTCGCCTCCACGTCCGGCATGGGCGGCAACGGCGCGCTGGGAATCGACTCATACCAGAAGGTGGCGGTCGACCAGTCGTCGCTCGTCTCGGCCAACCCCTTCTGCCAGGCAATCTGCTGAATCGTCACGCGGCATTCCTCTTGCCACCAGATCGGATCGGGCAAATGCCAGCGGTACATCGAAACGAAGTTGTTCTCGTTGAGACTGCACCCGTTGTACAGGTACGGCGTCTGCTGCATGCCATAGGACAGGCAGACGTAGTCCTCACTGCCCGTGCCGCAAATCGTGGGGTACTCGGTGTCCCCATCCATGTAGAACTTGATCTCGCCTTCGCCCCACCACTGGCCCGGATGCAGATTGCGGACGCCGATCAGGGCGCCGATGAACCGGCCCTTGCCGGTGCGTTTGGGCAGCAGCACGAAGTCCTGCTTCTGGGTCGTCGGGTTCTCCCGGGCGAACAGCACGTGCAGGCGCCCCAGGTCGCGGGGATGTTTCTCGCCCAGGGTGTAATCGATCTGATAGTAGAGGGGGACAGCCTTCTGGCCCGCATTGGTCAGCGTGATCCGCGCCCGCGAAGCGAAGGGCATGGGCAGCCAGATATTCATGCCGGCGTTCTTGCCCAGCGAGTGAACCGCCGAGAAGTACGGCATGACCTTGCCGTGCGCAGCGCCCATAAAATCGCCGATCGGGCACTCGATACTCGGATGGGCCTGCCCATCCCACCAGGCCCGAATCACCAGGCTGCGCAGGTTCTGAGGATCGCGGGCCGTCGTCATCCAGATATGGCGGATCGTCCCAGGCCCCTCAATATCACAGAGCTGGACCTCCTGGCCGGCCTTCAGGGACATCGACGGCGCGCCCTTGCGCGCGACCCCCAGCTTGCTGGCCGCCCGCCCGCCGGCGCCCGGGGCGCCCGTGGGATTCTCAAAACAGATCGACCGCGAGACGAGCCCCGTATCGAGCGCATAAGGGGTCGTGACAATATCCGGCGTCGGTTCGTTGGGAAGACAACCGGCGGCCAGAAAGGCGGCGGCCAGCAGGGGTAGCAACGTCCTTGTCTGAAATGCTCGCTTCATGATCCATCCTTTCATCCATGCATGGTGAACACCGCAAATCCGTCAACACCGCAGATCATCACGCCACTCTATCGGCGTCGCTCAGCAGCGTCAAGGTCCTCCTCGCGCACCGGCCGGAATCGGAAGCACTTGACGTTTGTGGATAAATGGCCCCTCTGTCCCAGCGCCCGCCCTTGTCATTCCCGCGCAGGCGGGAATCCAGAGAACCGTTGCCAATTGAACGCCAAGCCAATGCGACCAGAAGCCATGAGAGCACAACCAACGACTGGATTCCCGCCTGCGCGGGAATGACAGAGCCGATAGCCACAGCCCTACCCACAAACACAAAACGCACCTGTCGTTATCTTGGGCAGCGCCACTGGCCCATCCAGATGTCACTCAAGACCGCCGTGTCACTTAATCAGCGCCAAGGGGAGCCGAACCGTTTGGCGTCTCCCCATTCGGTTCGTATGAATATAGTAGGAACGTTCGACCGCGGCATCGAACGTGCGGATGGATAAGAGGCCGATAACCTCTTCGAGAAAGCCGCAAGGTAAGCTAATCACCCCGCAGGCCCCATGGTCAGCACCGTCGGAATCCGCACGGCCGACATGGAAGGAAGAAGGAGGAGGTCGATCGTGACAGCGAAGAACCTTCAGCAGCATCCCGCTCAGGAACCGTTTCCCACCCAGACCGAGACGGCCAATGCCTCCGGCGCGCCGGCGGTTCAGGACGTCCAACCCGCCGCAACGGAAACGGAAACCCTGACCGCTCACCTGCCCGCCGAGCAGAACTTCGGGCTCGCCGTCGTGGGCGGCCTGGCCGCCATGGTGGTGGGCGCCGCGGTATGGGCGTCCCTGACCCTCGCCACGGGATTTCAGATCGGCTGGATGGCGGTCGGCGTCGGCTT
>JANQFY010000072.1 GCA_028277585.1 Sedimentisphaerales bacterium
TGCAGCTTCCCTCGTTGCGCAGCGTGTGGCTGGAGGCCTGGCAGACCCTGCGTCAATTCCTGCAACTCGCGCTGCCGGTGTTTCTTGTCATTTGCTTCGTGGCCGCCCTGATGCAGGTCACAGGATTATTCAATCTGCTCACCAAAGCAGCCACGCCACTGATGGCGCTGTTCAACCTCCCCGGCGAAGCCGCGTCGGCCGTTATCCTCGGCTCTATCCGCAAAGACGGACTCGCCATAGCTCTGCTGGATACCGATTGGGAGACCCTGAAGGTCCCCCTGCAAACACCCACCCAAGTTCTGACCGCGGTGTATTTGTCTGGAGTAATGCTCCCCTGCCTGGTTACGCTTTGGACCATCGCCCGCGAGTTTGACGTGAAATACGCCCTGCGACTCTGTCTCTTTCAAGTTGCCGGTGCCGCCGCGTTTAGTTTGCTTCTGGCCTGGGGCGGAGCCCTCCTCTTCTGATCAAATCGACCCGCCCCCCAATCATCCCCAGCACCAAGGGTGTCTAAGGATGGTGCTTCCTTCCTTGGTGACACCAGCGAAGCAATGCGGAATCACGACATTGTGGGGCCGTTCTCTTGAAACGGAGTTGTCGTGACAGAAGCTCTGGCAGCTGCATATGGCTCTAACCCGCGTTTCTGCGCAAGGGCAATGTGTTGCGTTTCGCGCGGGAACCACTGGAGCTTTGTGAGATCCTAGCCGACCTTGTTTGGCAGAAGCTTCTCAATTCGAGCGCACAGGACGTCGGGCTCCACAGGCTTCTCCAGAAAGGTATCTACGGGCAGCCACGTAGGGTCTCCGGCTGAAGACTTGACGTCGACTCCCGTCCTCTCGCCGACTGCCGTCAGCATGAGGATGGGAATACTCTTCAGTTCAGGGTCTTTCCTCAACTCTCTGGACATTTCGAAACCGTCTTGCCAGGATTCCATCATGACATCCAGAATCACCAAATCCGGCCGTTCGCGCCGAATGGTGGCCATGCCTTCGTTCCGATCGGCAGCCGTTAGCGCCGTGTAGCCGCGCATTTCCAGCAATGCCCGCAGCGTGTCGCGGATCTCCGGATCGTCATCTGTGATCACTATCTTCGCCGTCTGCATGTTTCACCTCCAAGGATCAAGTTAGATAGCCCTTGATACAGTCATCCCGTCTCTCTCGGTAGCCGAACCGTGAACGTGCTCCCTCGGTCCGGCTCACTTCGTACGGAGATCGTGCCGCCGTGTCCCTCCACGATCTGCTTGACGATGGACAGTCCGAGACCGCTTCCCTCCTGGTCGCTCTTGACGGCATTGCTGGCCCGGAAGAACTCGTCGAAGACGTTTTCGAGTTCCTCGGCCGGTATGCCAATTCCTGTGTCTGTGATACCGATCCGGACGTGCTCCCCACAATGGCCGGCCTGCAAATGGACCGATCCGTTCTCAGGTGTGTACTTGATCGCGTTGAACAGCAGATTCGTGACCATTTCTGTGATCGAGAACCTATTGCCCACGATGTCGCCCACCGCGTCTTCGATTTCGGACATGACAGCAATGGACTTCTCTTGAGCCCTGTCCTCCACAGCGGCTAGAGACTCGCGCAGGACCTCGGGCAAAGAGAACGGTTCCACTTCCAGCCGGCCGCTGAGCCTCATCTTGGTCAAGCGGAGTAGTTCTCTGACGAACGCAGTCAGTTGTTTCGTCCTATTCATTGCGCGACTCAGGAAGTCAGCCGGTTGTTCTCCCAAGGCGTCGCCTGAGGTTTCAGCTACCGCGTACAGACAGTTCTGTACGGCCGCGAGATGCCCCTTGATGTCATGGGTGACGCGCGAGACGTATTCATCCTTGATTCGGTCCTTCTGCTTGAGCTGGGCGTTTGCCGCCCGCAGCGCTTCTTCCTGCATCTCCAATTGCGATAGCAACAAGCTCTTCTGTGCGAAGTTGATCTGCCGGGCGGTGGCTTCGACGAAGTCGAACATGTGGTCGGGGGATTGGCTCTCGGTGATATCGATGTACAGGACATCGACGAAGTCGCTGAGTTGGTTCACCTGGGCTGCGAATACCAGATGCGGACTGCGTTCATCGGCGATAGTCAACCGGAGATTGTCCCCAGGCGCGCACACGCTACCGGCCCTGATAGGGGAGTTGGTCCGCCTGACCGCGTCGAGCACGCGTCTGGAGAAACGCACGCAAGACGGGGTCTGGATGCTCGGGGCTTTCTCCACTTTGCCGAAATGCAGCGCCAGCACGTCGGGCGACTCGGGCAAGGGTTGCGATTGAGAGGGCAAACGCACGATGGTGACAAGCGTGTCGAGCATCCCGGCCAGACAGCGCGAGGCCTCCGCGTACAAATCTGCGGGGCCGGACAGCTTGAGCAACCGACTGCTCAGTTCATTGAGATGACTCACCAGGGTAGGCGAGAACATCACGGTTTGGTCACCCCGGTACACGCTGATCTGCTCGTCTGCGCCCTGGTCCACCATGGGGATCGGGCCGTCCGCGGAGCCTCCCGTATTCGTCTGGCAGCCCGTCCCTGCCATCACCGACAGATCGAATGGGTGGATCGTAACCGTTTGGCCGTACTGGATGGCCTGAGTTCGAACGCGTTGCCCGTTGACCAGCACGCCGTTGCAGCTATCCATGTCCTCGACGATCCATCGGCCAAAGGAGTCCTGGAAGATGCGAGCGTGGACACGCGAAACGTTGTAATGATCGAGGGTCACATCGCAACGTGAACTGCGTCCCAGCATGACCCCTTTGGGTTCGAGCGATACTTCCTGAATCCCGGGCGGTCCGGAGATGACCAGCTTTGTCTTTGCCATGGTGTGTTCCTCTCAATGTTTCCCCGTACGCCAATTTATCTGTGTGTTCCATGGCAGCATTGCATGCACTTCCTTCGATGCACACGGTGTGATCTCTCCTTCTTGAGCAACGCGCCGAATGCTATGTTTCTAGGCTGGTTGCGATTCCACGAATGCGGCCAACTGCTCTCGTACCGCGTTCGGCTCGATCGTTTTGGGCATGAAGGCGTCAGGCCGCACGCCGTACTGCGCCTGAATCTTGTCGGGATCGTAGCCTTCGCCCGTGACAGAGCTGATCGCGGAGAGAAAGACGACCGGAGTCTTCGTCAAGCCTTCTGTCTCGCGAATGGCCTTCAGCACTTGAAAACCATTCGTACGCGGCATCTGGATGTCGAGGAACACCATGTCCGGAGGATCTGCCTGCATCCGAGCTACCGCCTCGGAACCGTCGGACAGCGTCTCTACGTCGTACCCGGCATCGCCAACAATGTTGCTGAGGTAGACCAGGCTGTCATCGTCATCATCAACAATCAAGACTCTTCCGCATGCCATGATTTTCACTCCTTCTATGCAGAGATCTTCCTTCTTCGTGATACTCGGCAGACAGTTCTGCGCGGTCTCTCATTCGCCGTACGCCTGTCGGTAAATGCCTTCCAGTTCTCTGACGAGCGGGTAGCGCGGGTTCGCTCCCGTGCATTGGTCATCGAAGGCGATGCAGGCCATGTCCAATACCTGGAGCATGAACTCCGCTCGATCCACTCCCGCGTCTTTGAGTGTGAGGGGTATCTCTACCGCGGTCATGAGAGATCGGATCCGTTCGATCAGATTGCGGACGCGCTCCTGCACGGACTCGCCGTCCACGCCGACGGCGTCGGCAATCTGGGCGTATTTCTGGTCGGCGACGAATTTCTCATAGTTCGGAAAGGACGTGAACTTCGTGGGCGTCGATGCGTTGTAGGCGATCACGTGCGGCAGGAGGACCGCATTCGCGCGGCCGTGAGGGATGTGAAACCGATTGCCCAGGATGTGCGCCAGACTGTGGTTGATGCCCAGGAATGCATTGGTGAACGCCAGGCCCGCGATACAGGAGGCATTGTGCATCTTCTCCCGCGCCACTCGATCGCTCCCGTCTTCGCAGGCGCGCTGGAGGTACTCGAAGACCAGCTTGATCGCCTGCAGCGCTAGTGGATCGGTGTAATCGGTGGCGCAGACAGAGACGTATGCTTCGATAGCATGCGTCAGAACATCGAAGCCCGTATCAGCCGTCACGGATGGGGGCATCGTCATCGCCAGTTCAGGGTCAACGATCGCCACCGTCGGCGTCAGCGCATAATCGGCCAGTGGGTATTTGATGTCGTTCTCCTTGTCGGTGATGACCGCGAAGGCGGTGACCTCGCTTCCCGTTCCGCTCGTGGTGGGAACCGCGATCAGTTTGCATTTGCCGCCCAGTGTAGGCAAGCGGTAGGTTCGTTTGCGAATGTCAGCGAACTTGAGCCGCAGGTCCTCAAAGCGGGTGTCCGGATGCTCGTAGAACAGCCACATCCCCTTGGCGGCATCGATGGGGGACCCGCCCCCCAGGGCGATGATGTACTCGGGCTGGTACAGGTCGAGAAAGGCCTTGCCCGCCATGACGGTGTCGACGGACGGGTCCGGCTCAACGTCGGAGAAGACGCGCACGTGCTGAACGTTCTCGAGCAACCTGACGACCTTGTCCACGTTGCCGATCTTGACCATCATCGGATCGGTCACGATGACCACGTTCTCAGCGACAATGCCACGCAGATACTCGAGGCATCCAAAATTGAAGTAGATCTCTTTGGGAACCTGCATCCATAGCATGTTCATCCGCCGCTCGGTGACCTGTTTCACATTCAGCAGGTTCATTACTGAGATGTTCGAGGTGGTGATATTGCCCCCGCGCGTGCCGCAGCCCAGTGTCAGGGACGGCCCGATTCGGTTGTAGATGTCACCAATGGCGCCGTGGGAGCTGGGGGAATTCACCAGAATCCGGCTTGCACTGAGGGCGTTCTGGAACGCCTCGATGACCGTGGCGTCTTCGGCATACACCACGGCGGTATGCCCCAGCCCTCCGAACTCGGAGATCTCCTGGCAACGTGACAATCCCTCGTCGGATGTCGTCGCCCGGTAGAAACCGAGAATGGGGCTGAGTTTCTCGCGCGAGAGCGGGCAATCCGGCCCGACCTCTTCCAGACGGACCCCGAGAATCTTGGTCCCTGCCCGGACCTTGATGTCTGCGAGTTCCGCGATCTTGGTCGCGGGCTGGCCCACCACCGCGCCGGACATCATCTGACGTTCCGGGTCGATCGCCACCGCGGCCAGACGCTCTGCTTCGTCCACCGAACAGAAGTAGACACCGTTCCGCTCAAACGCCGATTCCACTTCGTCGGCAACGTCCGTGTGAGTGACGACCGACTGTTCCGACGCGCAGATCGTCCCGTTATCAAACGTCTTGGAGAGGATGATGCTCGTCACCGCCAGGTCGATCGAGGCCGTCCGGTCGATATAGGCCGGCGTATTCCCGGGGCCGACGCCGAAGGCCGGTGTCCCCGAACTGTAGGCCGCTTTCACCATGTTGGCGCCGCCGGTCGCCAGCACGAGAGCCAGGTCCGGATGTCCCATCAGGTAGTTGGTTGCCTCCACCGAGGGATGCTCCACCCATTGGATGGCGTCCTTCGGCGCCCCGGCCTTCACCGCGGCTTCGTACAACGTCCGGGCGGCCTTGATACTGCACCGCAACGCCTTCGGATGCGCCGCGACAATCACTGGATTGCGCGTCTTCAAGGCGATGATACATTTGAACATCACGGTCGACGTCGGATTCGTGACGGGCGTGATGGCGGCAATTGGCCCCACCGGTTCGGCCATCTCGACGATGCCGCGTAAGGGGTCGCGGCGAAGGACGCCCACCGTCTTGATGTCCTTGACGTCATTGTAGATGTATTCAGTGGCGAACTGATTCTTGATGACCTTGTCCTCAAAGACCCCCATCCCGGTCTCTTCTACCGCGAGCCGGGCCAGCGCCAGTCGATCCGCTTCGCCTGCCAGCGCCGCAGCCCGCACGATGTGATCGACGTCCTCCTGTCCGAGAGTCAGGAACTGCGACGCCGCTTCCCGGGCCCGCGTGACGAGCGTGTCGATTTCCTTCTGCCAGGTAGCCTGTTGCTCCTCACACGGTGCGACTGTCATCGTGGTTCCGCTCATTTGTGGTCCTCGCAATTCACGAAAGTGACTTCTCTGACTATGGTAGGTGAGAATCCCATGCGAACACGGCTTCGACGATTCCCTTCTGTCTTGTAGTGCGAGATCCAGATGATGGGAGGGAACGGAAAAATGGGACCATGCGCGTTTTTTCTGTTCGGACGCACGGTGTCCGGCTGTCGGCCGCCGAATGTTGCAGATCGCCGGCAGATCGACTACAATGACCCGTGGCTGGTCTTTCGGATGGGCGATTCACGAAGGACTGTGCGACGGGGTCTTCCCTCGGGTCGGTCATGGAAGTGGAGCACATAGGGGCGTATTCATGAGCGATGTCACCCAGATCCTGAACGCGATCGAGCGCCAAGAGGCGGGCGCAACCGAGAAACTCCTCCCGCTGGTCTATGAGGAGCTGCGCCGCCTTGCCGCCCAGAGGATGTCACAAGAACCGTGCGGGCAAACACTTCAGGCCACGGCTCTGGTCCATGAGGCCTACATTCGTCTGGTCGACGCTCAGGACCAGAATTGGAACAGCAGCGGCCATTTCTTCAAGGCGGCCGCCGAAGCGATGCGGCGGATTCTGGTCGAGAATGCCCGAAAAAAGAAGAGCTTGAAACGAGGAGGGGGCAGACAGCGCGTTGAGTTCAGCGAATCGATGCATCTTACCGTAGAGGAGTTCTGCCCTGATGACCTCCTGGCGTTGGATGGTGCCCTTGACAAGATGGCAAGCGAAGATCCCGCCGGGGCCGATCTGATCAAATTGCACTATTTCGCCGGACTCACCCTCGAAGAAGTGGCGGTGATCCAGGGCATCTCGCGCCGCACCGTCGTGAAGCACCTGGCCTTCGCGCGGGCGTGGTTGCATCGGGAAATCGGGAAATCGGGCGACCCAGTGCCCCAGTAGGGCTCGCGTTTCCCATTGTTGATACGTCCAACGCATCCCGATTCCAGTGTATAGGGTCTCAAGAGTCTGGGTGAAGGCGACAAGAAAAGTGCTCTTTATTTCCTTTTTTCCGGTCCCTCTCATCATCTGGATTTCGCACTGTAGTGTGGAAGGGGATTGCTAGGGGAATTGTGCCATGGGCAAGAAGCCGGATAGCGTCAAGTCCATCTTCTGTGGGGCACTTGAAATGAAGAACGCCAGAGAGCAGAGCGCCTACCTGGATAGCGTGTGTTGCAGCGATGCGGACCTGCGTGCCGAGGTGGAATCGTTGCTCAGGTCGCACGAAGAAGCGGCCGATTTCCTTCCATCGGCCGGCTTGAGCCCGGATGTCCTGGCGACGCAGATCCTGTCGTTGCCCCGGACATACTCCGACCAGGTCTGGGAACTCTTCGATCGGGCGACTGACCTTGCCCCCGCGGAGCAGGAAGCCTTGCTCGACCGCGAATGTGGTGACGATTCGGAACTGCGTCGGAGTGTAAAAGAGTTGTTGCGTTGCCGGGTAGACGCTCCGGCAGCCCTTCTGCAGAGTCATCCTGTCGGGAGCAATTGGCTGCGCCCAGGAAGCCAACTTGCCGGTTACGAGGTTGTCCGCCTCATCGGCGTCGGGGGCATGGGCCGGGTATACGAGGCCCAGCAGTTCTCCCCCCGGCGGCGCGTGGCGCTCAAGGTCATCCGGCCGGGGCAGATGTCATCCGAGGTGTGCGGCCGCTTTCGCCATGAGGGGGAAATCCTTGGTCAGCTCCAACATCCGGGGATCGCGCAGATTTTCGAGGCCGGGACGGCTAGTCTCGATGACGGGACCGAGTTGCCTTTCCTGGCCATGGAGTACGTCAGTGGCGTACGACTCGACGAGTACGTACGGCGTGAGGGTCTTGGTACTCATGCCCGTCTGGAACTGGTGGCCCGTGTGTGCGATGCGGTGCACCACGCCCACCAGCGCGGCGTCATCCATCGCGATCTGAAGCCGGAGAACGTCCTCGTCACAGAGGACGGAACCACCGGCGTGGGGCTGGATCATCGCGTAGGGCTGGTGGGGCAGCCGAAGATTCTCGACTTCGGCATCGCCCGCATGATTGGCCCTGAGGCAGAGCAACGAACCATCGAGACCCGCGCCGACTCGCTTCTCGGCACCTTGGGCTACATGAGCCCCGAGCAGGTGTCGGGCGATACGGCTCATATCGATGTCCGCTCCGACGTTTGGGCGCTGGGCGTGATGCTGTTCGAGGTCTTGGCCGGTCACCACCCGATCGACCTCAAGGGCTGCTCCGTCCCGGAGGCCGTGCGACGCATCAAGGAAACCGATCCCGCGCGGCTGACCGATTTCGACTCCACCCTGCGCGGCGATGTATCGGTCCTGGTGGCGCGGGCGCTGGCGAAAGACAAAGCGCGCCGCTACCAGACGGCCGCCGATTTGGCCGAAGACATCCGTCGCTACCTGCGTGGCGAAGCGATCAGCGCTCGGGCCGATTCGACGTTCTACGTGCTCCGCAAGCTGCTGCGTCGACACCGGGCGCTGGCCACGGGTTTCGCGGCGGTGTTCCTGGTGTTCCTGGCCGGTGTGGTCGGGGTCGCGGCCTTCGCGATCAAGGCGGACCGGCAGGCTCGTGCCGCCCAGGCGGTGACGGATTTCCTCGGTGACGATCTCTTGGGATCGGTGGCGCTTCAGCAAGCCATGAATCGCGAGGTGACAGTCCGTTCGATCGTCCAAGCGGCGGCCCTAAGGCTTGAAGGCGAGTTTGGCGGCGAACCTTTGGTTGAGGCCTCCATTCGTCAGCACCTGGGTCGAACCTATGTTGAACTGGGCGACTACAGACAGGCTGAGTTCCACCTGCAGCGGGCCTGTGACCTCCGTCGCAGACAGCTTGGTGATAAGGACCTCCTGGTCCTGGATTCGATGAGCCAACTCGGACGACTGCGTCTCTTGCAGGGTCGGTATACCGAGGCCAAGCCGCTCTTGGCCCAAGCCCTGGAAACTCAACGCCGTCTCCTGGGCCCCGAGCACGCCGATACGTTGCGGACCAGTATCTGGCTGGGCCTCGTCTACAGGAATCTGGACCAGCGCAACTCTATCGAGAAGGCTGAAGCGCTGTTGCCTCCTATCTATGAGTCATGCATACAGCGCTTCGGCAAAGAGGACCCGATGACGTTAGAGGCCATGTATGCTTTGGCGTATCTGCACTTCGGCGGCCCGGGACAGGAGAGCCAGGCATTGCCTTTGTGCTTTGAGGGTTGGCAGATCGCCAAGCGGGTATTGGGCGAGGGGCACAGACTGACCTTCGACTTCATGGTCATGGGTGCTTGGCTGCAGGCGTGGACCTCCAGATTCGGAGAGGCTGAGCAGAATGCACTGAGAGGCATCGAGACCGGCCGGCGTGTTCTGGGAGAAGCGCATCCCCAGACCATCATGGCCATGGGAACCCTGGGACAGGTGTATGCCATGCAGCATCTGTATGACAAGGCCGAGGCGCCGTTGGTCCAGGCCGTGGAACTTGGGAGCAAGGCCCTGGGTAAAGGAAACGCCTGGATGCTTCAACACATGGCGTTGCTTGGTCGTGTCTATATGTTGCAGGGCAAGTACCGTCAAGCCAGGCAGCAGTTTGTGGATGTGCGCGACAACGGAAGACCGATCTACGGGGAGGAGTACTTCGCGGTCCGTGGCGCGGCATTCCAAATCATGCGTCTCTATGCCATGCAGGAACAGGCAGAGGAACTCGAGAGATGGTGTCGTGAGGAAATGGCGAGGTTGGCTGGGTCCGATGGTGGCAACCGCCGCCTACGCGCGGGGATCCTGAATTCGTTGGCCTGGTATCAGTCAACGTATCCTTCGGAGGTGATACGCGATAGCGCCAAGGCGATAGCCAACGCACGCAAGGCGTGTGAAATGACGGATTACGGCGTTAGTTCCTATGTTAACACCTTGGCGGCGGCCTATGCCGAGGCGGGAGATTTCGCCGCGGCCGTTCGAGAAGAGAAGAAGTCGATGGAACTGGACGCCAGCCGAGACAGCACCCCTCGCTCCAATTTCTACCGGCGGTTTCACCTCCGTTTGTTTGAGTCCAATCGGGTCGTTCGAGAGGGCTTCTTGTCGTGGCGCGCCAGAACCATGCTTCGTGACAGGAAGGCTAAGGCGACCCAGGAAGAGCTTACGGCGGCGCTGGCCGCGGCACGACGCCTTCTCGGCCTGACACACCCTGAGACCCGCGGTTGCATGCTGGGCTTCGTCGAGCTCTACGAAGCCTCGAACAGACCCGATGAAGCGGCGAAGTGGCGTACACAACTGGCTGCTTTGAGCAGCGCCGATGACAGTTGACAACGGTCACATCTATGCCGACTTTGCCCAGATCCTGATCAGCGAGGCGATCGAACTATGCCGCGACGATGATCTTGGCCTCGATCTGAAGAACACCGTCTATGTGTTAGACGCCAGCACCATCGACCTCTGCATGTCACAGTTTCCATGGATGCGCTTCCGGCAGACGAAGTCGGCGATCAGACCATCTCCCTTTGATGAAGAATGTGCTGATGCTGGCGATCCTTGAAGCACTGCAGGAGTCGTCGGAAGGTATCCCCGCTCAGCGTACTGTCATTGCATGCCAGAGCGGCTCGTAAGGCGCGCGATCCTAGCAGTGGACTCAGAATGTACTTACGTTCTTCTCCCAGTGCTGCAGGTGATAGTGCTTCGTAAGCCGTCGCGGTTTCAGACTCAGCCGCTATATGAAGACCCGCTTTGTGGGCGAATGAATAACGGCCAGTCAATGGTTGCGTATCGATGGCGTTTGTCCCAACCGCTGAACGGAGACTACGTGACAACTCCGGCAGCACCGCCAACTGCCACTTCTTATCAACGGCATACAGTTGCCGTAGACAGCAGGCAACTTCTGCAAGTGACGCGATCCCGCACCGTTCACCTATACCATCCACCGACACATCAATGGCGACAGCGCCAGCCTCGAACGCCGCAAGGGAGTTTGCGGCTGCCAGCCCAAAGTCATTATGGCAGTGGACATGAACGATGTCTCCAAACTCTCCCGTCAACTCCGTCATGACTCGCCCCATTGTGCTGGGCGTCATCGTCCCTACTGTGTCGGCATAACTGACGCGGTCGGCCCCCGCGTCAATTGCCACTCGGAACGCCCGAGTCACATCTTCAATCGGAGTGCGCGAGGCATCTTCACAAGTGTACCGAACGGATGCGCCCAGGTCCTTGGCGAGCCGGACGGCCTGCCCGATGAGGTCCAACACTTGTGCCTCTGACTTGTGCAGTCTGTGTTCCAATGATGGCGCGTTGATACCTGCGAAGATCCCTATCCATTCAGCGCCACTCTGGACAGCTATTTCGACATCCCCGGTATTGGCCCTCGCGTGAGCAAGTGTGCCAGCACACAGCCCCGCACTACAAATGGCCTGGGCCGTCTCCATGTCTCGCTTCGACACCGCCGGGTGTCCCACTTCGATGAGATCTATTCCGAACGTATCCAGCAGCCGTGCAATGCCCAGGACATCCTCGGTCTTGAACCTGACCAGGCCGTGTTGTTGCCCCTCGCGCAAGGTCGTGTCCACGAGCAGAATGCTCTCGCAGTAGTGTGAATGACATGTTCTCAAGGCACCTGTTCTCCTGATTTCTGTGTGATTCGGACACACCATTGATAGAACCTCCGCTCCGGTCGATACCGCCGCACGCGGGTTTCAATTGAGGGTCCTGAGGTAGTCTCCGGGAGATGTCGCATGGCTTTCGTAGGGATACGAGACGGCGTGGGCTTTCAACAGACACCAGACCTTCTTGCCAGGACTCAACTCCAGCTCCGCAACCGCACTGTGTGTCACATCGACCAGCAGACTCATTCCGGCATCGACGTAACAGAGCGTTCGCCCATTCACACGCACAATTTTCTTGATGACGCCCCGGAGTTGGTTGCGGGCGGAGATGTGCTCCGCGGGGGCCAGCGATACAATGATGTCCTCAGGACGCACCGTCGCGACGACCGGAGTGCCCTTGGCACATGCAACCAACGGTCCTCTGACACACGGAACGCGCGGACTCGGCGTGCAGGGTTCCAGCAATGTCATACCGTCGTCATACGCCTGGCGAACGACCCGAAGACGCAGAACATTGAGCAGGTCATGGCCATACATCAGCCGCACGACATCTGGATCCTCGATCAGCGTTTCGAATCGACCACTGGCTTGAAGTCGACCATCTCGCATGATGGCCAGATCGTCGGTCAGATAGCGAATCTGGCTCAAACGATGACTGACGAGAATCATGGGCAAATCGAACTCGCGTTCAAGACGCTTGAGCAAAGGCAAGACCTGCGCTTCGCGACGACCATCCAAGGCCGAAACAGGTTCGTCGAGCAACAGGATCTGCGGGGCCGCGAGCAACGCTCGCGCCAGGGCGACACGCTGAGACTCTCCCCCGGAAAGACTGGGAGTGCGACGACCCAACAGGTAGCCCAATTCGAGGATCTCGACGATCGTATCGAAGGACAGACGTCGCGACGACCGGGGGGCCAGACGCTGGGCGAACTTCAGGTTTCGCCGTACACTGAGATGAGGAAAGAGCCGTCCCTCCTGGAATACGACTCCGATGCGCCGCTCGTGAGGTGGAACGAAGAGGCCCTGACGCGTGTCGCACAGCGTCTGGCCGTCCAGGACGATCCTGCCGGTGTCGGGTCGCTCCAAACCGGCCAGAAGGTGTAGCAGGGTCGTCTTGCCCACCCCGGAAGGGCCGAACAGCCCCAAGGTCTTCACCTCCAATTGACCATCCATGTGCAGATGGAATCCGGACCGGGTCTTCTCTACGTTCATTTCAAGTCGCACGGCTCTGCTCCAGGATTCTTCCAGCCCTTCTGGTGAGTACTTCCGAGATCACCACTGCTACCAGCGAGGTGAAGACAGACAGCGCCGCCAGCCTCCACACGGTTCGGTCACCGCCGGCGGTCTGCAGGGCGGAGTATATCGCCAACGGCAATGTCCGTTGACCTTCCAGGTTGCCCATGAAGACGGCCGTTGCTCCGAATTCCCCCAAGCTGCGGGCAAAGGCCAACACCGTACCGGCGATGACGCCTGGCGCTACGAGCGGCAGTGTGACAAGCAGGAATGTCCTGATGGGACCAGCCCCCAGGGTGTAAGCGGCCGCTTCGAGCCCCCGATCAGCCACGGCCACGGCGGTGCGGACCGAACGCACCATCAGCGGCAGTGCCACCACGGCTGAAGCGAGAACAGCCGCCTTGAACGTGAAGGCCAACTCAATGCCGAAGATCTGGTGGAGCCACCGTCCACCGGGGCCGTTCGGACCGAGCAAGAGCAGTAGCAGGTATCCCAGGACAATCGGCGGCAACACCAGCGGCGCGTGCACGAGGCCTTCCACCAACGTCTTGCCGGCGAAGTCCTTGCGGGCCAGTACATACCCCAGGAAGATGCCCGGAGCGATTAGCAGCAGCACGGATGTCAGAGCCACTCTGAGCGATACAGCCAAGGCTGCACGCTCCGGTTCCGTGAGACGCCAGAGCGATGCGGAGGGCGACGCAGAGGTTGGACTTGTGAAGACCGCGCGGTGGCTGTTGCCAAAGCCAAATTGGGTCAGTGTCCGAGAGGCATGCGCACCGGTCAAGAATTCAGCCAGCGACGCGGCTGAAGGTCGGCGGCCTCGCAGCAAGCCGATCTGAAACGTAATGGGGTCGTGCCACTGTTGAGGAAAGATGCCGACAACCGTGACCCGGTCGGAGGTCACCGCATCCGATTGGTAGACGATACCCGTTTCGACCTGACCCTCCTCGACGAGACGCATGGCGGCGCGTACAGAAGGACAAGCAACAAGTCGACTCTTCAACGACTCATAGAGACAGGCTGATTCCAGCGCTTGCTTAGCATACATGCCCGCCGGTACGTGACCAGGGTCGCCGACGGCGATCTTACCTCGGATACCGGCCAACCTGGACAAGAGTTCCGCCCGGTTCGCCCCCTTGGGGATCATCGCTCCAGTCCCTTTCGGAGCGACCAGCGCCAGCCGATTGGAGGCCCAATCGGTGCGCGTTTCGGGCGACAGCACACCCTTATCCTGAACGTAGTCCATCCACTGCTTGTTGGCGGAGATGAAGACGTCCGCCTCAGCACCGGCTTCGATTTGGCGGGCTAGCGTGGAGGACGAAGCGAAACTCAGCGTGATCTCAGCGGCAGATGCAGCCTCGTACTCGCGACAAAGTGCGGTCACCGCGTCGGTGGCCCCCGCGGCCGCAAAGACGACGATCGGTGGTTCGCCCGACAGAATCGCCGACTTCTGCGCCGGCACGGCCAGGGTCGGAGTCAGCAACAGACTCACAGTGGGCATCCAGAATCGCAGTATATCGTGACCACACATCATTGGAGGAACTTCTCATGCTCTGCATGGCGTCCTCATCATGAGAACAGCAAGGAGTCGGATGGTGGTTCTCCATCATCGAGCGCATCCAGGACATCATCGATCTTCTCTTCTGTCACCTCGCCGAACCACCAGCCGGCGGGGTAAACGACCATGACCGGACCGCGATCGCAGGCCTTCAGGCAGCCGGTGCTCGAGACCTGAGCGTCGAGACTCCGATCGATGATCTCCTCCTCGAGATACTGCAGCAAGTCGACGGCGCCCTTCTTGTTGCACACGCCTTGCGGTTCGCCTGATAGACGAAAGCTGTTGCAGACAAGGAAATGATACTGTGGTTTGCTCATGTTCTTCTCCTGTTACGTATGCGTTTCTCTACATGCAACCTTTGGCGCCGCCGGCGCATCCACCGCAGCGCCCTCGCACGGCGTAGATGTCCAGATCGCCCCCCTCATAGACGATCTCCAGGGCCCGTTCGATCAGTCCTTCGACAAGGCCCACGCGGATGCCGGCTTTCTTCAGTGCCTGTACCGGCTTGTCCCCGGCCGCTGCCGTCAGGACGGCGCGGCAATCGCGCAGCGTGCCAGCCAATTGCCGCCAGCGCATCTCACCACCACCGGGCGGGGTCTGGCGCGTCTCGACCAGTTCGAAACCGTTGTCGGACGGTCTGAAGATCCAGAGATGCTTCGCCCGGCCCAGATGCTCGTTCACCAGAACCCCTTCCATACTGGCGACGGCCACATAGGGTCTCTCTTCACCCGGATTGATCGGCTCGGCCGCCGTTTCGCGCAGGAGTTGGATGGCAGCGCCCGGGACGCTGTCGCCCAGACAACCCACGGCATCGGCGCGACAGCGCGTGCAGTGGGACATCTGCGGCATGTACTGCCTGGCCTGGGCGCGCACCGCCTCGACCAACTCGGGTTTGGGCTCGCCGATCTCCTCGAACGGCGTCCCAGGCACGGGACACATGCCAATGCAATTGAACAAATCGGCTCCCAGTTCGGACACCTTCTTGGCAACGTCGGCGATATGTCGGTCGTTGACACCAGGGATCAGGATGCTGTTGATCTTCACGATGAGGTTGTGCTCTTTGCAGAGTCGGATGGCCTCGATCTGGCGTTCCAACAGGAGCCGTGCTCCAGCGGTCCCGCGCAGGATCTTCTTGCCGTCGCGAATCCAGGCGTAAACGTGCGCGCCCACCTCAGGATCGACTGCGTTGACGGTGATCGTCAAGTGCGTCCCTCCGATCTCCGCCAACTCGGGGATGTGAGCCGGGGCATTGAGCCCGTTCGTCGCCACGCAGAGCAGCATGTCAGGAAACGCCTCGCGGACCAGCCGCAAGGTCTCCAGTGTCTCTTCGGCATCGGCGAATGCGTCACCTGGCCCGGCGATGCCCACGACCGACAGGCGCGAGTCGCGCTCGTACATCTTCCTGAGGTAGCGCAGGGCTTGCCCCGGAGATAGCACGCTGCTGGTCACGCCGGGACGACTCTCGTTAACACAATCGTACTTGCGGTTGCAGAAATTGCAGCGGACGTTGCACTGCGGCGCTACCGGCAGGTGAATACGCCCATACTGGCGCTTCACTTCGGCGTTGAAACAGGGATGTCGTGACAAGTCGCGGCTCATGATCGGTCTTTCATATATGGGTATAGCCTACGGAGCTTTCTTCCTGTTGCTGTTCGATCAGGGCGTTGACGATTCGGTCGTAGAGTTGCTGAGCGCCTCGATAGCCCACGTGCAGAATGCGCGAGGCCCCGATCCGGTCGTGAATAGGCAGGCCGACTCGGATCAGCGGAATACCCAGCTCGCGCTTGAGCTTGTAGCCATTGCTGTTACCGATGATGAGGTCCGGGCGGACCGCTTTGGCCGCCTCGGCGATGTCCCAGAAGTCCGTATCTTCGAGGACCGTGACATCGGGCATCATTTCCGGGATCTGCTCGGCCAGCGCGTCGCGGAGCCGCCCGCTGTGCCCTCCGCTGGCACAGAGAGCGGGGACGATCCCGATCTCACTCAGGAAGCTCGCCAGCGACACAACGAGACACTCTTCGCCATAGACCACGGCTCGTTTCTCGAAGACGTACTTGTGTCCGTCGACGTAGGCATCGATGAGTCGGCCCCGCTCACCGTCATACTTGTCCGGCGGGACACGTCCGCTCAACTGTGAGACCACGCTGAGGAACCGGTCGGTGTCCTTGACGCTGATGGGAATGGGCATGCCGTAGTAAGGGGTGCCAAAGCGTTCGAGCAAATAGCCGCCGGCTGACTTCTTGCTGCTGGCGGTCGAGTAGAACTCGATCGAGGCGCGGGCGCCGCCCGCCTTTTCAATGTCCGCGATGGCCGTACCATGCTCGATGTTCTTCTTGTATTGTCCCCACACCTCTCCATCGAAGGAATCGGAATAGTCGGGCAATACGGTTGCAGCCAGTCCGAAGTCTGTCATGATCTCCTTGAGATAGCGCAAATCCGCCGGCGAAAGCATGCCACTGAACAGATTGACGCCGTGGTGTTTCGCGCCGCTCTGGGCGAGCGCTTCAACCACGGAGCGTACCGCCTGATTGAAACCATCGGTGTGGGTGCCACAGTAGCTCGGCGTCGCCACTTGGACGAGCCGAGGCAGGTCCGGATGCTGTTTGGTGATCTCATGCAGGAACATCGGGACATCATCACCGATGGTCTCGGCCAGACACGTCGTGCAGATCCCGATCATCTCAGGAACGTACTGCGCCGCGACGTTGATCAACCCAGTCTCGAGGTTCTGCTTGCCGCCAAAGACCGTGGTCGGCTCGGCGAAATTGGAGCAGGCGATGTCGACGGGCTCGCGGTAGTGGCCGATGAGGTAGCGGCGGATGTACGTGGCGCAGCCTTGCGACCCGTGAATGAATGGAACACATCCCGAGATGCCATGAAAGACCATGCAGGCGCCGAACGGCGTGCAGAGTCGACAGGGATTGCGGGTCGCGTGCCGACATTCCCCAGACGTTGGATTCGGTTTGGCTGTGACTTTCGACTTTCCCATCAGCTAACCTTTCTCGCTACAGGCAGCAGGGTTGGGGCGGCGGCCTCTCCGGACGCCTCCGATTCAGTGCGCCGGCCCGGCACCAGCTTCCATACCGGGCTACACACAGACGAATAGACTTCCCGGGCGAAATTGACCATTCCTTCGTAGCCGGCCAGGACCTGTTTGCGCTCGTGGTTGTGATCGCAGAAGCCCAAGCCCAGCTTGTAGGCAATCGGTCGCTCCTTCACGCCGCCAATCAGCAGGTCCGCTCCCTTCTCCTGCACGAAGCGAGACAGCTCTACCGGATTGGTGTCGTCCACGAGAATGGTGCCTTCGTCGCACAGCTTGCGGAGCAGGTCATAGTCGTCCTTGCTGCCTGTCTGTGAGCCGACGACGACGGTCTGAACGCCCAGCGTACGCAGCGAGCGGACCAGGGAGAAGGCCTTGAAGGCGCCGCCCGTGTAGACGCAGGCGCGCTTGCCCATCAGCTTCTCCCGGTAACGATTCAACTCGGGCATGATCTGGCTCACCTCGTCGCGCACCAGCTTCTGGGTCCTGTCCACGATGTCCTGATCATGGAAGAATTCTGCAACCTCGTAGAGAGCCCGTGACATGTCTTCGATGCCAAAGTAAGAAACATGGATAAAGGGGATGCCGTACCGTTCCTTCATGTCTTTGGCCAGGTGGATCATTGACCCACTGCACTGAACCACATTCAGCGCAGCACCGTGAGCCCGCCTCAGGTCGTCGATACGGCCATCCCCGGTAAAGGAGGCAACTACCTGTAAACCCATTCGCTCGTAATAGCGTTTGATCAACCAGGTCTCACCTGCGATGTTGAAGTCGCCCATGATGTTGAGACTGCGCGGTCCGATGCCGGCGGTGTCACCGGTGCCAACGAGCCGGCCCATAGCATCACACGCCGCTTTGTAACCATCCTTCTTGGTTCCCTTGAACCCCTCGCTGTGTACGGGCAGGACCGGAATGCTCTTCTCTTCCTGCACTCTCTTGCAGACGGCATCCACATCATCACCGATCACTCCGACGATGCACGTGGCATAGACAAAAGCCGCTTTCGGCTGGAATTGGTCGATCAGTTCGACCAGTGCGTGATAGAGCTTCTTCTCTCCTCCGAAAATGACATCCCTCTCGCGCAGATCGGTTGTGAAGCTGAGCCGATGCAACTGAGGGCCGGACGACAGGGCGCCGCGGATGTCCCACGTGTAGGCAGCACATCCCGCGGGGCCGTGGATCAAGTGCAGGGCATCCGCAATAGGATAGAGGACCACTCGGCTCCCGCAGAACACGCAGGCGCGTTGGCTGACCGAGCCGGCCAGGCTGTGTTTCTCACAGGCCATGTTGAAGGGCTCCTGGCCCTTGCGGTGGACCTGGTCCTTGCGTCCTTCCAGAATGTTGTGCCGTGCCGTTTCCATCGTTACATCACCAGTTCGAAGCTTTCCTCAGGACTGTTCTTGTCCTGGTCGCTAAGCAACGCATCGAGGATCTTCTCGAGCAGACGCAGCGCGCCGCCGTATCCGACCGTCGGGAAGTAGGAATGTCCGATCCGATCGAGAATAGGAAAACCGTGACGGATCAGCGGGGTGTCCTCGTCCCGGGAGATGTACTTTCCATACGTGTTACCGATCAGCAAATCCACCGGCTCATTCTTGATCCACTGGTGCATCAGGAACATGTCGGCGCCGAGCCCCTGCTTGACCTTGGCTTCCGGAACGCGCCCGTCGAGCGCTTTCTCGATCCGCTTGAGGAACGCCTTGCCGGGCGTGCCGGTGACGATGTAGACGGGTCGCATGTCGAGATCCACGAGGAACTCCGTCAGCGAAACCAGTTGGTCGGGGTCGCCCCAGAGCGCGACGCGTTTGCCGTGGAAATACTGGTGCATGTCCGTGATGACATCCACCACCCGACCCCGCTCGTTTTCCAGATACTGAGGCACCTCAACCCGCGCCGTCCGGCGCAGGGCGTCGACGAAGCGGTCCGTCGCCGCCAGGCCGATTGGAAGATCGAGCACTTCGCAAGGTACGTTGCACTTGACATCCAGCGCGCGGGCGGCCGGGGCCGAGGCGGTATGGCCCAGCGCCAGCGTAGCCGAGCTGGCGCCGGTCTGCTTCAGCTCCGGAATCGTGACACCGCCCTTGGGATAGAATTCGTATTCGCCCGTTTGCGGCGCGTCGAGCACGTCGCTGGTGTCCGGGAACATGATGACATCGACCCCCATCTGCCAGCAGAGGCGCTTGATCTCCCGCATATCCGCCGGTTCCACCCAGCCGGGCACGATGTTGATACACTCGTTCTTCATCGCGGCTGGTTCGGCCAGGTAGTCGACCATCGCCTTGGCCATGTTGGCAAAGCCCGTGACATGCGAACCGACATAGCTCGGGGTGTTGGCATGGATCACATACTTGCCCTCGGGGATATGGCCCTTCTCGTTGGCCTTGTCCACGATCTGGGGGATATCGTCTCCGATCGTCTCGGAAAGGCAGGTGGTATGGACCGCCACGACATCCGGATCGTAGAGCGTGAACATGTTGTTCAAGGCCTGCAGCAGATTCGACTGGCCCCCGAAGACCGACGACCCTTCCGTGAAGGAACTGGTCCCGGCCATGATGGGCTCCTTGTAATGGCGCGTCAACGCGCTGCGATGATACGCGCAACAGCCCTGGGAACCGTGACTGTGGGGCAGACAGCGATGCAGCCCGAGAGCCGCATACATCGCGCCAATCGGTTGACAGGTCTTCGCGGGATTGACCGACAAGGCGCTGCGTTCGGCAACCTCGGCGGTGGTGTGTCTGAGTAACATCGATCTCTCCTTGGAGTCTATTCTGCGTGGACGAATTCCGCTTCCAACGTGGGTTGGCCCGCCATCTTCCACGGGGGTTTAATCTGCGACCAAATGCGCGCACTGATCATCCGATCGACCGTCCGGTAGAAGGTAAGGGCGCCCTGGAAAGCCGCGAAAGGCCCCCCGTAGTCGTAGCTGTGCAGTTGGAGCATGGGTGTCCCCGTCTTCTGTACGGCGTATTTCTCCTTGATCCCGGCGCAGAAGATGGCCGGCTTGAAGATCTCGATCAGTTTCTCCGACTCATACTGGCTGATGTCGTCGACGACTAGGGTCCCGTTCTCCATGGTGGGCATCATGCCCTCGTAGCCCTTGAACTCCAGGCCGCTCGCCTCCAAAGCCTCGATCTGCTCCTCCGTCTTGCGCGGCCGGTACTCCTTCGGATCGGCCGTCACCGTGAGTTCCTCGATATTGCGACTGTCAGCGTCGATCTTGATCGTGGGCAGCACCTTGCGTCCTTCGTAGTCATCGCGGTGGGCGAACTCGTACCCGGCCGCGATCGTCTTCATCCCGATCTCATTGAACAGTTCCTGGTAGTGGTGCGCCCGCGAGCCCCCAACAAAGAGCATCGCCAGCTTGCCCTCGCACCGGGCTCTGATCTCGCGCTGGACCGCTTCGACCGCCTCCATCTCCTCGGCGATGACCTCCTCGACACGTTTGGTCAGCGCCTCGTCCTCGAAGTACTGAGCGATCTTGCGCAGGGACTTGGCGGTCGCTTCGGCGCCGATGAAGTTGACCTTGATCCAGGGCACGCCGTACTTCTCCTCGATCATGTCGGCGACGTAGTTGATGGACCGGTGACACATCACACAGTTCAGATCCGAGTGGTGAGCGTTCTCAAAACCTTCGTAGCTGGAGTTCCCGCTGAACGTGGCGCCCAGGTGAATGCCGCAGCGTTTCAGCAGGTCGTCAATGATGAATGCGTCGCCGCCAATGTTGTACTCACCGAGCAGATTGATACGGAACTTCTCCTCCGACGGCTTCTCGCCGCGCCCGATCACGTGCTTGAAGAGCTGGTTGTTGGCGATGTGATGGCCCGCCGATTGACTGACCCCCTTATAGCCCTCGCAACTGAAGCCGAAGACGTTGATCCCCAGTTCCTCGGACATCTGCTTGGCCACGGTGTGGATGTCGTCCCCGATCAGCCCGACCGGACAGGTGGCGAAGACGCCGATGGCCTTGGGCTTGAATACTCTATGGGCTTCGCGGATCGCCTCGGCAAGTTTCTTCTCACCGCCGAAGATGATCTCGTTCTCCTGCATATCCGTCGAGAAACAGTACGTCATGAAGTTGTGATCCTCGTCGGAGACAGGGCGTGTCTGATTGCGCCGCGTCAGCCAGGAGTAGAAGCCGCAACCGATGGGACCATGCGTCAGGTTCAGGATGTCACGGGTCGGTCCCAGCACGACGCCTTTGCAGCCGGCATAGGTGCACCCGCGCTGGGTGATGATCCCCGGGGTCGTACGGGTGTTGGCCTTGATCTCAGGGACGTTGAGCGCTTCGTCTTTGGCGTTGACCACAATCTGCTGCGATCGCTTGCGGGCGACCTTCGAGGGATAGCCCTTGAGCAGTTGTTCTTTGATTTCGTTTGCATCAATCTCTTTGCGGGGGGACATGACACTACCTCTATTATGTCAGAACGGCCTCTTGCTCGACGATCGCCTCGTCACCGGTCTCGCTGGTCCGCACGCGAATGGCGTCCAGAACCGGTTCGACGAAGATCTTGCCGTCGCCGGGCGAGCCGGTCTTGTTGACCTTGATGATCGTCTTGACCGCCAGTTCAACCTTGTCATCCGGGATGATGATGTTGATCATCCGCTTGGGGATCAGCTTGGGGCCCGGGCCGAGTTGTTGGATAGCCTCGTCGAAACCTTCTTCAGCGCCCTGGAGCAACAGGTAGTCCACCTTGCCCTTGCCCCGGCCCACCACCTTCCGGGCCGTCATCGATGACAGCCCCGCGTCGGCCAGCGCCCGTTTCGTCTCGTTCATCTTGTTCATGCGAATGATTGCCAGAACCTCTTTCATGACCGTTTCCTCCTGAGCCTACAGTTGCTTCTGGCCGGAACTGATGGTGTAGGCCTCTTCCACCGGCGAGATGAAGATCTTACCGTCGCCGAAGGCCCCCTTCGATCCGGAGCGGGCGGCTTTGACAATGGTCTCTGTCACGAAGTCTTTGTCCTCATCCCTGACGACGGTGAAGATCAGTTCCTTGGGCAGTTCATCGTAGGTGATCTCACCGATCTTCATGCCGCGTTGCTTGCCGCGACCGAAGACATCCATCTTGGTGACGGCGGGGAACCCCGCGTACATCAAAGCCGAAAGCACCTCGTCAATCTTCTCCGGCCGTACAATGGCTCGTACCATGATCATGCAGATTTCCTTTCACTACTGCAGACAGTTGTCGTTAGCCGATTCACGCCGCCAGGAGTCCGAAGTCCAGTAGCAGGCTCTCCAACTCCGGGATTTGCAGTGGCTTGGGCACGACGAACATTTCGTTTTCGTCGATGTTGCGCGCCAGCGTCCGGTACTCGTCCGCTTGGGGGACCTCGGGGTTCCATTCGATCACCGTCTTCTTGTTGATCTCCGCTCGTTGGACATCGTTGTCACGGGGCAGAAAGTGAACCATCTGTGTGCCGAGTCGGGCAGCGAACGCCTCGATCATCTCCTTCTCGTTATCCACGTTCCGGCTGTTGCAGATCAACCCTCCCAGGCGAACGCCGCCGGCCTCGGCAAATTTCATGATGCCCTTGCAGATGTTGTTCGCAGCGTACATCGCCATCATCTCGCCGCTGCAAACGATGTAGATCTCCTGCGCCTTGCCCTCGCGGATCGGCATGGCGAACCCGCCGCAGACGACGTCGCCCAGGACATCGTAGAAGGCATAGTCGAGTTGCTGGCCCTCGGTGTAGGCGCCGAGTTGCTCGAGCAGGTTGATCGACGTGATAATACCGCGCCCTGCACATCCCACGCCCGGTTCAGGGCCGCCCGACTCCACGCACAGCGTGCCGCCGAACCCCTCGCGTCGGATATCCTCCAGTTCCACGTCTTCGCCTTCCTCGCGCAGCGTATCCAACACCGTTTCCTGGGCGAGCCCCCCGAGCATCAGCCGTGTTGAATCGGCCTTCGGATCGCACCCCACGACCATGACTTTCTTTCCCATCTCGACCAGCGCAGCCACGGTATTCTGGGTGGTCGTGCTCTTGCCGATCCCACCCTTTCCATAGATAGCGACCTTTCTCATTCTCGTTTCTCCTTCAAGACCAAAGTGACTTAGTGTCTGATGTCACGACATCATGTCTCTACGCAACCGGCGTGCCAGAACCGTCGCACGCGGGAACAGCCCGAGCCGAAATAAGCGAAAACAAGCACGAGAGAGATCCTGGGGGGGGGCTGCCGTCCATTGTCTTCGATAAACAAAGGACTCACGGCGCTTGGCATAACACGAGACGAATGGAAATAATTGTAACTTCCGAACACGCTCTACTTGAAGCCATCCGCTACTTGTCGGCGAGATGACTCAGAGAACGCCAGTAACACAATTGTCACAAGCAATGTTGCATTTGACACTTTTGTCACAGTATCTCAGCCCGCACCGGCTCCGTCGCACGGTTGCCGCAGTTCCCTGGTAAGGCACGAGTCTAGACTTGTCGGGGAAGTGATAGACGAGCATGTATCACTCCCCGACTTCGAGACGCACAGCGGCGTATGTGTGTTGATTGCCTGTAGAACGTGCGAAGGCCCGCGTAAGTCATAGGCCCTGATTTGTGGGAGGTGTGTAGGTTTCCCCTTCGGGCCGAATCGTCCTTGAGGTGGGCGCTTCCGGGGCATTGGAATCTGATACAGCATGTGTGTCAAAGACACACAATGGAGCGCAATGAATGCAAAGAACGCAGAATCTACAATATCATGAGTCACTGTTTGTTAGCAGGGTACGACTTCTGCTTCAGACTGGCGGATTCGTCACGGTGCGCGTCACAATGTGAGTCCAGTAGTCCGGAGAGCTTATGGCGAGATGCTCACCGTCCGTTGCGTGAGTTGGCTTAAGCCGAAGGTGGACGAAACCTCCCACCGTATTGTTGGAGACTTTCTGGCGCCTTATGACCGTGGTGCTGCTACTTCGTAATCACGGTGTAGTGGCTTTCTTTGTGGCGCTCTGCCTGGCCTGTACCATAAACAACACGAGAAGATCGGGGCCCGATATCAACCAAGTCCACACAATCGCCCTTGGTCAGCTTGGCGTTTTCCGGTGTATCCTTTTTGTAGAACCATAGTTTCATGTGAGTGAAGGCGCCCGCTGTTTCGCCAAAGTCGAACTCGAGTGTTCGCCTTCCTCTCTGACCGTCGGCCTCGTAGACCACAACGTCATCCCGCAATCGCGGAATCTGTATGGTCACCTCTTCAGCAAGCATCCGCAAACGCTGCTGCCTTGTATCCTCTCTGTAGTCTATGTTCGCCAGGATACTCGGGGGGTCGCTTCGTGGAAACCGCAGATAGCCGCCTTCACTGGCAACATCCACGGCCCTGAGCCAGATGTCGACCTCGATCTCTACCTCATTCTTGTTCGCTTCGTCGGCTGCGACATCCATCTCACGCCCCGTTCTTTCGCGTGCCGGCTCAGGTCTGAAAGACCGAACCTGCAAGTCGCCGTAGATAACCAGATCGATGAGCGTGGGATCGATATCCCGAGGGCCGATGGGTTTCCCTTCTTTGCGCCATCGCCAAAGATCGTCGGTCACGTCCTCCTCGTTCTTGCCGCGTTCGTACCACGCTGCGACATCGGCGATCCCATAGACATCGGTGACATCGTAGACTCTGAATGCGTCAAGAGATGCGTCCCCGCTGTCTTCGGTTCGGTGTGACATGGGCAGGGACCTGAGCTTTGCCAGAAGGTCCTCATATATGCGAGCGAGTCTGGATGGTCCCCAACCGGTGCGTTCGGGGGCCGTCAGATCGCTCTCGCGTACGAGCGAGAGCGGTAGCACCAGTAGCCCATATACGGCCTCCTCTTCCCGGCTCGCATCTTTGACCCTCGTGACCTTGAGTTCCTCAGCCAGGCAGGCATTGGGGTCGTCCTTGAGAAAGGCCTGTAACGTCAAGTGCTTGGTCTTGCCAATCCACTCGTCGCTCAACTCTATCGGAGGTAGACGAAACTCACGGGATTTCCAGGACGGTTTCGACACTTCCCAGCTCAGTTGTTTCTCCTGCTCGTCCAACCGAATCTTGACCCGGTCTATCGTCCCCGGTTTCCGGAGTCGACCTTCCACGACAAACTGGTGATCGGAGGTTTCTTTTGCAATGTCTTTCTCCGGCCGGACAGATTCGCCCAGTACGAACTGCGGTCCACTGGCGCGCAAGTCCTGTGCGGCCAGGGTTAGCACCGAGAGCGCGACAC
>JANQFY010000469.1 GCA_028277585.1 Sedimentisphaerales bacterium
GTCTTCCCCGTCGATGTCATTCCAAACACCCCGATATGGGAACTCAAATCCTCCTCCGACAGCCCGATCTCCTGCCCCATGACTGAACCGCTAACAGCAGTGCCAATGGAGTAGTCGCTCGCACTGATGTCCCGGGGGAGTTTGAACTTCGGCAGGTCGTTTGGATCCCAGCCTGCCTGACGCACCATGTTCTCGCGCATCTGCTCAGCTGCACTGCGCATCGTTGGGTCGTGTTTGGCCCAATCCAGGGATCGGACAGCAGGGTTATCGCGCCCCAGTAATTCAGCCAAGGCCTGCGCACGGCTGTCAGCCATCATTCCTCCTTTTCCGGTCCGCCGGGCCAAGAAGGTCATCCAGAAACCGTCTTCCTACACCCATGCCGATGACTGCAAGGGACAAGGGCCCTACCACCTTCATCCAGTTGGGCGAGCCAGGCATGAGCCGGTTGACGAGAAGAGATCCCATGTACAAACCGAGAACAAAGGGCGCTCCTAGCCTCCATGTCTTCAATGAAGGATACAGTACCCGCCTTCTCAGCGGCCCCAGTAGCAACAGGACCAATGCGATGCCAATCACCCATCTCATTTCCCGTTCTCCTTGCTTTCGAGGTCGAAGAACACGCTCATGATCTTCCAGAGCACTCTCGTCGGTGCACAACGGCGACAATAGGCGTCTTCGTCAAGCTCAACGGAATGCTGGCTGCAGACGGTGCGCCCACACTTCCGGCATACTCTGACACACTCGGCGCATAGGAACTTCTCACAATCACAGTGCTGACACTGACCGTGCAATGAGTTCTTCTGGCTGATCAACCTACCGCAATCGCATAGACGTGAGTAGTGCAGGGATACTTTGCGCGTGGTCAGGTCTTCGTCTAGGAAGGTGGATTCCTCGCGGATGAATGTAGCAGAGTCTCCCTGTGAGACCTTGCCATCGATCACCTGGCCGGTTGTCGCGCGAGTCCTTGGACCACCTCTCCCGCTTTGCCTGAACACGTTCTTTCTGTTGAATTCGCCCATCTGCCATTTCCCTCGAATGTCAAGACGAACCTCTCATTGCTCTAGCCTTCGAATGAGAGTGGCGGGCCATATACCAAGGACCTCAACCTTCCCCGACGGAGACACGCGGAGTTCAAATTGCTGATCGGCTCGAAGGTCCCACAGAGCGGCCTGGCGGCGGTATCGGTCAGAAAGGCAGATCAGTCGCTGGTTGTCAGAACCCCGCCAAAGTCGATCCGAAGAACGCCCTGATAGGTATGGCCCATCGACAAGCAAGTCGAGTTCACTCAGCAATTCTTGGGCATTCGGAACAAACCCAGACTGCAACTGCTCAAGAGTGAAACCGGAGTATGCCATTGTGCTCCGCCCTGCCATCCGCACCCTCTGGGTCAACGCGGCCAGGGCCAAGGATTGGGCGAATGGTTCTCCGCCCACCAACGTCATTCCCTCGATATGTCTCGTCCGCAAGATCCTGTCTGTCAGAGATTCGAGACTCATCCATTCTCTGTCCTCGAAGGGCTGGAATTGTGGATTGTGACAGCCTGGGCAGCGGAGTGGACAGCCCTGGGTCCACACGACAAACCGGATTCCTGGGCCCAACACCGCACAACGTTCTACTATGTGGGCTACGTTCACAGCGTCGGGTTTCGACAGTGCATTGATGGGTCCATTCATGATTCACCCCCAACGACCGTGTTCCGCTGAAGATCTGAACACAGTCCGTGCGAATCACCTCTGCCCCAGTCGACAACAGACAACTGCATGCCTTGGCGAGCGAGTTCGGCCTGCAAAGATCGAACGTCCTTGACGCACACTTCACTGTCAACGTTCAGACACATCTCCTCACTACCGGGCCTGAGTTCCACATCCACAGACCTGCAAGGAAAGCCGCTCGCCCGCAAGACCACTACGCCATTCTCATCCGTCCGACTAGTCACAGTGTAACCGCACGCACCTAGCGCATCGCGAACGTTTGCGGTTGCCTTCTCAAACTCGGCAAGCGCTATCTGTTCTGTATAGTTGTCACGAAACGCTTCAAGGCGTCTGATAGACTCCTCCAAACCGGAGAGATCCTCATCCTGCACGGCTTCGTCCGCCTGCTGGTGGAGTTGGTCCTTTTCACGGACGAACGAGGCACTGGAATCGATAATACCGATATGGAGCCTGCCAATATCTTCAATCACGGCGTGCAATCTCGGCAGATGCCCCTGTATAGCGTCGGAGTTCTTGCTCGAGGCCTGCCTTGCTCCCGATAGAATCTGATCGAATCGTCGCCGCCACGCCGTAATCCTGTCGTGGACCATGTGGATCTCACCAGCACGAGCTGCAGCCAGTGAACTCGCTAAGCCCTCGATATCCCTTTGTTCGGCCCAACGTAGCAGAAGGTCATGGTTATCCGGATCTTCCCAAAGAGCCTGACAATCCGAAACCAATTTGGCGACCGTCTGTTGCTCCTTTGGCCGATCCCGGTCTTTCCTATCAGCCTCTTGGCGCTTCGCCTCTTTGGTCCTGCGATGGAGCTGGTTGAATAGAGACCACGCCGCACCGTATGCATCGAATCCTGAGTCCGGATCCTCGGCGCTGATGCACTCATCTACCAGTTGACGAGCCTGACGAGCTGAAGCCAGTATCTCGTCTCCCAAGTAGAACTGGATGGAGTCCTCATGCCTCCTCAACCATGCGTCCTGTTTGGCTGCAAAGCGCTCAAGATCTGCAAGGCGTGTGGGCGTCGGATCGTAATCGAAAGACCACACGGCAGTTTTTGGACCACTCATAAGGGACCTCCCTTTTGAACAAGACGGTTACGAAGCTGGACGCGCATTGATTCGCCCCCACTGACGAAGTGCATTGATTTCTTCTCTTCGTTGATCCGCCAGCGGCACCATCTTGGCTGCAGCTTCTTCAATGTCGCTCGCCAATAGCGGCCGCTGGTCGTCATAGAACGCGTTGTACATTGCATCTGAGATTGCGGCTTCCATCTCCGCACCAGTGAATCTCTCAAGCTTACTGATCATGCCCTCGGACACTAATCCCTCAGGGCGTTGCCCGTACTTGCGAAGCAAGACGGTGAGAATCTCTCGGCGTTCAGTCGGCGTGGGCAAATCCAGGAAGAATATCTCATCGAAACGCCCCTTCCTAAGCAGTTCAGGAGGTAGTCGTCGGATCTCATTGGCGGTGGCCACCACAAAGACCGGCGCCGTATGTTCCTGCATCCAGTTGAGCAAATACCCAAACTGCCGCTGGAGCACACCACTGTCACCTGGACGTCCCCCGACTCCGGCAAAGGCCTTCTCGATTTCATCAAGCCACAAGACTGCGGGGGCCTGCGCTTCCGCCAATGACAGTGCCAGCCTCATGCGTTCCTCGCTTTGGCCGACAAGAGCGGCCAACAGCCGTCCCACATCGAGGAGCAACAGAGACAACTGCAGGATACTGGCGGTAGCCTTGGCCAAGAGACTCTTGCCCGTCCCAGGGGGCCCAGCAAGCAGAATCCCCTTGGGCATTGGCAGACCGTACCGCTTGGCCGCACTGCTAAACGCGAGCTTGCGCCGGGCCAGGAAACCCTTGATATTTCCGAGTCCACCCACATCCTCAATCGTCTCGTCCACGGGAACAACTCGGAGAACTTCGCTGCTCCTGACAACCGACACCTTCTCTGCGAGCACGTCTTCGATGGTGCTCTGCCCCAAGCCGTTGCGTCCAACAGTGGACTTGGCCATCGCCGATTGCATCTTCCTGGAGGTCATGCCAGCCATGGTTTCGCCCAAGCTGTGGATGTCCTCCGCCTCCAGGTCGCACGCGACGTCTGTGCAGTTGGCTTCGATCCACGATTGCACGATGGCCAGCCGTTCGGTTGCGTCAGGCAGCGGTACTTCAATGAGTGCCATCCAATCTCTCAGATCGCTCGGCATTCCGGGAGAAGCGGCCAAGAAGACTGCTGCGTTGCCGCTGGTTCGTAACCTCGCATCCAGATCCTTCACGGCGCGTAACAGCCTTACGCCATCTGGCGTCCGTTCGAGGCGGTCAATGAGCGCCTGGAAGTCGATGAAAACGAACACAGCTTTTGTGCTCGTGTATTCGGCCACCGCCTGCAACGCCGCCTCAATGTTGGCACATCGCCCGTCACCAGGTGGTCTCAGTTCGCCCGGCGAGAGTTGCCTGAACCCTTCCGTACAAGTCCATTGAAAAACTGCACACCCCTGCTCCTCTGCGACAACCTGAATACGCAGAACTGTGCGGTTCTCCTCCTGAGTCGAGCACCAGACCAGCCCCTGGCCCGATCTCAGCGTAAGCTCCAAAGCGGCTTCCATGGTCTCACTCTCCTGGTGCGCGAAGATCTGAGCGCATCACGTCGGTCACAATCCCGTTCTTGACAGCGCCTGCCGTTCCCAATCGCTTGGGGCTGATCTGAGAATTCGCCTCGTGGTCTCTTGCTCCTCTGCGATTGCCCCGATCCTCTTCTGCTGCCGGTAGACCTCCTACGTTCCGTGAACGCTCAACACGGGCCGAGGTTCTGTACCGGCCCGGAATCTTCGGATCCGCTGCAGCCCGATCTAGCGCAATGGTGATGAGCGAACTGTTCTTGGGATCACGATTGGACGGCTCCGATAACCCATCGAGAAACATAGTTAGAACCTCCTCGCATTCAGGAAACCTGAGTCGACCGCAGGCTACAACGCGCGCGATCACCCCGAATCGGTCTGGCCTGACGGCGAACGCACTCGTGGCCACGCGTTTGAGGCGGCCGTTCACCTCTGATCTCACCAGTCGCAGATAGAACGCTACCAAAGCACCGTCAGCGTATTCCACGCCACGTTCCCGCGCATTCGGCGGAAGATCAACCCGGCCGTCAGGCGTGCGAATGGCAATCAGGTGCTCTGGAGCACTCGCGTCGGCTCCGAGAACGAACCGAAAGACCAATGTGCGCGCCTCGTCGGCGTAGCCCCAGCCAGCATAGGTGCCCAGGTTCTCGAACATGTCGAGTACGCCAGCCGTCACGCCGTATCGACCAGCATCGGCTTCACTCGAGAACGTCGCGCCAATGCTGCCGTCTGACTTCTCGTACACGTCAAGGCGCCCCGGTTTGGGGTAGTTCAGTTCAATCCTTCCAATTTCGAGCTTGGGCTTGCTTGACCTATTCATTTGCTGACTCCTATGCGTGCGTCCGAAATGCGGGCGTCTTCCACAACACGTGGCACAGCGCGATCGCGGCAGAACCCTATCCGTCATGACGAAGCGTCCGAGATTCACGGGACAGACCGGACCATTCTCTTGGAGAGTTCAAGGGACAGTATTGGGGATGGGCGCGGAAACCGGTTCTGCAGTCCTGCGCCGGCGGCGCCTCCCGCCTTGCGGCTTCGTCGAACTGCCACTGTCCACCGCTTCGGAGGCCTGCTCCAGATACCGCAGGGCTGGACACTCCTCTTGCCCCGAGTCAGGGTGGCATTCTCTGCACGCGGCCTCTGCAGATAAGAGCACGGCGCGGAGAACTACAAAGCAGGACTCCCGAGTGACCTTCAAACCGTCCACCGCTACGCGCCTACAGCGACCAAGCGCTTTCTTGCTGGCCGCTCGTTTCTCCAGAAGCAGATCCGAATCACGGGGGCCGTCCCAGACCCCAGGCACGACGGACAGAACCGTCCGGTCCGATTCGGCAAGCCGGTCCACCGTTCCGACAGCGCTGCACATTCCCAGGCAATCGCGTGCCGCCTCCTCGGCATCGCCCAGCGACCGAGCGATGTCGCGCGATAGCTTTGCTCTCTGAGACCTGTTTCCAGCGCCTGTGGGCCAGAAGAAGTAAACCCCGACAATGGCTAGAACAGTCACGAATAACAACACGGTCGTATCTGGCATGGTTGGCCTCCCTTATCAAGGCGTTACTGTTGATCCGCTCGCAAAACAGCTAATAAACATGAATAGACCCGTTTCAATGCATCACTGGAGGGGGCGTTGAATTCTGCAGTCTCCGTAGCTCACGAACAACCTGTTTGCCCTGTTCAGTTAGTGCAATTTGCTTGGCATACCTTCCGGGCCTGGCCAACTCCACCAAACCACGTTCCTCCAGCCGACGCAGCGATCTGCTCAGTACAGGCTGGACCCGACGGTATCGGGTTTCGTAATCCATCTTCTGTCTGCCGCGCAAACACAGGTCGGCGTCGTATCCCCGATAGCGCCGTTCAAGGCCGAAGATGGCTTCGACCAAGGCGCCGCGTTCGATACCATCTGCGGAATGGACGAGGATGAGTTTCATCAGAGACGACAACCGCTTGTGGTTAACTTTCTGACCTCTACATTGCCCCTCGGATGGCCGATGTGGCCTTCGCCTGATGTCATCTACCATTGCTTTGATGACCTCAGTGGGTAGTACGCTCGAGGAATGAAGCCTATTGGCACTTCGAATGGTCTGAAACTCATGATGTGTTTCCGATCGGATCACGGTTGACTACCTTTCCTCGTGAATCAGAACGGCCCTAGATGTGGTTGATCCAGAGCTGGCTCTCAGTCACTCGTCGTTGGGATGGTTCTGACACACTGGGCTCCTCGCGATTGCCGAAGAGACAGCCTATGAAACGCCCCTGGGCAACTTCCAGGGCATCCGTCAGGTCGAGAGGCAATTGGCCCTGCTTCGTGAGAAGCCTCCTTACTAGCCGTTCGAGACTTCGCAGTCTGGGCAGATCCCCCTGCTCTGGGGTAGATTCCATCGGAATAGACGAGGGATCGCCTGCTTGAGGTCGGCGATGCTCCCCTTCGATCTTCTTTCCCTGAATGTTCGACATCTTCGAATCCTCCGCGTCGGGTGCGGATCGGTCCCTGGCATGCGGCAGAGCGGTTCGTATCCGCACGAGATTCGGACGAAAAGCTGCTTGTGTAATACCCCCAGGCGTGCTACGTAGCTTTGGCCCGGGGCGGCTGAACAAGCCGCTGGCAGCACTGCATCCCATCATGTCCTGCTCCGCCAAGAGATTGATGGACATGACGGGACCGGGCTTTTTCTCAGAGTCCAAGGATCTTCTTCAACTCAATCTTCCTTTAGTGTCGACAAAGACAACTCGTATCTCCCCGCATCCACTCCGATTCGCAGAAGGGGTCGCGGATATCTCAACACTCAGAAGCGCACTTCGCGCTTCTTCATCACAAGGAGCTAAGCACTCCCGATTAGCATTGGGAAGCCCCAATACACGGGGTAAACGCCAGACGATACTGCTTCTTGTTGCGCCATTGTGAGTGCGTCCACGGCAGATCTGCCGCTCGTCCACATCGCATAAAAACGAGTCATCAGGTCATAAACATCCTTGTCCTCGTACACCTTCCAGGGACTGGCCAAGACACCCTCACACCCGGCGAGCAAGAAACAAGTCCAGATAGCGGCTACTTCACCTCCGAGTGACGCAAACGCTTCCCCAGTGAAGCAACACCTTAGCACGGCAAGTCTTGCATTGACGTCATGGTCCGCTATAGAGCTGCACGTCAAGCGGCTGGGACCTTTTTCACTCCACACCTCCAGCGCTGCTCGGTAGGGATTACCTTCATCTCTGATGACGCGGGTGGCTACATGTAACACATCTGCCTTCTGCCCGAGGAGATTCGCAGCCGTCGCTTCTCTCCCGATACACAGTCGCGGATTGTCGACGAATGCCGCGATGCGTTGGAGTTCTCGGCACGCGTACCCAAGGTTGCCGAGAGGATCGCCGAATCCGACCCAAGAGGAAGGGGACCAATTGTCATCTCTGGGTCTGAGAAAGCCAACGTGCGGGAGGTATGAGACGTGATGTTGCTCTACAACATATCGCTGACCGTCATGAAGGCAAGCAAACGGGATGCCAAAGAGTTCTTGCGACGGCACCACGACGAGCCTTCTACTTCCATTGAATGCGGCTTCTACCGGACGTAGTAGAATGTCGTAGAACTCCTGTAGCGCGCTCTGCACAGACGACAAGAGCTGCCGATCCCTGGGCTGGCCCACGAAGTCGCTGAGTAGTTTTCCAGTCTTCTGTGTGAAGGTCCCTCCCGCCGGTAGTGGAAGCGAACGCACTCTAGGCCCGCCTGCCTCGGACAGCGTGACACAGAAGAGCTCGTTGCCCCACCGGAAGTACTGCAGCAAAACGCGATCCCCGAGCATTTCGTCAACTTTGGCAGCCGTTATGGTCTCGCGAGTCCAGTATCTCAGCGAGAATTGCGGATCCTGATGCGATACTCCAGACTCCTCCGTCAAGATCGGTGCGATAGTGCCCTTGCCCTGTGCAGGAGAAGCATCGATTGGTGAGCACGCCTGCACGCAGCTAACGGCTTCAAAGAAAGATCGGCAGTTGGCCTGCTGAATCGTAAGGAAAGCTAGCTCTGGTTTCCCGAGATCGTGACACAGCCTGACAGCCTGCGCATAGACAGACAATCCCATCTGCATGATTCCCATTCTGTGTCGACCCAGTTCCGTCCTCGATCGTGCACGTTCGAAATAGCCTATCGCCCGCCGCGTGTGAAGGAGTGCCTTCCGTTTCTGACCGATCTTCAGGTAAACCATGGACAGATTCACATGGAGCCTAGCCATGCGAATGGGCTGGACTTGCTCCGCTCTCGCCGAAGAGAAGGCCTTACCAAACACAGAAAGAGCACCGCGTAAGCGGCCGAGTTCAAAAAGGAGGCGTCCGAAGTTGAGAAGAACAGAATACGGAAGTTCTTGCGCGTCTGCCTTGCGTAGTAGCCTGAGTGTGACCGAAATGAGTCTGATAGCCTTGGTCCGTTGCGCTAGCCTTGTCGCCAGGGCAACCAGATTGGACGCAGTCGCAATAGCTTCATGCGCATTCCCTTGCTGCGCGAACAGATCCAGCGATTCACGCCAGCATAGTTCCGCCGCTTGGAACTGCCGAGCATGGAAGTAGACCGCCCCTAGTTGCCGTAGAGGCGAGGCCGCCTCCTGCCATGCTGCATGGTTTTGGTACTCACCTACTGCCCGCCTTAGTAGGGCGATCGCTTCGGCGTACCTACCCACCCGCGAGAACGCTGATCCCGCTTGTGCCACTACGTGGGCCGTGTCCCGCCAGCCCTGCCCAAAGGGCATGCGAAAAGCCCTGTCAAGTACATCAAGACCCTCCTCAGCAAATCCCATTTCTGTGCAGGCCATCGCGTAACCCACGTGTGCAGAATGCACCCGACGAAGAGAACCGGAATCGGAGTATGCTCTGACCGCACGTCGAAAGGCCCAGGCCGCTCGCCTGAATTGATGGCCGCTATGATAAGCGATATGCCCAGCATGCATGTACAAATCACCTCTGAGGGTGCCCCCTAGATCCGGTCGGTAGACTGCTCGTGCTCTTCTGAGAATGCGGGTGGCCGTTCCCAGGTCACCCCTGCAAATCGCAGCACGAATCTGCTGGAACATGCACTCAAGCGCGTCTTCACGCATGTCAGACGCACAGTAGAATGAGATAGACTCTTCCAGCACCGCCGCTGCTCTGTCGCGCCTCCCGGCCCGTCGCAAGAACGCTGCAACCTGCGTAGCATGCGGACTTCGTATCTCCGGTGCAAATGTAACGGACGACGCGATTTCATCGACAAGCCTCTCGGCTGCTTCATACCTTCCCGACCCGACAAGCATCCCCCATATCTCCGCTGAGACAACTACCGCGCGCTCATGATCTCCCCGTTTTGCCGCAAGCTCTCGTACTCGCCCGAGGATGTCTATTGCTTGATCCACTCTACCCGTGGCCTCGAGTGAGAGCCCTTGGGTTACTAGCGACGCGTATACTCCTTCTACTACGTGTAGTTCTTCGAAGACTTTCGCGCTGTGCTCAGCGTGGGCAGCAGCTTCGTTGTGGCGGCTGCCTTCGTAAAGACAGTCTGCCAACTCCTTTTCCACCCAGGCCCTGAACGCTGCATTACATGGCAGACCCCCATCGCTCACCTTCTCTTCCAACAACGTGTCGAAGAGAGTGAGGGCCTCTCTATATTCCTCAATGGCCTTCCTTCTGTCCACCAGTGCAGCATTTCGGGCAATACGGAGCTGGATTTCGGCACAGAACTCAGGAATAGAGTGGCACACATCTTGATGAGAGTAGATCCTTGAGAGGAGACGATGGGCGATACGTGCAGCGCGCATCTGGCCTCCCAATGCCTTGGTCCAATAGAAGTCAAAAACGCTCATGAGGACTCTGACTCGAGCAGCAAGCGATTGTCTGTCGTCCAGCATCTGTCGCGAAATTCTAAGAGCAAACCTCATGGCGTGACGGAACGGCTCTTCCGCAGCAGCAGCGTCACCACCCTCCCAGACCGTGTCGATGAACTTCATCACAACAGTCAGGTCCACCGACGGCAGCATTGAGGGCGGCACCGCGCTCCCCGAAGACATCAGGCCCACCAAGGCAGAGGCCACCTCGTCAGCGTCTGCCTTGTGCCTGGTTGGTTTGCCTGCTCTGAATCCGTTCTGCGTTGTCATCATTCCGGCTCGCAAGATATCTGCGAATGAGATCACCTGCGTTCAACACGACTATCCGGACCTTTACCACGTGATAGCTGAACCGAGCAGCCGATGAGTGCCTTCACCTGACTTTCGGACAACTGCGACACTGAACCTGTTCCGTGAACATCCGTTTCTACCTCGCAGAGTATGGCTTCACCGTGGCGAAATCGCACGAGGAATGGACCCTCTTGGCCACTGAGGTGCACGCTGACACGGACAGAGAAACAATCAGAGCAAGCAGTCTTTTCGGCAGTCACGACAATCTCGGTTTTCGGGACGATCTCGATGTGGCTATCTTCCCCTTCGCCCGCATGCATCGAAGCCTTGCGGGCACCACCAAGACACGGTGCAAACTTCAATGACATGACATCAGCGGAGGCATCCTTTCTGGATCGCTGGGCCGCACGTATCGCTGCTCGCGGCGAATACCCCTTATCGTAGAGGCTGAAGACTTCGCGGATCAAAGTCACGTCTTCTTCGCTGTAGTCCCGCCGCGACAGCCGAGGCTTCTGTATAAGGCGTGGCTTTATGTACCCCTGCGCCTCCAGATAGTATAGAAATCGCTTGTTGAGCCCCGGCACAAGCTCCAGAACGTCGCGAATCTGCATCTCTTGGTCCTCCATTAGAACACTTACGTAAGTGTAAGTCATCGCAGGCGCCCTGTCAATAGAAAACTTCGGTTTTCTTCGCGAAGGTGGCGAGCAAGGGGCGGAAGCAATGCGCAAGTTATTTATTTCAAGGATGTTATACACAGACATGAACACCCACACCTGTCAAAATGGCCGGTCTTTGTCTTACTCGAGAACGGAGGACACACTGCGCAATCATCGGAGTTGGTTCCTCTACACTGCCGCGAGAGATCTGGATCGGCCATTTCGACTCGAGGAACTTCAGGAGTGCATCTACGAGAAAGTCGGCGTACGTCCACAACGGCGCCGACTCCTAGTAGAGGCGAGACGGTTTTATGAGGAGCACGATATCGCTCTTATCAACCGGGTCGAGCCAGCGAGCGAGCTCTTCACAGCAAACGAGGTCATAGACTTGGACAAGCCAGAGTATCGATCTATCATTCGTCCGCCTGGGGAGTTCCGTGGCCGACCCAGGAAGCGTGCTCCTTACCCCGGCCCACCGGAGACGCTCACGGGCCGGGACTAGGGCGGTTTATCCGGTCCTCTTCTTCTGTGCATGAGGCCATGAGGTAACCACATCTCGGTGACTCGCACCTTCCTTTTCAAGAACACAAGTCCCGGTCCACCGGCTCACCCTTCCCGTACCATCTCCTCACGGATCGCCCGACCTTTCTTCGTGAGGCTGTGTATATCCTGCCGGTCCGATCGCCGGGCTTCAGGCACTCCGCAATGCCCTTCTCCTCCAATGACTTGAGCGTCTTGGAGACGTTGGTCAATGATATGCCCGCGTCCCGCTTCAGTTCCAAAGGCAGCCTTGGCTTGCCCAGCGCCTCCACGACCCTTCTCCTCTGCCTCCCCCGCATCACCCAGGCGTACAGCTCCCAGTCGGTGCCAGACATAAGAAGCAATTGCATTCGTTTGATTATCTGTTTGGTTGTCTATTTGCGGCCAATCGAGGGTCCAATCTATAAACTCCCCACACAATAAGAGACCATGTCCGACGAAACCGTCTTGCTCAAGAGAATCCTCCGAAGGCTCCAGAGCATCGAAGCCGAGTTCAGGAAGCTGAACGGAAGCCAGAAGCACTAGCTCCCAGCCACGGCGGGAGAATGGACCTTGGCTGATTGCGACAGCAGAAGACGACAGACGAAGAACGGAGTTATGGGTTCTGCACATGATCAGAGGCGATTGCCTGTCGGGGAACCAAGGGTGGTAGCGAGAAGGCACGATAATGAGGTTGACGCACACGATCAGGAGTTGTACTGTCCACCTAAGATGTCGTCTTCTGCAGCGTACGTGCCGCCACGGGAAGCAATGCTCTCTTCATCGTCGCTACAGGAGAACCATCGAACGTCCGGGACGGATACCACCTGTCAATTCTTACGCTGTTACTTCTGGGAGAGGATCGTCGAATGGCTGATGAGGCCGACATCCAGGGAGACCAACTGGAAGAAGATGAGGTTCCATTCTTCAAATGCAAGGACTGTGGATCAAGAAGGCTGGAGTTGACCCGCACCGTCGAATCGATCAAGACCGTCAGGAAGGTCTTGCCATGCGATTGTGATGGTGGGGAGGCAGCGTGCCGGAACGAATGGACACACGTTGAAGTCCAGGAAACCGGATATGTGAGGGCGAATCGACATCTCCGCGTTGAGGATTGGGAGGAAACGCGAGAACTGGACAGCGGTGCAGATGACGACGAAGTTGGTTGCGAGGACTGCTACGACAGATATAGAAACCGTGCTGATCGCTGGCAGGCGAAGGAGAGCCGTACTGAGCAGGATGACAGCGATTCTGACTTAGAGATCACTTGCGGGGGCTGTGGCCGTGAGATCGAATTCGGCTATTCTCATGCCAACAAGCAGGGCCGTATCTTTCTCGGAGAAGATGACGCAGACTTCAATCCATGGAAGACCTTTCCCGACCCCAAGTACATTGAGAATTGGAGGGAACGGGGCTGGCTCCGGTCAAACACATGAGACCCCCTCCTGTTGCGTATCCATCCTGACAGACCACGCGTTCACCGGTGATCATCGGATAGGATGAGTCGCCACGAAACGCTTGGTTTTCGGTATCGCCCAGAGGCAGGGATAGAAACCAACGTCTCACCCAGGGTCTTCTTCCTGGTTCGACGGTTACATCCGAACACTTCGGTCGTTCTTCCCACAGCGTAATGCCTGCCAGAGTTCCCCCGCGTCCCCAGGTGATCCATTGGCAGGGCCACCCGCTTCGCAGCTCCGGTACGTTCGCGGGTAGCGTGCCCGTCTGCCCGATACCGGGCTCTCGCACGCTCATTCGCTCACGTCTCTAATCTCCGTCACATGTGGGTTCCACTCGAACGCGTCTTCATCGAAGCCTTCAATGTCGCCCTCCTCCAGCTTGTTCTCTGCCTCGCGTGCGTTCCTTGCGCGCAGCGTGGCAATGCCGGACCTCGTCAACACATAGGCCAGCTCAAAGGTTCTAAGTTCTCCGGACACATCCTCCTGCAAGTCTGTGTATGCGTGTTCTTCAGCCGCACTGATTTGCTCATCACTCATATTCTCACCTCCCTGTTCCTTGAATTCTCTCCCGCTGCTGACTGCGAATCCCTGTGCTTCTTCAGCAGCTTCTCGGCACGAGCCCTTCGCTGGAAACTTCCGATTCTAGAGTCAATCAGGGCCACGCAGATCTTGATTGCGTCAAGATGCTCCAGCCAGTTCATGTGCTCCTGGGCGAGCCTGCCACGTTCCTCTATGACTTTCCAGAGCTCTCCCGTTGACATTCCTTCCAGATCGTTCATGTCACTCCCTCCTTATGCTTCTCGAAGGCAAGCCCCTTTCGAGGCCGCCTGCTTACCTTTTCGGGGATAACACTCGCGAGTGCGCCGCCAAGCATGGGCCCACAGGGCCGAGAGCATTTTGCCGCGGCGACTCGCCTTTTCGGCGTCGGAACCGACTTGGCGGTCAAAAGCTCGCGCAGCCCCGTTATCCTTGCACTCGCGGCGGTAGCGTCCGTTGTGTTTACGAAGGCATCCCTTTATGGGTGCCTCCTACGGTTGTCAGTTCACGGTGTGGGAAGTATCGAAGTGGCCGTTTCACCAAGCACTCTCGACACTCCCAGTGCATCGGCATGCTAGGCAGCGCCCTCCCGCAAGCTGAATATCCTCCCGGATTCCTATCGCATATCGAACGCCGTCATATCGCTCAGATACCCCCACACGTGGCGCGACATTCATGCTCATCACACACAATCCTTCGCTTGTCCGAGGCCCGGTCAGGACTTGAACAGGGCCTCGCGTAAGATGCTCCAGACTATGTCGCATCCATCGGTAGAGAACACAGTCCCTTTTCTCAGACGTTGGGCCACCGTCGACTCGTCTCACCCATAGTCTCGCGTCGGCATCCCTGTCTTTCCTTTGTCTTGCATCAGAAGGAGCACACACTGCGCGTTGAAGGCAATCATTCACAGCACATCTCACGCCATTTGGAAGGATACGCAATGAAACTGCTGACCCAGGAAATCCGCAAACGGTTGCCGCCGCTCTACGCTCAGGACCAGAAAGGCGGCAAAGCGATCGTCCATGTCAAGTTCTTCACACCCGATTCCAGCTGGACCTGGTGGGCCACAGAAGGTGAACCGGTTGCAGACGACAACGGCCAAGAAGTCGACTTCCAGTTCTTCGGTCTCGTCGAGGGCCACTGCCGAGAACTCGGATACTTCAACCTGTCGGAACTCGAGAGCGCCCGCGGTCCGTTGGGATTGCCAATCGAGCGCGACTCGCACTGGACACCCAAGACACTAGAACAGATCGCACCAGAGCTATTCTCACAGGATAGGAGGTAACATATGGAGAAGCACCGTCAGAATCCAACATGCCAGAATGAAGCCGTGGTCGAGGTGCGGACGTCCGTCGGCAAACCCTTCGATTAGATCCTGGCTCTGTGTGCCACGTGTCATGAGGCTGACGCTTTGGGCGTCCAGCATAGCTCATCTCGCTAGATAGCCGGGCTGCACGCTCTATGCCCTCCAGCCTCCGGATACTTCCACGAGGCATTGAGATACCGGAGGAGAAATCACAACAGATCCTTATTGAGAAAGGAGACGAACCATGAGAGTGCTCTTCATTAACAACAACGGTGCAGGTTGGGCCGACTACGTGGACGTGCCCTCCCTGCAACCAGTCCATCAGTTCTTCGAGGAACACATGCCCGATCAGACCCCGGAGGACTACCTGATCCGCGTCAACCGGCAACCGGTGCCACCGACATACGTTCTGCAGGAGAACGACCGCGTGACAATTACCCCGGTGAAGATCCATGGCGGGATCGGCTGACTCTGTTCGGTAACGTCGCATGGGCCATCCGCCTGCCACATGTGAGCGGGCACCTCTTGCCTCTCTGAAAGGACCCGATATGAATGACAAAGAAATAGCTCGTGTCGCTGCCGCGATCGAACTGGCCATCTGGAGGATCCAGATGCTCCGGTACACGCACTGTCTCCAGCAGTTGAGCGTATTCGTCAGCAGACTGAACGGGGTGGCGAACAGTTCGAAGCGACTTGGAATCGCCCTGTCGCACCACTGGCTTGCCGCCGCCGAACACTGCTGTACGGGTATTGCGAAACGACTCAACGAGTTCCCCGCTCTGATGTCCGCGATCCGGTCCCTGCTGGAGAGACGACGAAAGCGCCCACCTAGCTTCTCCGCCATCATAGAGGAACTCAAGGCCGCGGAAACGGAGTTTGGCGATCTAACATTTGACAGGGAGGAACAAGCCCTGTGTGTGGTGACCGAGCCGATCGTCCTTGAGGACGTCTATCTAGGGCCCTTCCACATCCTTCTGATTTTGGAGAGATTGGGAAGGCCTCACTATGGGAACCCGTGCCGTCTAGTTGCCGTGGACCCCAATCCCGCAGCCGGAGACGAGACCGTAACACACCCCCATGTCAGCAATGAGACGCTGTGTGAGGGCGATGGGACTGTTGCGATCAGGGCCGCCCTGGAGGAAGGAAGGATCTGCGACTTCTTCTGCATCGTCCGAAGCATCCTCACGACCTACAACGACCAAAGTGCCCATGTGAGCCTGTCGGATTGGGACGGGGTGCCCTGCCATGAATGCGGCTATGTCATGGATGGTGAGAGCTCTTACTACTGTGACTCTTGCGGCGACGCCGTGTGCGACCAATGCTCGGTTGTCTGCACCAATTGCGGCGAGATCGTTTGCAGCGGCTGCTCCAGCATGTGTGAGGTCTGCGGGGCATCCCTCTGTACGACGTGCGCCAAGGGCAAGTGCATCGCATGCGAGTCGATATGTTGTGAATCATGTCTTGATAACGGCCTGTGCCCCACCTGTCGGGAAGAAAGGGAATGTGAAGATGAAGAAGAGAACCAATCACACGAGAAGAACGAGACAACGGAGAAACACGAATCCGAGACGGCAGCGACCGGACCCGAATTGGCCGCAAGACAGACGCATCCCCCAGGTACCTGTTCTGCGGTTCAGTCCCACGGCATGGGCGAAGCTCCTGCACTTCCGGGACAAGGATGAAACCGAGATCGGCGGGTTCGGCATAACAGAACCTGGTGACCTGCTCTTCGTCAAGGAGTTCCTGACGGTCAAGCAGGAAGTGACTTGCGTCAGTGTGCGGTTCAAGGATGAGGCCGTGGGCCGGTACTTTGATGAGCAGGTAGACCGAGGCAGAAAGCCGGAGCAGTTTGCTCGCTGCTGGTGTCACACGCACCCAGGGATGTCGCCACACCCAAGTTCTGTGGACGAGGAGACCTTCCGGCGTGTATTTGGCAACTGTCAGTGGGCGGTCATGTTCGTTCTGGCGAGTGATGGCAAGACCTACACCAGAGTGCGATTCAATGTTGGACCTGGCGGCCACATCCTGATTGCCACTACTGTCGATTACTCCCAGGAATTCGGGCCCAGTGATCACAAAGCCTGGGACGCCGAATACGCAGCCAATGTCAAAGCCGTTGATCCTCAGATCGATCTGATAGAAGACAATGATCTGGAGGCGGAAGACGTATGCGACGGGTCCACAGTTCCCTGCGACGTGCTTGATGAACTGGGGGCCATGGGTCCGATCGGCCGTTGGCCCCTGCTCAACCAATTCACCGAAAGACCTGATTTACGTGACGAAGAAGAGGAGGTGTTCTTATGACCAGTCCCAATGAAGAGCGATACAGCCGACAACTGGATATCGTGCCGCCGGATCAAATCGCAGCTTGCAGAGCCACGGTGATTGGAGTGGGCGCCATCGGCAGACAGCTTGCCCTGCAGCTCACAGCCATGGGGATGCCATGGCTGCAACTGGTCGATCATGACACTGTGGAGATGAGCAATTTGGCCAGCCAAGGCTATCAAGAAGCTGATCTTGGCCAGCACAAAGTCGAAGCCACGGCCAGACTCTGTCGGCGAATCAACGGCGGCTGCGAGATTCAGCCGGTGCCCGACCGATTCCGAAGGAGCCTGAAGACGGGCGACGTGGTCTTCTGCGCCGTAGACAGCATCACAACCCGCGGTCTGATCTGGAACTCTGTCAAGGACGCGGCCATTTGTTTCATTGACGGCCGCATGGCAGCGGAGGTACTGAGGGTCTTGACCGTGTGCGATTCCGAGTCCAGGCGCTACTACGACAGCACTCTCTTCAATGATGACGAGGCCTTCGCGGCCCCGTGCACGGCAAAGACGACTCTCTACTGCGCCAACATCGCCGCCGGCCTGATGCTCGCCCAGTTCACCAAGTACCTGCGCCAATTACCAGTAGACTGTGACATCCAGATGAACGTGCTCTCCATGGAACTCAGCATTCCCTCCGGCGCTTCGTCCGTCTAACGGTGTCCCAGATCCGGAGAAGGCTCTCACAGAGGAGCCTTCTTCCTCGGTTTGTCACCTTGGCGGGATACAGCACCTCGAAGTCGACTCTTCAGGATGCGCTGCTACCTCCAAAGGCGTGTCTAGGCACCGGCAGAAAGCAACTACACGCCCCAGTCGCTGCGCCGGTGTCGCAGGAACAACACACCTTGCCCACTGCTGCACAGTTTGGCTGGACATAGGCCTTGATGAGCATCTGCGTGCGATCTGACGGCATAGTCCCGAGAGCCCTTGCAGTGACATTTGAACTGAACGAACGGTTCTCGGTGTTTCAGCCATTCATAGGACCAATCCGCATTCGTTCCGATCAATGGCATGCTTGGCAAAGTGTAGACGCAACCCATTAGGGCATGGAATTGCCTGGATGTTTATACATATCCGCCTACGGGATAAACGAAAACCACAGATGTTTAAACAACCTATATAAATCTTCCCACCAATCCCATAAATCCCAGGCACGGAATCAACACTTGCTACCGTGTGATGGAAATGGATGACGTTAGCCCACCCCTAATCGTCATGGACAAGGCCGTAATGAGCGAAACCTATGTGCCCGAACGACTCATTGGCAGAGAAGACCAAGTCCGCGATATCATGCGCTGCCTGGCGCCGGCCCTGAAGAATCGCCGACCGCTTCACCTGTGGCTCCACGGCAAATCAGGTAGCGGCAAGACCGTTACTACCTCACACGTCCTCAGACGCCTCCAGGACAAGGCAGGCATCAAGAGCGTATCCATAAACTGTTGGAGCCAGGATAGCTATTTCTCGGTGCTGGATGAGATTGTGTTCCAGCTGCGCATTGTCAAGGCCGAGCAACACTGTACGAGCGTCAAGCTCCACCGACTGGGCAGGTATCTTGCCGATCGCCCCTTCGTAATCGTACTTGATGAGGTGGACAAGTTGAGGCCTTGCGAACGATCGGCCACGCTCTATAACCTCGACCAGCTTGACAACGTCGGCATCGTCTGCATCGCTGATACCCGTCAGGCCTTCTTCGACCTTGAAGAACGTATCCGTTCCCGGCTCAATCCGTACCACACGCACTTCCCCTCCTATACCCGCAAGGATCTCAAGACCATCCTCGCGCATCGGGCCCAGTTGGCCCTGCCCCCAGAAACGTGGTCGGACACCCTATTGGGAGAAGTCGCCGACATGGCCGCAGGTAACGCGCGCATCGCAATACGTGCACTGAAGAGCATCGCAGAACTCGCGGAAAGTGACCGAAGCCACAAGCTGTCCCAACGCTTCATGAGGAAGCAGTGGGAAGAGGCCAAATTGGCCCAGCGGGCGGCCATCCTGAAACGGCTCACAGAGGATCACCGAATCCTCTACGACATCGTGCGGGAGCAGAAGCAAATCCTCTCAGGGAACCTCTGGCAGAGGTACCTGCTCCGCTGCGACGAGCGCAGAAGGAAACCTCTGGCGCTGCGGACGTTCTCAGAGTATGCCAACCGACTCGTCCAAACCGGCCTAATCACAGCAGAACGAGCTCGAATCAAGGGAAGGGTCAGGCTCTTCAAGGTGGCTGGGTAGCTCTTGGGGAGACCGAAGGCAATCCTCGGAAACCAGAGGCAGCTTCTCAGCGGAATCCCTGAGTTCTTTCCATTCTCGTGCCCATATCTGCATCCCTACGAGCGCTTCCAGTATGGGCGTGTGCCCCGCGTAGCCTTTGGCCAGGGAGGCGGGGAGACGTGGCGTCGGCGTCCCCCAGAAGAATACGCAGTTTCCACAACGCTCCTCGCTTGAAATCGTGGGCGAGGAGTTCATATTTTATAGAGGCGAGCACTTTGACGGCTATCTGCTTCTGTGGCAGAAGGATTGCGAGTACAGCTTGGGTGTAGCCTTCCGCCTTCACCAATGAGGAAAAGAGGACATTCGTGTCTATGATTATGGTCTGAGCCTCTTCACTGTCTTTCGCCATGCTATCGACTTGATTCTCTCAGACATGGTGTCCGCCCTTCTCCTGCTAAGCCCGCTTGTTTCAGACACAAGCTGCATGATTCCGAATAGCTCAAGCGACCTCCTGAATTCCTCTATGGACACACCGCTGTCCTTTGCATGTTCCACGATGTCTCTTGGTATGTCCAATCTCACCGTTTCCGTTTTCGATGCCATACTCTGCATTTGCAGCAAGAGGCATATAAAGAAGAGACACGGTGCGGGAGCGACATGAGGATCTCACCTTGTTCTTCTTCTGGGTAACAGATAGTTGGTGCGCTGCCGACTGCCCAAGGGACTCCGAACTCGTCAGGAGCATGGTGTGTTTGTCAAGCGACGTTGGATCATCGGTGACTATCGCATAGAATTGTGCTTGTTGTGGTCGTGACCAAGTGCACTGACTTGAATGCAGCAAAACCTCTTGCGAAATTCTCTCGGGCTTTCTGAGATGTGAAGACCACAATGACCTTGTCGAAGCCAGCCTCCTGGCATTTCCTGATATTCGCCGCGACATCCGAGCCTCCCGTCTCAATCTCGTAGGCAACGCGTCCTCCGTCCCGCTCCGCAACCACGTCTACGGTCTTACCCCCGCCAACCGGAGCTTCCTCCAATACCCTGTAGCCTTTGGCTCGAAGACTCTCCGCTACTGCCTTGACCCAATACCTGTGCTCTGGACCGCCATGCCGTCTTGATTCATGGCCGTCAATCCCCAGGGCTCGCTTTCCTTGCTCTGTCAGTACAAACATCTTCTTTCTTCCTCTGGGAAGGAAAACGAAGAAAGGAATAATCAGATTTCTCTGACAAAGTGACTGCTGCAACCTATGACCTCTACTGACACTCAATCCCAGACGCTTATATCTTTCTGTTATGCCCGATACTGCATTCTGCCCTATATCCTTCAACAACATTGCTTCGTTCGTTGTAAGATCAATTGCGCACTGATCCACACCAGTGTTTCCCTCAACCTTCCGTTCCTCTTTATCCTCCGCCGGAATCGCCCGAACATCTCCTCTAGCCATGCCGGCGGCCCCGGATTGGCTGTCTTGCGTCGAAACAGCTCTGGAAGATCCCTCGTAGCTTCTCTGAAGCGAGTAGAGGTCTCCTTTCATCCGCGCGGCTGCTTTCTTCAGTCTTGCGTCTGTCACTGTACCCTTCTTAATACTGACGAGAGGCACTTTGACCAGAAACGGCCAGAACCACCGCCCCTGGAGCTTGACCACGGCCCAGCCGACTTCCAGTCTGCCGAGGTAGCCGGTCTGCTCGCTATCCAGCAACAGACAATCCTGCATCATGGCGAGGTCCCCCCGATGTTTCAGATTGAAGGTGAACGTGGCATACGTGTTCCCCAAAGCTGGCTTGGATATCAGACTTGGATGCTGATCCAGACAGATGATGGACTCGCCCAATTCCCGGATCTCACGCAGCAACACGTCTGTGACAGTTTCCTCCCCCGTCGCCTCCTGCTTCTTCCTCAGCAACACGTGGTGCGCTTCTTCTATGACGATTGCGTGCTTGAAGGTCTCTCTCGCGCGCTGCGCGAGTCGGAAGTGATGGATCCAGAGGAGCAAGGCCTCGATCATAAACGTCTTGTCTGCATTGGTCAGAGCGTCTAATTCAAGTATCGCTCTTCGTGTCAGAAGTCCCGTGATCTCGAAGAACGGGCCTTTGTTCAGGACGCGACCAACCTCTCCGAAACACAGGGTCTCTACCGCGCGCATCGTCGATTCCATCCAGCCACTTTCCCGTCCCTTGGCCTTGTAGTCGCGCAGCCATCGTCGGACATCCGCCAGGGTGGGATAGGATTCGGGCCTGTTCCCGTACACTCCATGCGCTCTGTAGAGCGAATCCAAGGCGCGAAGCAGAAGCACAGAGACGCCTTCCCCCAGATAGTATGCGTGGCACGCGACCTCGATGAGCTTCTTCAACCAGATCGAAGCCGGTGTGCCCGGAGGTGGCATCAGGGGATTGAACCGGAACGGCGTGATGTCCCTGCCGACCGTGAATACCAGCATATCCGCGAATTCCCTTTTGCCCAGAAGGTCCCGGTAGTTGCGTTTCCAGTCGAACACGAGAAACGGCTTACCAGCGCGCACCAGGCCCTTGAGGAGAAGGTAAGCCAGATTGGTCTTGCCCGAGCCAGACCGACCGAAAACGGCCACATGCTGTATGAACTCGGCCTCCCTAAGGCCAAAGTTGTGACGGCGGGTCGTACCGTAGTGGACGGCCCCCAGAGAATAGTCACCCTTTGCCACGTCTTCTGGAGGAGGCTTGAGAAGAACCTGCTCGGATTCGAAGGTCTCGCCCAACTCTTGGGCGAGCTGTACGCGGAGGACCTTCTCGATGGTCTTGCGCAGCGGCGGTTCGGCGACCAAGTACTCCTGCCACAATAGATCCAACTGTCTTCCGCGAATGGGCCTGAGCTTGTGAAAGACGTCTTCGATCTTCATGCTTTCATCAACCTCTTGCGGGCTGCGAGGAGTTCTTTGTATTCGTCGAGGAACCTGCGTTTCTCTTTGGCCAGATTCACGCTGTTCTCCCAGTACTTCAACTGCTCGGCCCGACTTTCCTTGGCCCTGCTGGTCAGGCTTTTGTGAAAGCTGAGACGGAGGAACTCAATGTCGGTGTGGAATCCCATCTTCCATGGAGGCTGCAGCATGTTCAAATGCCGTCGGACCTCATCCGTCTCGCGATCGATCTGTTCCAGGAATCGGACATTCAGCACCTTGCGGTGGGCCAGGGCGGCATCGATTTCGTCAATGGCTTCCCGTAGATTGTGGATGCGCTCGTCGAGAATGGTCAGAGCATCCGTGGGCTCAGGATTTGACCCCGTCAAGAACTGTTTCCGGGATGAGTCTGTACTGGCCGTTTCACCTTTCTTGTTTCGAGCTTCTTCATGCCCAGCCATCTTGTGCTCATGCCGCAGTGTCCTCATTAATCATCCCAGGCAATGCCTCCTTTGTCTAAGCAGAGACGACCATCTCTCAGCACCTTCTGTGCCGGAAGTACGACAATCCGCGATGGTTCGCCAAGGAAACCGATGACGAGATAACCCCTTTCGCGACTCGCTCGCGCCAGTCCCAATTGGCCTTGAAGCCAGTTCCGACCACGACGGTCAAGAACATGCTCCGGGGTGTTCCCCACTAGCAACAGCCAACGGTAGGCACGTCTCTTTTGATCGTGACTCCGAACTACCCGAACATCATCCGTCAGTTGCATAGCATGGCCGTGTCTCATTAGGTATTCCTGCCACTTGCCCCGCAGGTAGCTCAGAACGACTCCCGTATCCATAGGCAGGGCTTTGTTGCACACCTCAAATGGGCTGCCCGTACGAAGTGCTTACCACGCGTTTACGTGACCTTCTCAGTGAGAACTGGTCCAGTTTACGGGAGCAGGTAAGAAGGAAGGAGTACCTATGCTCCATCTATCCGGCTCGCAGCAGATTGCCGACAGAACGAAGTCGCTCAGCTTTCACACGACTCGAATACCCTCTCGTTGAGCATTCAGCAGAATGCCGCGTCTGTCCTTCAGGCGTTCCCATTCCCCAGGTGCGTAACACAGCACTTCCAGATCGCAATTGCTTGCCCAGAACCGGTAGAGTTGTGCCGCCCTTTTGGTGAACGGTTCGGCCGAGAAACTGGGAGAGACCAGCACGAAATCGTAATCGCTGGTAACGAAATGGTCGCCCCTCGCCCGACTCCCGAAGAGTATCAACTGTTGAACATCGAGATGTCTCTTGAGTCTCATTGCGAAACGCCTTGCAGCTAGAGCCGTTTCTCGATCCATGCAATCACCGTCTTGGTTGACGCGAACGTGCTTGAGGCAACAGTCTCGTCGTAGAGGGCCTCAGAAGATCCACCGCTCTTCCGACGTTTCCGACCTCTCCGTCCGAAGTCCATCCACCGAGCATCTCAATGTCCCTCCAGTTCGCAATGATCCGACTACTTCCGAGATGAGTGCGGGAGCCTTTTCAGGAAGTCCTGCTTGTCAAGCCCCGTCTGCCTGATGATCGACATCAGATTGCCCGGAGATATTCTGTTGATCTTCTGGACTGTGACCGTTCGCTGTCCGTGTTTAACGAAGTTGATGTGATCACCTCTCTGCCTGGACGGGGCATAGCCGAGTTCGATCAGCACGCGGGCTATCTGCTTCCAGGGAAGCTGCGGGAGCTTCATACATTCGAATTGTGTACTGCGCCTTATAAAGGGCTCAAGTGTTACGCGGAGACAGAGGCTGGACACCCGGGTATATGAGAGGATCTTGTCGGAAGATCCACATTCGTAGTGGAAGTGAACACGGCGTCGCAGCGAACCTGAACCGGCACCCCCGGCTCCTCCAAGAATAGCTCGACCGCTTCCTTCAACTCCGCAACTGCGGCTTCCACCGTTTCTCCCTGGGATGCAATGTCAAATACTGGCGTGGAGGCGACAAAAACGGGCTGTTTGCCAACGATCTCCTTGACCACGACCACGGGGATCGGGAATGATTCTCTGCCCACAATAACCACTTCAACTCCTCACGAGTATGTATTGAGGGCAGGGGTTTATATATCTGATGTCACTTCTGGCCCGCTGCCCCAGGGGTACTCTTGTGGAACCATCGGACGAAAGGAGGATCGCCAGTCAACGATTGCCCTTTCAGAAGATGAGCAAGGTCGAGACGACAGAGGCTACAGGCCGCGATGTGACACGCCCCGTTCGGCGAACCTAGCCCGGAAGATCGGAACCACATCTCCGAAAGCGTCCCAGGAGTCATCGGACAACGAGTCCGTTGCTCCGGCAATGAGGCTGTGTCGAGTCTGACGGCATCAATCCCGGACACCAGGAGGATTCACCGTGCTCATTCGCTCGGTCTGACGTCATATCTTCTCGATCCACACTTGGCGTCGCTTCTCATATTCGTCTGCACTGATCAGTTCCTTATCCCGCAATTCGGAAAGCCGCTCCAGATGCTCCTCAATAGATACAGGGGCCGAATCCAAACCGCTGCCTAAGCCGGCAATGTCGGCATCCGTGGGTACAGTCTCCGGCACAACGAGACGAGGCACCAGTGGCAGCAGACAAGACTCCCACTGGTGCTGGTCGGAGATATGTCGGTGCGGATCACAGAACATCACGTAGAGCCAGTAGATCCCGAAGAGCCCCATTGTTAGGGGCGTATACACGAACACGTACAGCCAGAAATGCCTCTTCTTCGCGGGGCGTTTGCGCGTAGGAACGCAGAACTCCAGCCCAAGCATTCGCAGTTCCTCACCGAGCATGCGGAGAAAGTCATCCTCCCGTTGTTCGTGGTAGTAGAAATCCTCCGTCAGTCGCCTGGCAATGTACAGGCCAATGATCGCGGCGACGACCCAGAGCAATACCCCAATCGCCGACGACAGAATCGTCATTTCGTCAGTCCATCGCCAGAGGACCTGCCCCAGAGTACCGACCACAAACAACGCGGAACCAAGCCAAGCTAGCCCGACGTGTATGGCAAAGACCGCGTTGGAGGACCAGAACTCCCGCCGACGAGCCTCCTGCATGGAACGAACCAGGGCTGCTATACGCCCACCTTGACCTCTGACAAAGTCCGACAGCCCGAACTCCAGTCGCCGGTGCCATGCAAAGTGCCGGTTCCGCCGGGCAAAGACCTGCCAGAACATAAACATCTGATAGGCCGACCCCAGGAGCGAGGCAATCACGAATATGATGCCGCCATCCCGAACCATGGCGTTACCGAAACCATTGCAGACCGCCGAACCCACACCGATCACCAGAAAGGCGCCAAAGGGTATCTCCATGGAGGCTCTACGATGTAAGTGGGCAAGCGAGCCAGTCAAGCCGGACCAGGTCGACGGCGCCCTCAGTGACTCCCTACCTTCGTGTAGCCGCCTGTCACACGCGCCCTGCGCCGCCCCGTCTTGAAGAGCATCGGCCGGCAATGGCCCTAGCCTGTGGCCGCAGAACAGACAGCCCGACTCTCCCTCTGCGCACTTTCTACAAATGACGTGATGACACGCTGTACAGAAGCGGACGCGGTCTGACTTCGCCTTGCCCCAACAGGCTGAGCAGAGGAGATCCACTGCTGCCCTTCTGCCCCTTGTCTGATCTGCCATGAGTACTCCTTCCAGCGTAACGTACCAGGAGTATCAGGATGTTGCCGGGATTGTCTCTAGATCATCCGAACCCCAAGCACAACACCTGAACGGATGAGAATCGTGTGGATGGGAGAGCCCAGACAACGCCGAGAAGTTCCGCTGCTTAACGCACGTACTAGTTTTCAAATGCCCTAAGAGGTGCGCCTGCGTCGATTTCTGGCCCCATAGAGTTTCTCCAAAGCATTCTGCACATCGGGTTCCAACACATCGGCGTAGACCTGCGTTGTGGAGATGAAGGAATGCCCAAGCTGCTTCTGGACTAACCTCAGATTGTAGCCACTGGCCTTGTAGAGCTCGCTGGCATAGGTATGCCTGAGACAATGGATGGAATAGCGTGAGGGAAGACCGGCCCGCGCCGCCGTGCGTTTGAAGACCTTCTGGATAGCCCGCGTGCTCATGTGGGAGCGGGAGTTGCTCGAAAACAGGAGCGGGTCGTTGGGGCCGGTTGGCTCGCCCACGGCCTGCTTCCATCGTATGTAGCGTTTGTAGTGTCTCTTCAGCGAGCCGTTGAACCGTACCAGCCTCTTCTTGCCTCCCTTGCCCTTTCGCACGTACAGGGCGCAGAACTTGTCCCTCAGGAACACGTCCTTGCACTTCAGTTGGGCTATCTCCATCACCCGCAAGCCTGTGGACAGTGCCAGATCCACGATGAAGTAGTCCCTTACCGGCGTCTTCCGACCACGGCCACTTGCAACTGCAGCTCGCTGGCTGGCCGTCCGAATGAGGCTGTCTATCTCCTCCCGTGACAAGAACTTGCCGGGGTCCAGTATCCAGTTGCACTTGATCATACCCATCTACGCGCTTTTGTTCACCCTTCGAAAAGGTTCCAAATGGATGCCCTGTATGAACCTTTCCAGAGGGAGCGAGCTCACGATAACCGCTGGAGTACACAGATATTAGGCTCGACAAGTGTGTATTGGGAGGGCATACTTATAAAGGCCCCTGCTGAGACCAAGGGCTCAAGAGTAAGAGACACAAAGATGATCGTAACAGGGTTGAAGCCAAACAGTTGGAAGGCTGTGTCGCACAGAAAATGCGACTGCCTTGCGGAAGGAAAGGTTCAGATTTGGCATCAAATATGAACCTTTGCGTCAGCAACCGATCGGCCGTTCGACGTACGGCGCGGCCTGGAGGATTCCATCTTCGGACAGGTGCTGGTCACCTGGGACCCCATTGAAGCGATACGTTCTGCGATGAACGCGACTCCCGATATGGCGTCCTGGGATCGCCCCACTTCCGCGAATTCAACCGGAACCACGTGAACATTGGATGTCGGCGTCGTCTGCATCGGCACCCACAGGAGGTTCACCAGCACATCTTATAAGGGCCGTTCAGGGCCGTCTTGGCCCGACGACACGTCGTACACCTCGGCGTCTTCTGCGTGATGAGTATGCCGCGTGAACCAGTTGTCCGCCAGCGGTGTCTCGCTGGTTAGTTCGATGATCAGCCTCACCGGAAACGGGTAGTCCTCAAGCGGTATGTCGGCGAATTCGATTCGTAGGAGGAGCCCGGTTTCCGCTTCCGACCATAATTCGATGTTCTTCGGGCCATGGAAGTTGCGACTGACCTTCTCCGCGTCGAGATAGAGTGTGACCCCGTCGCGAGTCCCCTCAGGAGGGGATTCCTCCCGACGCTTGACCCGGTAGTGCTCCTGAATGCGCTGCAACGTGGCTTTCAGATCGAGCGATACGAGCGCCGCCAATTCCTCTGGCATGGGAATAGGAAACGCCCCTGGATCGCTGCTGACCAACACGGGTTTCTCCGGGCGAATCATCCACCGGGTTCGCCCATCCCCTCCATTGATGAGCGTCCGCCCGGAGGGAGTCGGCCGAAAGAGGATGAACTGATCGGTGCCGCGTAGATAGAGGGTCGATCCATCGAGCACGGCGCGCTCCCCTCGTTGCCTCGGTCGTTCCGGAGGTGGAGGAGCGGGTCGGTCTCTGGGGTCCGGTGGTGGGTCGAAGCGATCGGGGCGAGGTGGTCTTCTCTCTCCCGGGCGACCTTCAACACGAATCGTATAGGTGCGATCCCCGGCCTGTTCCATGGCCGCTATCATTTGGGCCATCGCGGCTGTCGCCGTGTTGGATGGCGTTTGCGTTACGACAATCAAAATCGAAATGATGATTGCGGCGGCGATTCCATAGCGCAGGAGCCGCCGGAAAACATGCTGCGATTTGGCGGGTCCGCCCGCATGTCCAGGCGGCGCTGCGGCGATGCGATCCATCAAGGTTCGAATCTGCCGTTCCTTTGCCTCGTTGTCACGATCGGACAACTGGGTCAACAGCGCGTGCACCAGTTGAAGGCTGGCTGCCCGACGCACTTGTTCGGTGTCCAGCTTGGCGCGTACCTCCTCGGCCGCCCCCATTGACTCGACAGGGTCTGGTTCAGAGTCGAACCATCTGCCGGTCAGCTCGTCGACAGCATCCGGCTCACGTTCATTGGGGTCGATCATCATGTCGTCATCCCTTCAACGACCCTCTTGCGTCGCAGGCAATCGAGGAGTTTCGACCTGGCGCGTTGCAGTCGTTTCTGAACGGTCTCCACGGAGGTTTGCGTCTTGGCCGCGATCTGCATAGCAGAGGTTCGCTCGAAGTAGCGAAGCTGAATAGCCTCACGGTAATGCTCTGACAGGGTCTCAATGCAACGCGTTAGGGCCGCGGTTTTGTCCCCCCAGGTGTCACCAGGTCGTTCGCTGATGTGCTGCAGTTGCTGACTGAGGTATTCCAGTGTCTCGTCATCAACGACCATCAGGTCCGCTTTGGCCTTGCGGAAATGGGCCATCACGAGCTTGGCGGCAATCCCGCGCAGCCAGGGGCCGAACGGGCGGGTGCGATCGTAACGATCGAGTTTCTTCCAGGCGATGAGCATTGTGTCCTGAAACAAATCCTCGGCGATATGCTGGTCGCGGATGACGGCGCGTAGATACGTCATCAGCATGGCCTGATTCTCCCGGACGAGGATCTCGAACACCGTCTTTGCCTCAGTGCCGCCGGTTTGTTTCTTCATGATGCTACCATCCGTTCAGTTGTGTTCGTGATACGCGAGACTCCTGACACTAGGTATTGTCACCGGAGGCTCAGACCTGGACAAGTTTTTTACTTTTCCGTTTTCTTTCCACGATCAGCCTCCGCGCGACAATCTACAGGTAGACGTCGAGAGAAAACATGTTCCGCGAATTCGCACGACAATCGTGAACACCCATGGGGATCACTCCAATCCCCGGTCCATAGGATCTCTGCTGAGGAGACGATCATGAGAACGACAATGATCAAGACCACTCTATTGAATGCTGTGGTTTGCTTGATCTTCCAGGGTCTCATGCCGGCAATGTGTCTGGCCCAAGACGAGCCCGGCCGACCGCCAGCGCATCGGTCGGAGCCTCTCACCAATCGGCAAATCGAGACGGTGAAGAGCATTCTGTCAGCCTACAACGCCTCTTCCCTGACGACCGCCGACGCCAAAGCGATCCACAAAGCCTTCCGCGAGGCCGGGTTGCGAGGCGGACCCGAATTGAACAGTGCCGTCCAGAACGCCGGCGTTGACCCGGAGCAGCTGAGGGAACTC
>JANQFY010000240.1 GCA_028277585.1 Sedimentisphaerales bacterium
TTTGTACCGTTCGATGATGGCCGTCTCAAACGTCGCCTTTCGCAACTTGGGAACCTTCAGCTCCACCTCACCGGCCTTCGTGTGCAGCTTCCGCGTATAATGGCCCGCCCGGCCATCGGTCCGCGCTGCGGTTCGCTCGTACCTTCTGGCATTACACAGGCGGTCTGCTTCGGCGTCGAGCATGTCGTTGAGCGTCTCTTCAACCGTGCTGCGGACCATATCACCGAGGTGGTTCCGGATCTCGGCCTCATTGATTTTGATCACATTATTCAAGTTCCTGTCCGCATGGGCCGATTCACTGTTCTGCATCATCAGGTCCTTTCCTTGATCGAATGGTTTTCAATGGCCTTGTCTACCATCGACCAGAGAAAGGACGCTATTTACGCCCCATCACAATGTGCGAAAGATATGCTACGTCATCGAGTAGTCCGCCGGACCAGAGCTATCGTAATAGAAAGGCATTGACTGCGCGCCACCATCTGCGGGCATCCACTCAATGCCGCCGGTCAATGAAGCCAACAATGGACCCGTTTCCCTGGTTCTCCCAGCCGTGATGACGTAGGATCCTCTTCGCACTCTCAAGCACACCAAAAAGAAAGGGAGAGCTAGAATCTCTAGCTCTCCCTAACCGGCTCCGCTCAGAATAGAGGGGCACTGGCTGGCGCTCAACAAAGAACCAATCTACCTTCTGAAGCCTGGTTCTTCCCCAATGTTGGATACTACGGGCCCGATGACAAGTCTGGTTGATCGGCTCAGCTTCGTCTTGACTGCGTGGTCTGTCTTCTCAAGCAGTTCAGGAACCGAACGCAGCTTCATCAGGGCATTCTCGTAGTGGGTGACTGCAGCCCATATGGACTGCTTCGGTATGCACCCCGGGGGGATGACGTTTCGGGTGAAGGCGATGCTGATGACGGTCGATCGCCCGCCACACGTTGTCTGTCTCTTCGTTGGTCGGGAAGGCAGTGGCGAGTGGCCCAAGCAGCCCGTATAGCATCAGGCTCACATAAAGCAGCATAGGCACCCACGCCGGAAGGATCGCACTAACCACACTGCCGATGAGCGCGACGACCTCAACTGCCCCGGCGATCCGCCACGCAATGCACCGATTGCGCCGATCAAGAAAGTGCAGCCACAACACATCTGCCGCCAGCGTCACCGGAACACAGCAAGGCCACAGTCCCGCCGTGAGATAGGACAGAGCCCAACAGCACAAGGCAACAACAGATCCGAATCCCAGTAGGGTCACCACATCGTTTCTCCTCGTTGCCGACTGTCATTTGAACGGAGAACCCGAGGGTATAGGCATCGGGCTTTGCCACAAACTCCGAACGCGTCAACCACGTCGGGGAGAGCCGACAGCCGTACCATGTCCTGTGACCACACAAACAGGAAAAGGGGGAGGACCATGGCGGTCCTCCCGGTCGGCCTCGTTGTGGAGGAGGGTGGCGATCGACGGAACTTCGTGAAAGGATCGATCGACCCAGCGAGGCCGTTTGCTTAGGATATCGTTAGCGGAAGCGCTCTATTCGCCCTGAAGCGGCTCAATGGCCTGATTCCTCATTCACACTGTCTTGAGTTCAGGTGTCGCGTATTCTCAACCACTGCCAGCAACAGTTGTCTCCGGAAGGGAACGGCCAATCCATCAATGCTTCGCTCAGTGTGACATCTCACGTATGATAGGACGAGCGAACGCCTCTCTGAGAGCCGAGCTCTCTTCATCAATCAACCGACTGAACAAGGTCCCTCTGCGACCCGCGGATTCGAGCGATCCGTTGGCGACGATCGCTACCTCGAACTCCAGTAGATTCTCAGTGTTGGCGGCGCTCAGCGAGAACCTTGTCGTTACGATGGATGCTGCGTCTGGTACAGTGTTCGTCCCGCGCCACACTCTGGTATCGACTCGCCCCCCTCTCTCTATGCTCGTCAGCGAGATCCAGGCGAAGTCAAATCGCCGGCCCGCCTCACACACAGCAGGCCACCACTCCCCGGAGGTGCGGGTCCGGCGAAAGTATAGCTGCAAGTCTTCGAACGTTTGTCGGAAGTGCTTCGCCTCGCGCGCCAGGGCGTACTTGCCCTGTAGAGTTGCCAGCATCGCCTTTAGACGCACCTCCCCGACGGCATGGAAGAGCAAGAGCAGCAGCAGGAGGATGCAGCCGAATATCACAAGGGAAGCGGTGTCCCTCGCGACCATCATGAATAGCCCTAGGCCGGTTGCCACACATGTGGCGATGTAAACAAGGAGAACGGCGTGCCGCTGCCTCAGGCCCATATCGACCAGGCGATGATGGAAGTGACGGCGGTCCGGCGCGAAGAGGGAACGGCGCTCCAGAAAACGACGTAAGATCGCGAAGAGGGTGTCGAAGATAGGAATCCCCAAAGCGAGCATGGGCAGCGCCAACCCGACCAAGGCACAGGACTTCATCGAGCACATCACGCTGGCCGAGGCAATCATGAAGCCGAGAAACAAGCTGCCGCAATCACCCATGAACACCTTGGCAGGGTTGAAGTTATAGAACAAGAACCCGGTGAGATCACCAAGAAGGGCCAACATGAGGATGGCCATGACCAAGTTCCGGCTGTGGATGGCGAAGACCGCGATCGCGGCACACGCCACAGCGGAGACGCCTGCCGCCAGGCCATCAAGGCCATCGCTCAGATTGACAGCATTAGTGATTCCGACGATCCACAGCACTGTCAAGGGGCACGACAGCAAGCCTAACTCAAGCCTGAATGTCTCGGTGATATCCACAGCGGACACCCGAATCCCCGCGTAACACAGCAAGCTTGCGCCGGTAATCTCAGTGAGCAGCTTCACCTTGGCGGGCAGTCCCCTCAAATCGTCAACTAGGCCGATCACAAAGACGAGTGTTGCGGCGGCAAGCAGAGGTCCCAACTGGAGTGTGACGCGGTAAAACGTCTGCCCTACTTTGTTGTCCAACATGAGAGTGGCAACAATGGGGCAGATCGCCGAGACGAAGATGGCAACGCCCCCGATGCGCGGTATTGGCCGCGTGTGGACCGTTCGAACGCCCGGACGGTCAAACGCCTTGAGATGCTGCGCAACACAGATCACTACGGGCGTCGTCAGCAGGGCTAAACACAGGGAACCGAAATACACTCCGAGACACGTAACCACGGAATCACTGGCGCATTTCAAGAATGATGTTGAACACTCCTCACCTCAAACAGAGAGATGGTCCGCCGACTCAATCAACAAAGGAGGCATGTGCCGGTACGCGGCGCTGCGGCGTTTGGCCTCGATATCTCGATAAACGCGTTCGACCTGCTCGGCCTCCAGCGAGGCAATCCGCCCAATCTCCTCTGGGGGCATGCCATGGTTCTTGCCATAAAGGCAGATGTCAAGGACATCCAGAGGGACGGAGAAGTGCAGGTCCTCCTGGTCTTGAGACAGCGGATGGAGGTCCGTCATGGGAAGGCTTTCGCATGTTTCTGGAGGCAATTCGAGATACTCCGCCATCTGATGGACCTGCGTCTTGTAGAGATGCGCAATGGGCTCGATATCAGCCATGCTATCGCCTTGCTTGACGAAGAAACCCTGGTCGTACTCCAGCAGATTACGCGTCCCTGTCACAGCGTAGTTCAGTCGGTCCGCGTAGAAATACTCCAGTGTCGTGCGTACGCGTTGCTTGCAGTTCATGGCCGCCGTGATCTGCAAGTATGTCTCGAGTCGCAATCGCACGCGCCTCTGTCGCCCTGTGGGCGATTCGACTACCACGGAAAACACTCTTGGGGTCTGCCGATCAAGAAGTGAGGGCAAAGCCAGTTTGCATTTGCAGCCGGCGCCGTAGTTAGGAATTAGCCGCTTGATCGCCTCATCCCGATACCGGTAACACTCGAACGCTTCGAGAGTATCAGTGACGTCGTGGCGCTCGACGCGAATACCCAGGTGATCCACAATCGACTGACTCATCCGTAGCGTCTTGAAAGATGAATCCATCTCGGGCAGCAGAAGTCCAAGAACCCGTTCCGGTCCCAGAGCACGTGTGCAGAGCGCCGCGACGACGCTGCTGTCAACCCCCCCGCATAATGCCACTACAACGCCGCGCTTCCGCAGTCGTCTGCCCAGGTATTGACGGATGCACTGAGTGATACGTCCCGACTCTTCTTCACAATCAATCCTGAGCAAATCCCAGGAAGCCGCTCTTTGGCGACCACCTTTCGAGTAGTCTACATTCCTCGTGTGATAGTTAATCACTCGCATTCGTATCGTCTCCCAAGATAGGCCCGCCTCAAACTGGAGCTCAATCCCGAATACCAGCAATTCACGGATTCGCCAGAGAGGATCCTACAGACCGCAATCGAGACCCGCTGAAAGCACGGCCGCCCTGTGCGCCTGCCATCTGCCTATATGACAACCGAATCCTGCTTTGTACTCCGGCGCCTATGGCGGGCACTTGCCACAGATCGACCGAAACAGCGTCGTGCTCAGATAGCGATCACCCCGGTCCGGCAGGATTGCGACCACAATCCCAGCGGGCATCTCGCGCGCGACGCGTAGAGCGCCCGCTACCGCAGCGCCACTGGACATGCCGACGAACACACCCTCCTGGGCCGCCAACCGACGCGTTGTCTCAAACGCTTCTTCGTCACCCACTGTGATTATCCCATCCAGTGCATCTGGATCGTATATTGCGGGCACAATCGATTCGGCCATGTTCTTCAGCCCCTGGATGGCATGTCCCTCGGGCGGTTCGACGCCGAGGATGCGGACCGTAGGCTTCCTCTCGGCGAAGAACCTCTGAAGTCCCATCAACGTCCCCGTAGTACCCATTCCCGCCACGACCACATCGACTTGGCCGGCCGTCTGAACGAGAATCTCCGGTGCGGTGGTCTCATAGTGGGACAAGACATTACTCTGATTCTCAAACTGGTTGGGCATGTAGTATGTCTCTGATGCCGAATCGAGAAGTTCATGAGCTCTTCGAATGGCCCCATCGGTGTGTTCGTCGGCCGATGTCAGAACCAACTCAGCCCCCAGCGCCTGAAGAACACGTTGACGTTCGAGGGTGGCGCACTCGGGCATGCACAGTGTGACACGGTAGCCTTTAGCCGCACCGATCATGGCGATCGCGATGCCGGTATTGCCCGACGTCGCCTCGAGAATCATTTTACCAGGGATGAGTTCTCCTGATGCCTCGGCGTTCTCGATCATGTAATGCGCTGGACGGTCTTTGATCGACCCCCCGGGGTTAGCCCCCTCGAGTTTGCCAAGAATACGTACGCCAGAGTGCGATTGACCCATGCGCGTCAGATCGATGAGGGGGGTATTCCCAATCGCTGAGGTGATGCCAGCATCCGTCCGTTCACGGGGCTCCGCTCTGTCCTGAAGCGGCCCAGGCATGCACTGGCAGGATCGCACATCGTGACCCGGTTCAAATACCGAACTTGTCTTGGACATATTCATCGATCCCATCCGATGGCCTCCTTCTTCAAAGCCGCACAACGAGTAATTACCCCGCGACAGGCACGGCCGCTTCTCCTCGCCCTGGAACGGCGGGTACTCTGGTCGCTGTTGCGCCGATACGTTCGTCGACGTGAGCTGCGAGCGCTCGCATTGTTCTGAATGTGCAGTGCGTGCACAGCCACTGGAGTTTTCGCATGGTGGTGTTCAAATTGACGTAGCATTTGAATCTTCGTTTCAGAGGCAACGGTAGCCGAGGGTGGCTCGGGTCTATCTCTCGAGGGTGTATGTACACAACGAGTGGTCGCCCCTCCCGGTTCAGGCGCCTCACCCCCCATCGAATCAGAGGCAGCGGTGTTATCCTCAGATACCCACCACCGAACAGGCAAGCCCGATGTCCCATGACTTGCACTGTGGACACGGGAATCTCCACCAAAGGACCACATCCGGTCCGTACAACGTATGGATCGGGTCTGGCGTGCCGGAGCCCCCCATGGCCGTGAGAGGCCGGGAAGACGCTGGCATCGTATCGATAGCCGGCTTCTGCCACGACATCAAACACCCATCTGTTCTCCTCTTTCACACCGAATCCAGGAGATCTGAAGCCAATGACCTCTTGGCCGATACAGTCCTCTAGAATCGCCTTTGCGCGGACAATGTCCTCTAGAAATGCTCGGCGGCCCACACGACTCGCCAGGACGTGGGCGTGTCCGTGCGACGCGATCTCGTGTCCGGCCTGCCAGCAGCGCCGAACCACGTGAGGCATGCGCTCGGCCATCCAACCGAGACAGAAGAAGGTCGCCCTGGCGCCATGCTCCGCAAGCAGTTCAAGAAGCCGATTCACATTCCTTTCCGCTCGAAGCGGGAGCGTTGGCCAATCTTCTGTCCTGGGGACCCTGTCACTGTCGAGGATATGGAACCAATCCTCCAACTCACAACTGAAGACGTTGATAGGGTCTATTGGGGCAAATGTATCCATATTTGATCCTCTCCTGAGCTACAAACACAATCCCCATGCTGAGGACATGGGTTGTCTGCAGGGCAAGGGGTCGTGACCACTCCCAAATAAAGGGCTGCGGGGACCCTAGGCAAGAGCGGGGCTGATCACAGGACCTAGAACTCGGGTAGCGCACAACGGGATCTTCTTCCACATCTCAACTTTGGCTCGGTAACGCGCATTGCTCGGCGTGGCCAGGACAAGGTGTCCCCCGGGCGGCGTCCAGTACTGCCAACACAACTCAATGGGAAACGCTCCCCAGCGCTGCTTGAAAATGTGTTGGCCGCTCCCCTTGGTGCTTCGACCGAAATCATACCACCTCATGCCCTGCCCACAGTAGTGCTCAATCGCCGCCCAGTTCAAGATGTAGTTCGGCCCCAGATTGTCATATCCCCTCAGGGCTGCTCCCCAGGAGCATTGGACCCAACCCTTGAACGTGTAAGCAAACAGGACAGCGATCGGCATGCCGTCCTGGAGGGCCATGAAGATGCGGCTCTGACGTGGAAACGTCTGCATAATCACGCGAAAGAGCTTACGAGGATAGCAAGGGGTCCCCAATTCCCGCATGCGTATGGTCCAGACCCGATAGAACTCGCTGATCAGTTCTCTTCCTCCGGCCTTGACAATCAATCCGGATTTTTCGGCCTTTCGCACTCTGTTTCGCGTCTTGTGACGCAGCATCTTCCACACGTCCTGCGCATCTGAAGCCAGGGGCAGATACATGGATACCTTATCCCGACGCAGGTGAAGGTTGTGGGGCAGCGGGACCGTGTTCCTCAACTCAATTGAATCACACCGTAGATCCATGGCGATTTCAGTGGCCCGATCATAGAGGGCCTCCGTGGCGGCTTTGCTGGTTGTTAGCAGGCCGCCATAGTCACTGAAAGGCTGAGACAGCAACCGGTCGCCGAACAGTCTGCTGTGCACGTGCATGAGTGGGAGCACGCCGCAGATCTGACTATTCTCACGAGCGACCAGGTAGTGTCCCTCGTAGGCAAAAGCCGCCTCGATCATGTGTGTCCACGCGAAGGTATGACATAGTCTGGCGCCAGCCGTTCGCTGGATGAAGTCGTGGCACTCGGAACTCTGCTGGCTGAGCGTTGTCACTTCGACACTCATGGGTCCGGCCTCCTTTCAGAACCAACCACCCTCCGTCGGGTTGGGAAGCTCTCGCTCTGGCTCGACGGGTCATCGCGGGCGCTTGCTGCTTGACCCTCCCCCGGTCTACGGCTAGAATAGAGAAGGTCTCTGTTTGCGCGCAAATACGGCGCAGAGCAGGATCTGGGCTGGTGAGGTCGATGGCCGAATCGGAGTTCTCACCAGCCCGCTGATATTCTACGACGTGTTCAGATTACACGTGTATTTCCCCGGTCGTACTCAATCCTTCGCCCAGCGAGCGTACCGATTCACTCTCCTACGAAAGATATGCGCACTCTACTGATCCTCGTCCGCATCCACGCGGTCCAGCCATGCTTCCCGCCAGAAATGGAAGCAGGATCGGTCACAACCGCCAAACGCCGCCCCATCACACATGGCGCCTTCCAGCAAGACGGTGTGCTTCATTCTCCGCAGTTCCCCGTTGGATTCGAGCATGATCCTATCGACGGGCTTGTAGACGCGCAACCGTTTGCCGCAGTACTTGCGCATGCCGGTCATCCATCGTAAGCCGCGGTGACGCCGATTGCCGTCAAGGGTCGCCAGAATCGCCTCAATGGGCTTGACCTCCACCCACTCTCCCGGGCGCAAATCCAAAGTCTCCCGGACGGCGGGCGTCACATTCCGATCAGGCTTCGTGGACACGGCGCCCTTGTGACAGTGACCTCCGCGGCACAGATCCCTCAACCCCTTCGACCAGCCAAGATTCTCGATGTGCCACAACGCATAGCTGTGTACTTTCTGCCAGGGTTTGAGAATCGCATTCAAGGCCCATTGCCTCGAACCGTTTTCGAGACACTCGAAGACACCATGGCATGGTTCGCTGTTCATGTTCATCATCATCTCCTGTGCCGTTGCGCGTGCTGGACAACTTAGCCTCTGTTAATCTGCACACCTGGCTGGCGAGAAACGCCGGCGCCCGTTGGAGAATGTGCCTACAATGCTACCCGATTGCCGTCCGATGCGGTCGGCCCTCGTGGCTGGGGGCGAGCTTCACATGCGTCAGACGCGAGACACGGCCCAGACGGTTTACGCTTAGAACTGGAAATAGACGAATGGGTTGAACCCCTCAGCCGGAAAGACAAGCACCAACCACCACATCGAGAAGAGAACGACAGGGGTCACGAGCCGATTGTGCGCAAGCTGACGCAAACTGACTACGTTCGTGGCCGCCAGGGCGTGGCCCGCAATCGCAAGCACCAGGGTCGCCAGTACGAACGGATAGTACCACCTGACACCTCCGGAGAAACCATACATCTGTCGCAACATGAGAAAGGCCTGACGAAAGGACACGGCTCGAAAGAAGACCCATGTGGTGAACAAAAAAAGCATCGTTGCCAACCAGCCGACGATCCCCGGCAAGTGTGAGAGGGTCGCCGTACGCTTCATGGAGCCGAGCCATTTCTCAACCACCAGCGCGGCCCCGTGAAGTGCTCCCCAGAACACGAATGTCCAGGACGCACCGTGCCAGAGCCCGCCCAGAAGCATCGTAATGAAAATATTCACGTAGGTCCGTGTGCGCCCCTTCCGGTTCCCGCCGAGGGGAATATACAGGTAGTCCCTCAGCCACGTAGACAGCGAAATGTGCCATCGGCGCCAGAAGTCGGTCATGCTCACGGCCAGATACGGCGAGCGAAAGTTCGTCGGAAGATGATATCCCATGATCCTGGCGGTGCCGATCGCCATATCCGAATACCCGGAGAAGTCACAGAATATTTGCAGTCCGTAAGCCAGCGTCGCACACCAGGTCGAAACACCGTCAAAGGCTCCGGCATTGTCAAACACGTAGTCCACAAACAAGGCCAGGTGATCGGCGATGAAGACCTTCTTGAACAACCCGATCGTAAATTGGCGAAAACCAAGAAACGTGCCGTACCAGGACAGTCGAACGTTCGACTCCAACTGGGGCAGGAATTCCGAGGCCCGGACGATCGGACCGGCAACGAGTTGGGGAAAGAACGCCACAAAGAGAGCAAAGTCGAACGCATTCCTGCAGGGTTCGAGGCGGCCGCGGTAGACATCGATCGTATAGCTCAGGGTTTGAAACGTATAGAACGATATGCCGATCGGTAACACGATATTCAGCGTGCCGTAGTGGAGGCCGAAAACCCCGAAGATCGGTTCCAGAGATTGGACGAAGAAATTGAAGTACTTGAAGAACCCGAGGATCCCAAGATTGCAGGTGACACTTGTCACCAACAACAGCTTCCGCCGACTCGGACGGCTCGTCCGGGCCAGGCCGAGAGCGACGAAATAGTCCACACACGTCGATAGGACGATCAGGAACAGGAAACGCCAATCCCAGTAGGCGTAGAAGTAGTAGCTGGCCAATAGCAACAGCCTCTTCCTGACGCAGTGACTGCGTGTGATCAGCAGTGCGGCCAGCACTATGCCAAAGAATATGAAGTATTCAATCTGCGTGAAGAGCATAGTTCGTTTTCAAGAGAGTGTCCTTGTGCTCGTCGAGATAGGCACAGATTTGCCGAGACAGCAACCAGTGTCCCCTCGCGTTCAAATGCCCGCTGTCCGGTTTGCCATTGTGGAACCCTCGGCTGAACTTGCCTGTGGCGCGGTAGTCGTTCACCAACGTCGCCGTCATATCGATACAACCGACTCCCTCTGCCGTGCATAACCTGGCCAGCCGGCGGCGCCATTCTGACTGTGGATCGACAAGACACACGGCTCCTCGCTCAAGCCGTGGGACTTCCGGCACCAGAACGAGGACAATTGGCCTGCTGCTGCGGGCCTTGAGCCTCTCCAGGGCATAGCTCCAGCTCTCGATAACAGCATTGGGTTCGCTTTCAGAAGCCAGGAGACGGCAACCGGAACCCGCAGTTGGCTCATCGGCCTCCTTGCGCGGCCCCAGCGAGAAGCGAATGTTGCGGCCGCTGACCAACACGGTGCGGACGGCTTTCCAGGGCGCCAGCAGCATATCGCTGAGTCCCCATCGATGCAGACCCGCGATAACCGCGCTTCTCCTGGAATCCACGAGCGACCGGCGTACGAATTGGAGGGCAGGCTCGGACACAAATGTCTCTCCATCCGGACACAGGTCATTCAGGCCGTACTCTGCAAGCACAATGAAATGGCACACCGGATCGACCAACTTCTCATACTGGGGGATCTTGAAGTAGTAGTCCGCTACCGACCAGCATGCACGACCAACCGCTACGGCTCTGAACTGCGGAAGTCCCTGTTCGGAAAGGGCGTTGTTGACCTGGCATACGGTCTTCTGCTCATCGTCAACCTGGTGCGCTTCAACGTAGGAATCCCCCCAAATCATCACGGTTGATGCGTCTGAGCCACCAAGACGGGCTACGCTGGCAAAGCCGTACGGCCCATAGCGGGTACTCGCCCAGCCCTCGTCACGCTTTCGGTGGACATATCCTTCCTTCAGCACATACCCGTCAAGTTCGGGCGACCATTCATAGACACGGAGACTGCTCAGGAAGCAAGGAGCCATCACAGTCACGAGCAGGGAGGCGATGACCCCACCGAGCACCCAGCGCATCGCCGTGGCACGGACGACAGCAACCGGGCGGGCAGTCACACGCGAGGTCCTCGTCATCAGAACCAGCGGCCATCGGGACGCCCCCTCTTTCCGGACGGAATCCGGATGACAGCGCCGTAGCGCCGGCGATCGATGCTTCCCAACACTCTGGAGGTGCGTGCTCATGAGAGTCGTGTTATCCGTGACATCCCTTCAGTACTTCCATCCGAACCGAAGTTGCCATCTCCATCCGTCCACGTAGGCAAGCCACGTCTCGTCGCTCTTCACCACCGAAATGTGGTGCATGCCATCGGCATTCCATCCGCTGCCGTTTCCACATGGCAGCAGATTGTCGTTCACCTCTTTTTCTTGATAGCTTTCTTCGGAAAGTTCGGTGACTTCGAAGACTCTGACCCTGTTGCCATAGACCGGATCGCAGTCCTGCGCGAAACGCAGAAGACGGTCCTCATACACGAGGACCTTACCGGCACACCGAGCGATGTTGGCGTCTCGTTCGACCACAGGGCTCTTGACGTGCTCGGTCCATGGGCCCTCCAGTTCATCCGCACGAAAGAGGCGAAGCGTATCTGAACTGGTCTCGGCCGCAAACATCCACCACTGCTCGGCGTAGTGAAAGGCCGTAGGATCTGTATACCTACCGTTCACAAGGGAACGATGAAAGGACCATTTCGTCGGAAAGGACTCCGCTTTGTACAACCGAACGGAACCGGCTCTGTTGGACTCCGGGATCATGTAGAAGTCGCCCCGCCAGTTGAAGACATGGGGGTAGGATAGATGGAAGGGCTCGTCCAGAACGACTCCGGCATAGTCCCATTCCAGCCCCTCCTTACTGGTGGCCAGGCCAATGTCGCCCTCGTAGGTTTTCCTGTTCAATACTTCGAAGAACATGAGCCAGGACCCCTCGTGTTCGATAACGAAGGGATCGGCCGCGAAATCGGCGGACACATCCGTGATCTTCCCGGCCGTCATAATGGGGTTCACGACTTCGGCACACGGAGACAACTCGAAGATCGACGGGCCGGAATACAACCCAATCGACCAGATCTGCGGTCTGGAAACGAAAGGCACCCCCATGTCTCTCCTCAGATATGCGCCGATGCAGAGGCTCCCTACCGTAACGACCCCCGCCAGCAGGAGAATCCGGATAGCGACCGTGCGCCTCCTCGGGCCAGACGGTTTCGCACTGGAGTGTGTCTCTGTACGTGTCACCTATCTCCCCTATCTGCGTACCCGTCGATCAACGTCTCAAGACACCTCCGCAAGCTGCGCTGCGCCCGCCTCGATGCTCCAGCATGAGCAGATCATCTTGACCGTTTCAGCAATGTGCTCCCTTGATGAAGCGCCAAAGACAATCGATTCAACGTGGGGAAGACCGCAGACGTACTCGACTGCCTCTCTCGGGGAGATCGCCCCCGACGCGAGTATCGACATGGCCATGGGCCGGAACGATCTCCGAGTCAGAGTGCGCTCATACGCCTGTCGACTGGGCGTCATGAGGAAACCTGTCTTGTTGATCGATGAACAAACGATGGGATTCTCAATTCCGGATTCCAGCAGGAAATCCACCAGGGCCGGCATGTTCATCGTATTGAACGCCGGCTCGGCCCCGTAGGTCTTCCGGACGTGGTCGGCAAACGCGACAAACACGTCCCGTGCGCCGAATCCAAGGAGCAGGTCTGTCACAATGTTCTGCAGAAACATCGCCGGAACGTGCAGGCCTCGAAACATCCTCATCTCGGCATCCACCAGTAGCTTCATCACTTCGATCATGTCCTTGTTAATCACGCTCATACCGCCGCGAATGACGGTGCCGACGACCTCCCCGACACTGCGGCCGGAGAAGACGAACGCATTCAAGGCCCCCACCAACCCTTTCTCATGGACGGAGTTCGCATATTTGTGCGCGTAGGGCATAGAAGGGTATACTCGGAGGTCGGCGTATCGGCTTGGGCAAGCCCGAAAATGATCGCATATCGTCGCGACCCGGTCATGGGTATTGAGCATGAAGGCGCGGACACCGCACGCGTGGGCGATATCGATCACCTTGATGATCGCCTCGGTATCCTTGAAACGGATGGACAGAGATCTTCCCTTCTCCTCCGACATATGATTAATGCCGAAGAACTGGTTGTCGCCGAGTATTATCCTGTCTAGCATGGAGCCTCCTTCTGTCGGCATCGGTTCGAATGCGATGCATGATCACGTCTGTGCACAGCCCATCCTCAAATGAGCATGCTTCACAGGCCTGTCGGGACTGAATGCACTCAATGAAGTAGTCAAGCTGTCGGGTGAATTGGAATCCGCGTACGTAGAAACGGACAGGCGCTGCAACGGTCGCCAGATACTCTTCGTTCCACCCCTCGGTATAACCGGCCAATTCCGGGGCTTCGTTGAAGAAGACCTTCAGCGTATAGAAGTCCGCTATCACCCTGCCCTGTCTTCCCAATGCTTCAAAGCGGCATGACGGCTTGCGGAAGGAGCGATCGCTCCAATTCGCCAACAGGTTGCCTCGAGTGCCGCCTTCGTACACAAAGGTCGAACTGAGCGCATCTTCAACACCTTCGGAATGGATGTGACTGAAGACGGTTCCGAGAACCTCGTCAGGCGGCCCGACGAGATAGCTGACCAAGTCCACACTGTGGGAGGCAAAATCATAGAGACAGCCCCCTCCCGCCGTTTTCTTGCTCCGCCAACTCCTTCGCGCGTCATGCAGTACCACGGGCCCGTTCATCTCCACCTTGAAAGTCACGAGCGGCCCAAGCACACCTGAATCGAGCAGCGACTTAGCTCTCGCAAAGAGGTCGTGAAACCGCATGGCATATCCCACTTGATGCACAAGGTCCTTCCCCCGCAGGAGGTCCAGGAGACGTTGACTCCGCTCGGGATTGAGCGTCAGAGGTTTCTCCACGAAGATATGGGCATCATGGGCGATCGCACACTCGGCGACCTCGGCGTGCATTGCTGTGGGCGTGGCGACGATAACGAAATCCAGGTCGGTTGTCTCGATCATCTTATCGAAGCGTTTGAAGGGTTCGACGCCCATGTGACGCGCGGCGTTCTTAAGGACGAAGTCTGATGAGTCGCACACCGCCGCCAGATCAACGCCTGGATGACTGTTTAACAGCGAGAAATGGGTGAATCCCATCCGACCAAAACCGACGATTCCTCCCCTTAGCATCGATAGTTACCTCCCAGTGAATGTGAACGCTGGAACTGAACTGTTGGCCTGCGGCCCGCGCCATCAGGATCGGGGCGACAGCCCCACCACCTCTTGGTAAAGCGATTGGTACGAGCGCAGCATTGCCTGTATGTCATACTCATTGCGCACATGCTCTCGGTTGGCGGCGCCGTGTCCATTCACACCATGGAGTAGCGGCGCCAGGTCTAAGTCCTCAGGATCGACGTAGTCACACGAAGGGAAATTCAGCAAGCGATGGGGCCGAATATCGGAGAGAACCAGATGCAATCCCTCCGCCGCCGCTTCCAGAACAGTAAAGGGCAATCCCTCGGTGGACGACGGGTTCACAAAGACACGGTATCGCGACAGTGTCGTCCGCACCTGGTCGCTTGGCACTGGCCCTCTCCATTCAGCATTGGCCCTCTCCAACTTCTTGAGAAACGCATCTTCAAACGACGCGTTGGGCGGAGAGATCGGGCCGTAGAGGGTCAGCTTCTCGGGCAGGGCATGCGCGGCCTCGATGAGCCTCAGGACATTCTTCTCGGGGGATATTCTACCCGCATAGACCCATCCGGTACGATGACCGTTCGAAGAGCACGCTGTACTTGACACCCCGTTGCGTATTAATCTCAGCCTCCCGGATGGCAACACGCGCTTGAAACTGAGCCAATCGTGCTCCCCCACCAGCACCACGCGATCGAGGAATACGCTCGCTAATAGATCCAGCAGCGCCGCCGTCGCCTTCACGGCCAGCCCCCATCGCTTCTCCGCACGACGCCACCCACAACCATGAACCGTCAGAACGCATCGAACACCGCTTAGCTTCAGCATCAGCCCCAGCGGCGCCGAGTTCGTCTTGTGCAGATGCACCAGGTCAATGCTATTGTTCCTGACATATTTTCGAACCGCCATCCATCGCCTTATGAGGTTGCCGGATAGTCGTTGCACCCTTGGATGCGTGCCGTCGTGGTCCTGCTCTACCGCGACATGACTCTCGGTGTCCGCCAACCCTTCCACAAGATCAGCCACGAGTCGCTCGGTTCCGCCATGGGCCGGCGGGTAGTTCTTGGCGCCCACTTGCAGGACCTTCATGCGAAGATCTCCCAGATTCGGTCTTCCCAATCAGATTCTATGAGGTCGTAGAGTTCTCGGTTGTCCGCCCGGAAGTCACGCTGTTCTAGCAGGAGTCGATGCAGAATATCGGTGAGGCACCCGTCCATCCGGTGGCGCGGTTGCATCTGGTATCGCCACAGGGGGCTCAGAGGCAGTTCCTTGAACGGCGGGCCGCTCGGCGCGACGATGCAACACCCGGCCTCCAGTGCCTCGAGTATCAGATTTGGGAAACCCTCACTGATGCTCGACAATACGATCAGTGAACAATGCTTCAACTGCGAGGGCAAATCAGACACCACGCCATGGCTGTGCAACCAAGGCTGCCTCCACTGGTCAGGCAGGCGCGTGTTACCGAACAAATCAACCTGGTATTCACCTTGGCATAGGCTATTGAGGACGAACTCAATGTTCTTGACCGTGTCGAAATCACCAACGACAGCAATGCGTCCGTCGAAGGGTCTGCTGGGCGGCAACCGGCGTCCGAGAGTGTTCGGAAGGACGGCCGCTCGATGCAGAAGCCCCAGCCTCCGGCTGACGGCAAGTCGTAGGTCTTCCGACGCAAACACAAACACGCAACCCAGCCTCAACATCCACTTCTGATGGAGCTCCGCGACCTTGGCTCTCACGAGGCGGCCCTGAAACCGCGCCCACGACACCTGGTCGCCGCGCACCATGTAGACCACGCTCAGGGCGGGAAACAGGAATCTCAGGATCGCGACAAACGGAGCCAATACATCGTAGTACACGATAACGCAGGCTTCTCGACCTCTGACGCGACGCCTCAGGAGATGCCAGAACGCTGTCGTCGGCCCCTTCACATAGGTTGGATACCGCTTGTCGAGCACGTCCACAAACATGGTGAAGCGCTTGCCGAATCCACCGTCTCTCTTGCCAACATGCACAATGAGATATTCATCACATGGGCCGATCCTGGTGGTCGCACGATGACGTGGTCGTTCGAGTTGGGATGATTCACAAATCACCACATATCACCTGAGCAGTCGCCGCCCCGCGGAAAGCCTCCAGTCGGAGCGCTGTCATGTCTCGGTTGCCGCCATTTTGCCTGCAACACTCCGAAGGAAGTGGCCTCTATCACGCAGCCGGACTGGTGAATATGAAACCTCGGTAGTTGGTGAACCGCGACCAGTCGGCGTGGATGGCAAGTTCCCGGCATGGCCAGTGGGTCGCCTTAAGCAGATCAATGCTATTGGGATTGCTGCCGTAGAAGAGCAGCACCATCTCTCTGGGCTGCATGGCGAAGGAAGTGAGCACGTTTCCAATCACCTGTTCCATGACCGAGCCAGTGAAAGGGCTGTAGAAGAAGAGCACGACCGGGACATTGGGAATGGCGTACTCCGTCGCATCCATGCAGAGGGCTTCGACGTTGCCAGGTCCCCCCGCGTTGCGCTCCAGCACCGCCACATTCCTCATGGCAATCTCGTGCAGTTCAGGCGCGAATTCGACGCCCGTGATTCTCCGGAACCCGTAGTCCGAGGCCAACAGCAGCACTCTGCCCTTCCCTGACCCGAAGTCCACGAAGTCATATCTCTGGGGATCGCGAGCCAGAGCTTTCATGAGTTGTCGAAACACCTTGACGGACATCGGTTCATACCAGATGCCCTCCTCGATGTTCTTGCTCTTGATGTCGAGAGCATTGAGCGGGACAACGCCTGAAGTGTCAGTGCCGTGACTCCGGTCGAATCGACTGTCGAGAGACCTCTGAATGTTGGAGAGGGCACCTTGGACAAAGGGACACAGATGCTTGCAGATCGCTATGTTGCCAAATCGGTTCTGGGCCGCAGCGCAGATGCGCCAGGCCGTCCCCAGCGGACCATGCATGTACAGTGCATTGAATAGCCTCGGGATCATTGCACGTTTCCCGTGTGCCCCTACAGATGGTCTCGCTTCGTACTCCGATCTCACCACATCATCACACATGGGCGTCCTCCCGTCATTGACCAGGCTTCGGCTGACGAATCGAAATATGGGCGCTGTCAGCAGTGGAACGCCTGTTCACGGCAGCGCCAGCCGCGGTGATCTCCGCATTCCGTATTCATCAGACAGAGCCTTAACCATCATTGCTGTTCGAATGGCCGCTTGGAGCATTGCCAAAGCCTGCGACAAAAGCCTCGCGCGCCCCCTGCGGCGTTGTCTGGCCCAACCGTTGCAGGAGGGTCTTCACACGCAGATTGCAGCACGAGTTGCCACAGAACGCCCCTTCCTGAAACTGCCAGGAGTTTGTTGCGTTGTCCCATATCATGCGTCCGGCTTTGCCATCCACGACACACTGTGGCTCCGAAGGATCATCCGTGCCGAACAGCGCCTGCAGTTCATTCACCCACAGACGCCCATCCGAAGCGGCAAAAATATCTACAGCCATACTGGTGAACGGGCCTAGGTCCGTGACAGATCGGACAAAATCCAGCAAGTGCGAGGAGGGCTCTTCATAGCGCCAGAGATGCGATCCGCTGTGAAAATCCCCCGCCTTTACCTTCTGATAGCCGAAATAGGACTCCCCCAGCCTGATCATCCGCCATTCCGCTACATCGCTCAGGTATTCCTGGAGATATACGCTGCCCCACTCTTTGTCATCGCGGCACCGTGTATACGGCCGATAGCCTCTCCCGAAGCACCGTTTCACGTGTCGGCGCAGACGGGCCCTGTTTCGGAAGATCTTGACCCCGGACGCCGCCGACCCGAAATCGCTCTTGTAGACAATCGGCAAATTGGTTTCTGCAACAAAATCATACGCTGGCTTGCGGTCGTAGAATATCCATGTCCTCGGATGGGGGACGTCGTGGGCTTTCAGCCAATAGTGCATCCGTCTCTTGCTCTCATAGAACCAGAGGCTGTCGTACTCTGGATACACCGTCTTTCCCAGATCCTGGGCGATCACGCGCAGTCGCTCATCGTACATCTGTTTCCAGACGGATGTGAGCCCCGATGGCCGCGCCAAGAAAGCATCGCAGCCCGACTGCTCCACCGCCTCCAACCAGTCCGGACCCGATATGTCGATCACCTTGTAGGAAACCCCCAGGTCTCGACATGCCGAAGCATACGCCAAGTGCTTATGACAGAACTCCTTGACGATCCCCAGGGTGTACGGGTATTCGGAGGCACACGACGAAGCCAACGGTACGCCGGCGTAGGGGTCCCCGGCCATCCAGATGGTCTTTCTGAGTTCCAACAGATTGCTGTACTTCAGGATGAACCGGATCAACCGCCTGCCGACACTGTTGGGATGCTCGACCCGTTGAAGGGATTCGTAGGTGGGACTATCCATATTATGCTACTCCCCGAAAAACGGCGCCGGAACGTGACAACCGTGGTTCGCCATTCGTGACATAATCAATGATCTGCTCCGGGTCCATGTGGCCCACTCCCAGGGCATCCACCGTCTGTCCCTCATGTGGAGATGGCGCTGTGGCGCTTGGCCCTCTGGACTGCTTTCCGAGCTAATAGCCCCATCGACTCCACTCCTGTACTTCGCTCTCTATCTACACAACCTCTTGCCCGAGACGGTCTCGGTGTGAATTGGAGCGCACCTCCAAGGACAACACGGTGAACTGAGAGAACTCCCCAACGACAGAGCAGTATCAACCGGAAGGACTGATTACGGTTAGCATTGCTGTCTCCGTCAGCACAGGGTCGTCCGCATCCGCGTGGCCGGCAGAACACGTCTACGCGGTTGCGATTGCAGGGCATCGTCCTAGAGTTGAAACTCGCGACCACCACGGGTTTCTCTCAGAGCGTGGGATTCTGAAGCATCTCGGCTCTGGATGGGAATGCCCCGTCCCCCACAACACGCCATGCCGCATGGCCCTTCTCCAGCCTACCGGCCATGCATCCCAGAGGCATCATGAGATAGATCGTACCTCGAAACATGACGTTGCCACAAATCAAACCGGCCACCAGAAAAATGCTGGATATGGAAACCGCAATGATGAGCCCCTCATCCCGAAGCCTCCAGGTGTATCGACATAGAACGAAGAGTCCCGCCAGCATCATCAGGTAGGACAGGATTCCCATGGCCCCGTAGTCATGCAACAATTCCAGTACGTCGCTGTGCGCATAGACGCCATCGAGCCATACCCTCCCGAGATAATCCGAAGCCGTCCAGAAGCCAAAGCCAAACAGCCATTGGAACAAATCGGCGTCTCTCCAACGATCGAACAGCAGGAGATAGAACTGGGAGCGGCCCGATCCGCCATCTTCCACCAGGCTAACAAAGCGCTTCACAACCCATTGCAGTTGGCTGACACACAAGAGCGCCCAGACGGCGATGCTGCCGACGATCCAGTGCAGGTTCTTCCGCATGAACGCTCGCAACAGTCCCAAGCGATGCCCTGCCAACAGCAGTGACATACCAAGGACAGCTTCGGTGAGAATGGCCCCCCGCTTCAACGACAAGGGAACGAAGAACAGCGCAACGGCACCAAGGACATATCCTTTTGTGTCTCCGGCCGCAACCAGACATAGCGAGACCGTGAATATGGACAAGAGCGTCCACCCAACATTCGAGCTGGCACTGCCGCCACTGGCGGTTCTTGCAGCGACCTCGGCCCTCAATTCGGCCTGCGACACATAGTACCACACGGTGAAAATCGAAAGGGCGAGAATCAGAAAGGACAGTCTCTTCGTATGCCTTCTGATATTGTCCCCCTGTATCCGAAAAAAGAAGTAGCCAACGGGCCAATAGGCAAATTTGGTGAAGGTGATCAACTGCTCGCGACTCGAAATGAATGCGGCGTGACATGCCGTGAGAGCCAGAAAAGCGATCAGGCTGAATTCCCAGAACACGACGGCCGGTACCCGCGGCCGTACGTAGTTGCAGCAGACGAAGACAGACATCGCTCCCAAGATGGCTATCTGTATGGCGTGACAGAGCATCCTGTTGCTCGTACTGATTTCATTAGTCTGCCTTGCCCCTGGAAACGCCATATCAGCGAACAGCGACATCGCCATGAGAAGCAGAACCGTACCGGCAAACAAGTCCTTGTTGTTCAGAATCTTCCGGGGCATATCAACCTTCACACGACGACTGACGCACGGACCTGGATGTCGTTTGCGCTCCCCATGGAAACGCTCAAGACCCATTGACAAGAGCGCTCCCGAAGCCCTCCCGGCTAGCGGGCAAGTGAGGCAAGACGCTTGCCGCGCCGGCGTCGCGGGGAGAACCGCATGATCGCGCGATGTACCACCACCCAATCAGAGCGATCAAGGCAAATCGTTTCTCTGGGGTCAAGACGGCTGAACCGGAGAAAGCCCAGGGTGATAATGACCGAACTGGTCAGATAGCTCAACGTCATGGCCAGCGCCGCCGCCGGCAAGCCCATGACAGGCATCAGCAGCCAGAGCACGACGATATTCACGGCGACTCCAGCAGCGACGGCAAAAGACTCGATACCGGGATGGTTCGTTCCCTGAAGAAAGGAGGTGAAGACCTTGCACGTGCACCGGACGAGCGTTCCGACCGCCAGGATTCGAATCAGCGGAACAACCGGCAGGAAGGAGGGCGAGAACAGCACCTTCACGAGGGGCGTTGCAAAGACAGCCACGATAAGCACCAAGGCCCCGCAGGCAAGCCCCGTCAAGCGGGCGCAGCGCGCGACCAATCGCGGGCGCCCCGTCTTGTCCTCTGAGACCTTCGGCAGCAGGACCGTCATAATTGTGTCCGGGACAGTCATGACGCCGGTAGTCATCAGTTGAGCGGCCACCGCCATGAAGCCCACCTCCACGTTCGTCGCAAACATCGCCAGAATCAGTGTACCCACCTGAGCGTTGACGTTATTGGCCACTTGGCCCACATGATATCGCAGTCCATAGCAGAAGACTTGTTTCATTCGACCAAGAGAAGGCCTGACAAAGTGGACTTTGTACTTGCGACGAAAGAAGAGCAGGGCTGCGACGATCACCAGCCAGTGTCTCAGGACGCACGCCCACAGTGCTCCGTGCACATCCCATGACAGGAAGCCGACGAACAGCAGTGCAAGGAGCAGGAAGGATACCCCGTTGAATATCGAAATGATCGCGAACCAGCGGAATTCATGCACGGCGGTCAACAGTTGCACAAACACGATCGCAAAGAAGGTGGAAGGGATCAACAGCAGGGCCAGGTGAAACGAGGTCGTATCTGCTGCATCGAAGAAGGATAGCGGCAGGCGCATGAGGACCAGACCCGTGGCAACGGCCAAGCCAGAGCTGAGCAATCCATAAACAAATGTCTGCGTCACCCCTTCGGACAAGGTGAGCCGTTTGGACGCCACGAAATAGATACTCGCGACGTTCCAACCTGTCAGGAAGAAGATCTGCAAAAGGGTGCAGAACACCACGCATACCGCATAGGAACCTCTTCCCGCAGGCTTGAGAAACCATGCCAGACAGGCTTGCAGGCCAAGTCCCGTAACCAGCACGATCACTCTGGATCCAAATGTGGCAGCGAAATCTCCTGCGAGCGATTTCATGAGAGTTCCGATAGTCCCCACATATCGACAGTGCTATTACGGCTCATGGCGCAACGAGTTGGCGACAGCATGCCCCAACAATGGTCTTCATGAACTAGGGCCGCGCCCCCCCCGATTCTCCACTTCCGCCCGCACCTGATCCCTCTCGCGCCGGCGCGGCGTTTGCGGAGCCCTCCAGGGCATTCGCCAGGTCAAGTTCCCACGCGCCGATATCCGGTTTACCATCCCGCACGAGGACAACATCGGGCCAGTCGGGAGGCAATTGTGTACCTCTATCCACGGCGGCACTCGTGGCCGCCACCGTGAACATTCTCGAAAGGCGATCACGCTGCGCACCATGAAGATTCGGCAAGCCCCCCTTGATGACGTCTCGATAGTCCATCACTGACAGCGTATCATACGCCATGGCGTCGATCTCTTCGCGGTCGAGTTGCTGTTTCGCCAGGAACAAGGGGTCATCCTGTAGCCCGTGGGAATCCAGCCCTGTCTCGCGCTGCATTCTCGGGAAATCATCATACAGGTATTCTGCTGCACCGCCTCCCGCATAGCTGAAGTATGCAATATACCGGCTCGGCCCGTTGGGACCTATCCAATACAGGTTATAGTCCGCATCCGGACCGCTTTCGAAGGGAACGAACGCCCAACCCAGCAGAGGATCCTTCTGGGCATACCGCCAGTACAACTCGGACCCGGGTGCGAGATACCGGAGGTGGAAGATATTGTTCCGGTAGACGTGGTTGCCAAATACGGGGTAGTCGTAGGGATGATGCGAGATCAGGCCCGTTAACGCACACGTATTGTGATATAGATAGCACCTCGCGTAATGCGCGTTCGGCGTGTCAGCGCCTGCCTTGTTGAGGCTGCCACAACGATAGAATAGATTACGGAAGATCCAGACGGGTCCGCCCAAGGCGCCGGAGATCCCGATGGCACTGTCATCGACGTGGTGACAGACGTTACGGTATATTCGGATCTTGGGGCAATCGCGATCGATGTTGATCAGCGTGGACATACAATGCGATAGAAGGTTGTCGTAGATGGTCACACGGCCATTGGCAAGAATGGCGCCGTAGAAACCATGGATCACATTGCTTTGGATCTCCGTGTGCCTCATCTTGAGATCCGGATAGTGTTCCAGTGCAATGGCGTGAGACCACAGGACCGTTCCCTTACAGTCGTAATACCAATAGCGCTCCCACATCCCTCTCTGCTGAAAGAAATTCCGCACAATATTCAGATTGTCGGCCCGCTTCCCGTAGATCGGATACATGTTGTTGATGAAATAGCAATCCTCAATCTGGGCGTCGTGGGCCAAATCCCCCACAATCACGGCATAGCTGGCTGAGTGGGAGAACACGAGGTGGCGCAGCCTGACCGCACTCGCCTCGAGGATCACCAGATTCTCGAGGACCGGTATGGAGTAGACGTGATGACCTGGATCGTCTTGGGCCGCACTCCAGACATACAGCTCTGATTGTAGTTCATCGTACATGAACCGTCCGGGAATGCGTATCTCACGCTTCTGCCAGTCATACGGATGGAACATGGGGCTCATGGGGTCGAGTTGGCTGATATCGTCATACGGAGCGCCATATCCACTGGTTCCATAGTCCGTGAAACCTCCCACATATCCCCTGAGAAGGACACCGTCTTCATAGACCTGCATCGCGAGGCGATCCGCCGATTCACCACCGCCGTACTGGTTGAACTCGTGCGGCGTCAACTGCGGCTTGTACCATGTGTACGATGTGCGGTACACTTTGCCTTGGACGTGTTCCCACGAGGTCTGACCAAATGTCTGGTCGGCCCCGTCTATGACCGGTGGGCGAGCAGGATCAAACGCGGCTATCGTGATGTTCTTCCGGCGGATGGTCACCGTCTCATGATACGTCCCTTCTTTCACAAGAATGGTATCGCCTTCGCGCGCCTGATCGACGGCCTCTTGAATACTACGATAGAACTGGCCGTGATCGCCGCCCCCCCTGGGATCGACAATAATCACGGCAGGCTCGCTCTGGACATCATCCATACCTGAGTTTGTTGTCAAAGTGCACAACGTCAGGCACGAGATGACAAGCAGGACTGACGACAGGAATTCCATGAACCATTCCTCTATATCGCAAAGCTCACGACACGGTGAAACACACTGCGGCCGCGCGTCGCGTGGCGTCAGGAACACTCCCGGGAGGGGCACGTCTGGCACCCTTCCGCGCCACCGACGCGGCTATTCGGTTGACTGCGAATCAAGGGCAAGCCGATCAAGCAGCCGTCTGGCGGCAACGAATCCAGGCCGCAACTGAAGACAGACCTCGGCCTCCTCCCTCGCCTGGCGAACACGCCCGCTGTTGGCCAGCAGCAACGCCAGGTTGAGTCGCCATTGGACTTCCTCAAAATTCAGAGCCAGAGCACGCCGATAGTAGTCAATCGCCTCCATCGCACTACCCTCTTCCTGACGGACCGAAGCCAGCCAGGCCAGTGCCTGCGCCGGGGCACCCGGTTCTCGGCACTTCTGTTCCAGCAGCACTACGACCTTCTTCCGGATGTCCGTCGCGGCGGCGGATTTGCCTGAAGTCTCAAGCGTCTTGGCCAGTATGCTCAGACGATCCACATCGTTGGCGGCAATTTCGAGCGCCAAATCCAGTTGGCCGAATTGCTCGACGAGTTGAAAGGCCACCTCGCCGAACAGGCTGGCATCCAGTTGCACTGCTCGGCTCAAATGATCCGCGGCCGCATCGATCTGCCCCTCCTCCACCTCCAGCATCCCGGCAACGAAGCGAGCGGTAGGATCGCATGGGGCGAGGGCGACGCCGCTTCGTATGTTCCGAGCCCCTTCTTCCTTTCGATCGAGCACAAACCGCTCGAGTTGCCCGAGAACACACCACGTGGGGCCAAAGGTAGGACAGTGCACCCTGACGTGACTCAGTTCGGCCGCAATACGTTCGGCAAATTCCAGGTCGGCCGAAGGCAAGCCCACCCTCTCTGCATTTGGGTCGATCGTCCGCGCCACGGCATACCATCGGTAGACATTCAGCCAGTGGCGATATTGGGCGTTGTCCGGCTGATGATCGACCGCCTGCTGAGCATGCTGCAGCAGATACGTATACTGCACGTTGCTACCGCGCCACCTTCGCTCGGCCAGCCCACGCTCTGCCACCAGCACTTTCTCCCAATGGGCTTCACTGAGACGCGCCGCGTCGGCCTCCGGCAGAACCCAACCCCACAGCATAATCACTGCCGCTAACGACACGAGCCAGGATCGCCGAAACGACGCACGAAGTGATGGTCTCGCCTCCGTTTCCTCCTCCTCGATATGCGGCAAGCGAACCAACAGGGCACAGAAGATAACAGACAAGAATGCGTTGGCGGGCAAGTGCTGGCCGAAATCGCTGAGGCTGTGGATCATGATCGCCACGAGTCCGAACCCCAGGCCGCAGGCCGCCGAGTGAATGGGAGCGCGCCCGGTGCGAATCGTGCGTGCGTAATCGCGCCACACCAGAACCGCGAAGGCCACTAGAGCCGCCAGTCCGATGGCCCCGGTTTCCTCGGCGGCCTGGGCATATTCATTCTCGGCATGGGAGGCAAGGGCCGCAATGGCAGAACGGTCGAACATTGGATAGACAACCTCATGCGTTCCCAGGCCCGTGCCCAGAACGGGGAACCTGGTCCATGCCACCGCGATGTCTTGCACAATTTGCCAGCGGCCGCCCTCAGCCTGATGCAGTTCACGAAGGGAACCGAGCCGGTCATAAACCGCATTGAAACCCATACACAGCACACAGATGAATGCCCCCAGCACCAGCAGGGCCATGACCCAACCTGAACCTCTGATCGCCTTCTTTGAACAGAGCACGAGGGCTGTGAAGGCACCGGCTATGATCATACTGATCATCCCGCCGCGGCTCATCGATACGAATACACTGGCCATCCCCAGAGCCACCATAGCCGCGGCGGCCCACACCAGCTTCGCTTCAGAAGAACCGAGGTAGTCGGTAACGGCCGCTGGTGTCACCTCCGTGTGCCTGAACCTCTGATGCACCTTCACAAAGATGAAGCCCAGAGCCGCCCCCACCGAGAGATTCATGAACTGAGCGTAATGACTGTGGTTGACGAAGGGACCGGAGTGGGCCGTGCCATGTGGAGAGAGGACAGACCAGTAGATCTTGCCGTTGCCCGCGATGTTCTGAGCCAGGGCCAATAGGGCCACGCTCGCACCGATCGCCGTAATGGCTCCGAGCAGACGGGTAATCTGACTGGGACGCCTGTATACGTTGAAGACGACTACGAATACAGCCCCCACCGCCAGCACAAGCCGCAAATCGTGTCTCGTCGCCCAGGTGTAGAAGCTCACCGTCATCGCCGACAGAACCTTGCCGGCCTCCGGCACATCGTTCAACAGCGTTGTCTTCTGCGCGACCGTATTCGGGGAAAAGAGACCGATCCATCCCACCGGCATCGGAATCAACTGGATGAGCACGACAGCGATGAAGACAACCACTGGGACGTAGGCCCATGTCCAGGTGAAAGGCACTCCCCTGAAGACGACCCCTTTTAGGAGAAAGCAAAGGGACAAGGCCGCCGCGAATGCAATTACAATCTCTTCACTCCATGCATGGACCACGCCAAATGCAAACGGCATGAATACCAGAGCACCGATCAGCAACCCTTCCATGACCTTATCGAAGCCCAGGGCGCGATCGTCAAAGCAGAGTGTTCCCTCGGCAGGACGCATTAGTGAATCTCCATATCCAGAATGACTTCAAGCGGACACACCGATCGGGGGATCTCCCATCTCAACCACTGGGCCGCCTTTCCGGTCGCTTCAAAGCCCCGGTGAAACGCAATGCGACTTCGTCGGTGGAACGGCATAACGGCGCCATCCCCATCGTCATGAGCCGACCCCTCGCAACATCCCGCGACCTCGGGTCGCGTAGTTCGGCGTCATGCTTCTCTGCAAGTCGAACCGACGGTCGCCGTTCTCTTATCGCCGCTGGTCTTGGCGCCTTGCGCTTGGCCGTTGCCGCCGTCGCGGGATCGTGAATCATAGGATCGATGGTATGCTCCGTAGGAGCTCTCGCTACGGACCGCATTGACCACAACTCCCAGCAGATTGGCGCCGACGCTTTCCAGAGTCTCTACGGCTCGCCAAGCAATCCGCCGCGTAGACTTCTCGGCCCTCAAGACAAGAATGGTGTGATCGCAGAGAGCGCCCAGGATCTGTGCGTCGGTGACCGCCGTTACCGGTGGGGCATCGACCAGGACGCGGTCATAGGTTTTGGCGAGACGCCCCAGAAGCTCGGCAAATGCGGGGCTGTTGAGAAGCTCCGCCGGGTTGGAAACACCATATCCACATGTCAATAGACTGAGGCCTTTGACCGGGGTAGACTGGATGGCCTCGTCCAGCTTCATTCGTCCATCCCAGACATTGCCGACACATTGCCCGCGGTGATCCATGCCAAATGTCACATGCTGTGTCGGCCTCCTGAAGTCGGCATCGAGAACGAGCGTATTCTGGCCGGCCTGGGCCATGGTGATGGAAAGGTTGCTCACCACGGTCGATTTTCCATCCCCGGCAGCCGGAGACGTGATCAACAGCGTTCGCATCTGCTCGGCAGAGGCGCCAAAGAACAGCGCGGTCCGCACCGTTCGAAAAGCCTCGGCCTCGGGAGATTCGGGCTGCGCCAGAACCTTCTGGCGCCTCATCTGTTCATTCTGGCGGCGGGCCATCGCGGGCACGGTACCCAGAACGGCCAGGTCAAGGGCGGCCGATATGTCCTCAACGGAACGGAAGGTCTGATCGGCCCAATCTCGGACCACGGCAACGCCCCCGCCCAGGATCAGCCCCAGAATCAGGGCCATGGCCATGACCCTGCCCTTCTGAGGCGCCGACGGCTTCTCGGCCGGACGAGCGGGCTCCAACGCGGCCATTCGCATCCGCCCGACGTCTTCGCCCACAATTTTTCGTATCTCCCCGACTTCCTGCTCAAACGTGGCAACCGATGCGTCCAACCGATCTACCTCAGCCTGGAGTTGTCGAGACCGGTGGAGTTCGGTACTGAGTTGGCGGACCTTTTCGCTCTGTTGCTCGTACTGTTCGGCCAGCCTTTCCTCGTCTTCTTTCGCCTCGGAATAGCGGCGCTCCGCGGCCATGGTCGCTGCGTCGGCGAACCGATTCGCCAAGGAGGCAACCTCTTCACGAAGCTCTTGCTTCTCCACAGCGACGCCCACCACGGCCGGATGATCGGCGGTAAGCCTCTTCAGGAGCACTCCCTCCTGCAATTCCAGTTCCGTGAGTCTAGCCTCCAGGAGAGCTTTCTCCCCCATGGCGTTGGCGTATTGACCAGCCCCATCCTCACCGCGCAGATACTGACGGAGCGCCACCGGGTTCGCAGCCAGAGAGCGAATCCCATCAAGATGTTGTCTGGCCTTCGCGGCGGCCGCTCGGGCTCGCGCGTAGTCGCTCTGACTTTCCAGATGGCCCTGCACGACTGCGTTGCCCCCGTCCATCCCCAAAGACACCGGCATGTCATTGGCCTGAAACTCCCCCAACTCCGTGCGTTTGGCCTTGAGTTCCTCTTTGCAGAGCTTCAACTGGGATTCCAGGATCCTCAACACCTTTGTAGCGTCCTCCTGCTCGTCCTCGGAACGCGACGCCAGGTACGCTCTGACAACGCGATTCACGACCTGGGCAGCCTCCACAGGATACGGGGAATCGAAAGAGACACTGATGATCTCGTCCTTTCTGCCGACACCAATGGCCATGTTCCTGCGCAGATAGGCCATCGGAATCCGGATATCCCGAAACGTCTGCAAGGGTGGATCTTCGTCCGTTCCGAGCGCCGCCGCCAGGATGCTCTCGCTCCGAAGCACCTCGGCCTGCGTATGCAGATACCTCTCGGTTCGGGGCATTGCGCCGGGCTCGTACCGACTGATCTGGATGCTCTCATGATCGAGATACAGCTTGGCTGTGCTCGTATAGACAGGGGTGGCCGCCCGGATATACACGAAGCCTGCGGTCAGCGTTGCCACAACGAAAAGGAGTGCAATCCATCGGTTGCGCCAGAAGACCGTAAGGAACTCGTCCGGGGCAGCGGTTGCCGCCGCCTGTCGACTCAAATCGGCAAGGGATCTGGAGCGATGATGTGGTGTTTCATCTCTGTCAATCACGATCGTCTCTGGATTCGACCAATGCAATCACGGCAAAGACCCCGGCAGACCGAGCGCCAACGACGATCCCGAAGTAGAATCAGGACGCTCCCAGCCTTGCCGTCGGGCCATCTCAGTTTTCTTCGGCAGGTCCCCCACCTTAGAGACCTGGACACACCCTTGAGAACTAGCGACCAAGACTCATTCAGCTTCGTTCGACCAAGCCTTGGTTCAGGCGAGGCGTGAACCAACCTTGCCAAGCAACCGCGAGAGTCGGATCGATCCCGCCCCTCCGATTACGCCATCCCGGTCGCGTCTATCGGGCTAGGACTACCGCCAGACCTCATTCCCGATCGGAACAGACCCATCCAACTTGGTTGTACGGCTTCACGTGGGTGCGCTGGGCTCCGCTCGACATGGCAAACGCCGAAAGGAAGGGATCCAGCCGCGATCTTGAATAGCATCCCGCCAACCGCGGTATCGGCGATTGTCCTTGACTTTCTCGCACATTTGTGCTATGCAAAAAAAGACCCCGGCTGTCGGAGTATGGCCAGGGCGGCCAAGCCGCTGTGGTTACCGCTGGCTTGCTCGGCAGTTCCTATCCCAGGGACCGAACAAGCCGGTCAGAGCCGGCTGCCGGGGTCATTTCTGCGTCTAGCCCACTGTAAGCCAAAGAGGCAAACTGTCGTTAAGTACACACGCAGTATCGTGCTGGACGAGCATCAGGTTCTCAGGGGGGCAATCGCTCTATGCCTGGCTCTGCCATATCCCCATGCTATGCGCAAACAAACCCCGCCTGTTGGAGCTAAGGCCAAGGCGGCCAAGTCGTCTGGTTACCACTGGCTTGTTCGGCAGTTCCTATCCCAGGGACCGAAGAAGCCAGTCAGAACCGGCTGCCGGGATCATTCCCATCTTGAGTTTACTGGGAACAGAATAAGCAGGTCGTCGCTACGTCGGCATGCAGCGCCGCCTTGTATAGATCTCACCCATAGGTGAGCCATTGCCACGGGCACGAAGCCGATCACAGCAACACCTGCTCTCGCATCGGTTCTGTGTCTTTGGACTCCGTCCCCGTGGGTTTCAACGGTGACCGGGCTCAATGCGCTTCCGTTTCCTCAGTCCGCGGTCTTTCGGCGATCGGGTAACCGACGCCTAGCGATGCAGACTACGGCAAAGTCCTATGTCGTGTGCCTGAAGCAGAATCCCCCTCGATCCAGCTTGACCAGACGTCTTCATACCCTGTGTATCACTTTCGTCCGCCTGGTTTCCGGCTACAGACCGAATGTACCCGGATCGGGTTGTTGCGGTACATCTACAGCACACACCTCCATCGAAGTTCCAATGTAGTATTATCTCAAGTACCGGTGCAAAGGAGATGCGTCAATTGTGGTGACTACGTATTTTGGCTTGGGTAACCTGGGATGCATAGACAAGCAGCCACCACTTCCCCCGTGGTCGCGACCTCCCTTAAATTGGAACCCACTTTTGCTACTTTGTAGACCCTGTTCTCTTGTGTTTGCACGCCACATAATCCAACGCATATCTAGCACCGACCGCATCTCGTGTCATTCGGCTGCGAAGCACTGGACTGAATGGCCAACGGTCCACCTGTCTTTCCGCCCACGACCGCGGTGCGTGCTCATGGCCACCGAAATGACCTGCTCCCCCAGAACTGGTCCGTCTGGGGTGAGACACATGTGGTAGATTCTCATCTTGGATAGGACTCAGTTCATGAAGAAGACGCGGTTCACGGAGCAGCACATTGCCTTCGCTCTGCGGCAGGCTGAGCAAGGGACAGCAGCCGAGGAGATCATCCGTAGACTGGGGGTTAGTGAAGCGACCTTCTACCGCTGGAAGAAGAAGTTCTCTGGCATGGGCGCAGGCACTGACGGATTCGCAGACCTGCCAGAACTCGACGATCTTGGCGGTCCGCCGGGAATACCGATCGACCGGGTTCCACAGCCAATGGCTCCCGTCAGCAACAAAGGCCGTCAACAACACAATGCGATAGAAGGTCGTGACATTGCGGGGATATTCCCGTCTAGAGATGGATTGGCGGAAACGTCTCTGGTGACACTATCAACAGCGAAGTAGTTGTGGATTCAAAGCCCCGTCTCGATGCGATCCCCTGGGATGCAACGGGTGTGCTTTGGCTGATTGGCCGACTTCGAAAACGCCTAGGATGCTGTGTAAGCTGGACAGTGGGAATCCGCAATGGAGGCGGGTCTGAGGTTGCTGATTGTCAGTCGATCCCGAACACCACCCGGCGCATCCACCAGAAAGGCGCCCACTTTTCTGCGAAAAGCCGCGAACTTTCCAGGTGGATCATACCTATTTACTCTTGGTCTTCGCCGAATGGGATCGATCGCGAAAGAAGGTCCTTCAATGATAAACCGTCTTTGGAATCCCCTATTGGTGGAATGAAGAATGAACATTCGCACGTATGAGACCGGTTTGCTCGTACTCGCCATTGTCTTCGGTTTGTGGGGCTGTACAGACGATCCGGCTCCCGGCGGCGGCACCTCAGAGACAGACTCGTCGCGCCCTGCACGACGGTTCCTTAGTATCGGGACGGCACCACCCGGGGGAGCGTTCTTTGTAGTCGGTAGCGCCATCGCAGATGTCGTGGGAAACCACCCCCCAGTTGACCGGTGGCAAGTCTCAGCCGAAGCGACCAAAGGAACTCAAGAAAATGTCCGGCGCCTCGACAAAGGTGAGCTCGAATTTGGGTTGGCCAATGCCGCCATTACATTCTTCGCCGTGCGGGGCCAGGCCAAGTGGGAGAGAGAATTCCCCGTGCGGAGCGTCATGACACTCGCTCCGAACGTCGCCCTGTTTGTCACGCCGAGCAGTTCCGGCATCAAGTCGATGGCGGACCTGAGAGGCAAACGCGTAGTGGTGGGGCCAGCCGGTGCGGGCTTTGAACATTTCGTCCGCCCGATCCTGGAGGCTCACGGAGTGAGGTATGACGACTTCACACCACTTCACGACACGCAAACCGGAGCGGTGGCCTTGTTGTCGGACGGCTCGGCCGATGCCGCTTTTCTGGGCGGGGCCGTGCCGACCGCCTCGATTACGCAGGCGTGTGCTTCACGGAAGATTCACTTCATCCCGTTCGACGACGATGCTGTTGATCGCTTGACTGAACAGTATAGCTTCTTCGATCGACGGACGATCCCTGCCGAAACCTACAAAGGTCAGACTGACGACTTCCATGGGCTCAACGTCGGAAGTATGATTCTCGTTTCCTCTACCCAGGTGGACGACGAGACCGTCTATCTCTTCACGAAGACGCTCTTTGAGCATGGCGCCGATGTGGCCGCCAAACACCCGGCCGGCAGAGCGATCAATCCTCAGAACGCCATCCGCGACACCGGGACTCCGTTTCATCCGGGTGCGATTCAATACTATCGCGAGCGGGGGCTTTGGCCCAAAGACTAGAGCAAGACGTTCCTCGGAGAACGACTACCAGCACTAAACCGATGAATGTGTTGAGCCATGAAGACGAAGCGACTCGTGGCGGTCGCGCGGGTAGGGTAGTGTCCTTCGCATTGTGTGGATTCGTCCTGGTGGAGGTCAACTACCCCCTGCTGCAGCCACAGTCGAGACTAGCTCTTTTCGGATTGCTGGGCTTAGTGCTCCTCTTCCTGAAGCTGCCCCTGCGACTCGAGGTACGAACCTTCAAGGCCCTACGTCTGCTCGATTCGGTCTTGGTGATGACGGCCGCATTCGGCTTTGGCTACGTCATCATACAAACAGAGCCCGATCTGGCTCGTTTCTGGTTCGGCAATGCTGCGCTGGGAGACCGCGCCGGGCAAGAGGTAGCCTTCGATCATGTGATTGGCTTCTTGGGACTGCTTCTCGTACTGGAGGCAGCTCGCCGGGCGATCGGGTGGACGTTGCCCTTGCTGGCTTTGACATTTCTGCTGTACGCTCGCTTCGGCAATTCCGCTCCGGATTGGCTGTTTCCACACCGCGGATATGAATGGACGCGCATCGTCAGTCAGACATTCCTGCACAGCCAAGGCGTATTCGGTATCGCGTTGAAAGTGATGTTCACCTACGTGTTTCCTTTCGTGCTTTTCGGATCATTTCTCGAAGCCACGGGCGCCACCGCTTTCGTCGTCGATTTCTCGCAACGTGTATTTCGCCGTAGCACGGGCGGTCCGGCCAAAGTAGCGGTCTTGAGCAGCGCAATGATGGGTTCACTTTCAGGCAGCGCCGTGGCCAATACGGCGACCACCGGAACGTTCACAATCCCCATGATGCGTCGCGCCGGTTTCGCGCCGCACTTGGCGGCCGGTGTCGAAGCGGCGGCCAGTTCGGGGGGCGCCCTGATGCCGCCCATCATGGGCGCAGGCGCCTACATGATGCTCGAGATCGTGACACCGCCGGTAACGTATCTGGAGATTCTCAGAGCCGCTCTCATTCCAGCCATTCTATACTACCTGACGCTCTTGCTGGTAGTCCACCTGCACTCGCGCCGGATCGGGGCTGTCGCGGTCCCGGATGAAGTGGATGGCGAACCGGTCTCGCTGGCCCAAGGCCTTGTCTTCGCCCTGGCGATGGTCGGATTGATTGGGTTCCTGATCGCAGGCTTCAGTCCGTTTCGAGCTGTGACCCTGAGTCTGGGAGTCATCCTGCTGTCGTCACCCTGGTCAAGGAGGACGCGACTGCGCTGGCGCGACGTTGTCCAGGCGGTGGCCAGAGCGGCCCAAGCCGGTATGCCTTTGATTGCCGCGGCGTGTTGTGTGGGCATCATTCTCGGCGTGGTCATGCTGACAGGCATCGGCTCCAAGCTGCCGGCCGCCATCCTCCCTTTGGCACGCGATAATCTTCTGGCGGCGCTGTTTCTGCTGATGATCTCGACGATTGTTTTGGGAATGGGCTTGCCCTCGGCCGTCTGCTATCTACTCATGGCCACGCTGGTTGGCCCCATACTGGGCAGGCTGGGCGTGGTGCCGCTAGCCGCTCATCTCTTCATCTTCTACTTCGGGATGATGTCCATGGTGACGCCACCGATCGCGCTGGCCGGCTACACAGCGGCGGCCATTGCCAAGGCGAACGTCATGCGATCAAGCTATGCCGCCTTTCGTTTTGCGTTGTTGGGTTTCGTTCTGCCATATGCCTTCGTTCTCAACCCGTCTCTATTGCTCCTACCCTCTGACGACGGGTTGAACGTCGCCCGTATCGGCGTGACTTTCGTGAGTGTTCTGCTTGGCGTGCTCTTCTTGGCGGTCAGCATGACCGGCTACTACCAGCGATGCGTCGCTCGGGGGCTACGGATCATTCTTTTCCTGGCGGCACTGGCACTGATTTTACTGCCTGGGTTCGATATGGTGCACCTGGCGATCAAAGCCGGTGCAGCCCTGGTGGGTACCGGCATCCTCCGGCTCAACGCCCGAGGCGATGCCTCCCCGAGGGAACCACAATGCATGCCGGGGCTGATTGGGGCACAAGGCTCGAAGGGAGGATCGCAGGGATGACCGAGGTGGCTCGAACGAACAACCGATTCGTGATGTCCCGACGCGTGGAGTTTGCGGATACGGACATGGCGGGCATCGTCCATTTCACCGCCTATTTCCGCTACATGGAGACGGCCGAGCATGAGATGTTCAGGTCCCTTGGGTTATCCCTGATCGACACCGAGACGGATCCGTCGTTGGGCTGGCCGCGTGTCTCCTGCGGTTTCGATTTTCTCCGTTCCTTGCGATACCGAGACTCATTTGAGGTGTACATCGGCGTCGCGCAAATGAGTCGCAGTTCGATCACCTATGAAGCCGATATCGTGCGCGACGGTCAGACTCTGGCACGCGGCCATTCAACCAGCGCCTGTTGCGCGATGAGCTCAGGCCAGGACCTGCGACCCATTCCCATTCCCCAGGAAATCCGCATGAAGTTGGAGCAGTATCTGGTCGCGACGCCAAGAGCCAAGTCGAATCAATCCAATAGAACCAAGGAGGATCGGAGCGTATGAGACGTAGAGGCACAGCGATACTCATGACGATAGACCGCAGATGGCGCCCGACCTTTCTGCTCACCGGTCTGCTTCTGGCATCGGGTGTCTTCGGGGCCGACTGGCCGCGTTTCTTGGGCCTGGAAGCTGATAGCATTTCGGGCGAAACAGGCATCAACAGGGACTGGAATGTCCGGCCGCCGAAGGAACTCTGGCGTGTGGCCATGTCCGATGAAGGTTTTTCCGGCCCGGCAATCAGAGACCAGATTGTCTATGTCCACGACCACGAAGACGAAGACGACGTCATTCGGGCGTTGGATGCCAATACGGGTAAGGAAGTCTGGCGATTCACCTACGCGGAGAAGGGCCGGGAGAACCACGGCTTCACTCGAGCTACGCCTACTGTCGACGGCGACCGGGTTCACACGATCAGCCGCACCGGCGTGGTCCATTGCCTCAACGCGTCCACGGGCGCGGTGGTCTGGCGCGAAGATGTCATGACCGACCGCGGCGGCGAACCACCAGAGTGGGGGGCGTCCAACTCAGCTCTGATCGATGGCGACCGCCTCATTGCCATCGCCGCAGCCGAGAAGAAACATGTTGTCGCCCTGGACAAGAAAACCGGCAAAGAAATCTGGGCCGGCGGCGGCACCGATATTGCCGGCTATGGTACGCCCACGCTTGCGGTGCTCGGCGGGAAGAAGCAGTACCTGGTCTTCACGGGTGAATCCATGATCGGCGTGGCCGCCGAGGACGGGGCTTTGCTTTGGCGACATCCTTGGGAGACACGCCTCGATTCCAACGCGTGTGCACCAATCATTGTGGGGGGCAATCTGGTCTGGATCGCCAGCGGTTACCGTCGCGGTTGCGCGTTGCTTCGCATCGAAGGCGACCAGGTGACGGAGGTTTGGAGTGACAAACGGATTACGCCGCACTGGAGTTCGGCGGTGTTCGTCGACGGGCATCTGTTCACCACCACGCCCCCGGGATACCTCGTGTGTGTCGAGGCCAGGACCGGGAAGGAGAAATGGCGCAGCAAGGGAACCGCGCGCGGCTTCGAGCACGGCGGCTTGATCGCCATCGATGGAACACTGATCGTTATTGAGGGCAACACGGGCAATGTCGTCCAGGTTGCCCTGACGACCGAGGAATACCGCGAGCTCGGACGTATCAACCCGCTTGAGAGTGCCCGCTGTTGGACAGCCCCCGTGGTAGCCAATAAGAGACTCTACGTTCGCAGCCCTGAAGAACTCGTTTGTCTGGACATCAGTCAGTAGCTCCAAGGAGAGCATCATGAAGGGAAGACTTTGGCATATATACGCGAATCACGCAAGATGGCGCCTTGTCACCGTGCTCCTGCTGTCCTTCAGTGCTGGCGCGCTGGCCGGTGATTGGATGCACTGGCGCGGCGCCCAACAACGAGGCGTCTCTTCCGAGACAGATCTGCCCTCAGATTGGTCGCCGGATGGCAAGAACCTGCTCTGGAAGGCGCCGCTTGGGTGCCGCTCGACCCCGCTGGTCCTAAACGACCGGGTCTACATGGTCAGTCGCATAGGAGATGGCGAACACCAGCAGGAGCGCGTGGTCGCCCTCGATCTCGACACCGGAGACCTCATCTGGGAGCATCGGTTCAACGTTTTCTTGACCGATGTTGTGTACCATCGACTCGGTTGGGCCAATCTCGCAGCCGATCCAGAGACAGGCAACATCTACGCCCACGGCGTCCAGGGCCTCCTGTTCTGCTTTGACGACGACGGTCAGATCCTCTGGCAGCGTTCTCTGACCGAGGAGTTCGGCCGCATCTCTGGCTACGGAGGTCGAACCTACAGCCCCATTATCGAGGGAGAGCAGCTCATCGTCAGCTCTCTAACCAGTGGCTGGGGCGCTCACGGTCGCGGGGCCCATCGCTTCTTCGGAATGGACAAGCGTACGGGGAAGATCCTCTGGATTGCCGCGGCAGGCGAGGTTCCCCTGGACACCGGCTATTCCGTGCCGGTCGTCGCGACGCTCGATGGGGCCCGAATCATGTTCACCGGTTTGGCCGATGGCAGCATAGCGGCTCTGCGACCCCATACGGGAGAGACGGTGTGGCGCGTTCCTTTCAGTCGCCGCGGCATGATGAGTTCGGTTGTGCACGACGACGAACGCGTCTACGCGATGCATGGTGCCGCTAACCTGGATACGAATGTCATGGGGCGCCTGGTCTGTCTGGACGCTCGCACCGGTCGCGAATTGTGGCGTATCGACGGGCTCACAGGCCAATACACCACACCAACCCTGCATGAGGGCCTGCTCTACGTGGCCGACAACGCGGCCACTCTCCACGGCGTTGAGGCAAGTTCCGGAGAGGTCCTGTGGACGTTCAATTACGGCAACGAAGGAAAAGGGTCGCCCATCTACGCCGACGGCAAGATCTACATCGGCGATGTCCCCGGGGGGTGGCGCATTCTGGAAGCGACCCGGGAAGGCTGCAAGCTTCTCAGTGAACACCAATTCTTCGAAGCCGGCGGCGCTCCGGACGAAGTGTACGCCACACCGGCTATCGCCCACGGTCGTGTGATCCTGTCGACGTTGAATGAAACGTTCTGCATCTCGACCAAACCGGCACACTTCCGTTCGAGCGGTGCGAAGATTGTCTTTGGTCCGACTACACCACCGAAGCCCGGGGAGCCCGTGACACTTCAGGTCGAACCGGCCGAGGTGGTGGTCGCACCCGGACAGCGCGTCCAGTTCACCGCCAAGGGCTTTGATGAACGGGGTATCCCCACCGGCACAGTCGAAGCCGGCTACACCTTTACCGGATTGGAGGGCACAATCGATGACGATGGATGGTTCACCGCCCGGGGGACACGGATCAGAGCCGGACTCGTCAAAGCAACAGCCAACAGCCTAACGGCCACGGCCCGCGTGCGCGTAATCCCGCCATTGCCCTACTACGAAAGCTTCGATGAGTTGGAACTGGGCGAAGCCCCGCCTGGATGGATTACTTCGAAACTGAAGAGCCAGGCATCCGAACATGAGGGCCGAATCGTCCTTCGCAAGTTGGCCGAGCGTCCATCGCCTCCCTTTGCGCGACTGCGCGGCTATATCATGCCACCCATGCCGGCCGGCTATACCGTCAAATCGGATTTGTTGGGCGTTCCGAAACGAAATCGTTTCCTGCCGGATATGGGGCTGATTAACAGCGGCTATCTGCTGATTCTGACCGGCACGTCCGAACGCCAACGCCTGTTGCGCCTGGTGTCCTGGTCTCCCGTTCCGCGAATCATCCAGGAAGTGCCATATCCTTGGGAAGGACAGAAGTGGTACTCGGCCAAGCTCAGTGTCGATCTTCTGGACGGTGAGGGCATCATCCGCGCCAAAGTCTGGCCCCGTGACGAAGTCGAGCCCGAATCCTGGAACGTGACCATGGAGGACCCTTGCCCTAACCAGGGTGGCAGTCCCGGGCTCTATGCCTATGCGGTGGCCATCACATCGAAATCCAAGGGAACCGAAGTGCTCTTCGACAACGTCGCGATTACCGCGAATCACATGAACTGATTGTCAGAACTGATGCTCGGAAGGAGAATAACCGTGCGTAGATTAGCGCTTATCCTGTCAATCATGGGGGCCCTGGCCCTCCCAACTGGAGCAGCCGACTGGCCCCATTGGGGCGGCGGACTCGGTCGGAATATGGTCAACCCGGACGAGAAGAACCTGCCTACCGTGTGGGACGTCAAGAGTGGCAAGAACGTCAAGTGGGTGGCCCGCTTGGGCTCGCTGGCCTACGGCAATACCGTTGTGGCCGACGGCCGCATCTTCGTCGGGACCAACAACGGAGGTCGCTACGATAAAGCCATCAAGGGTGATCGCGGCAACGTCCTCTGCTTTCGCGAAACCGATGGCGCGTTTCTCTGGCAGGCGGTCCACGACAAACTCGCCGCCGGTCGCGTCAACGACTGGCCCCGTCAGGGCATCTGCTCGGCCCTAGCGGTGGAGGGAGATCGCGCGTGGTACTTGAGCAATCGTTGTGAGGCCGTATGTGTCGACACGGCCGGATTCTATGACAACGAGAATGATGGTATCACAGATGAGCAATACCAGGGGCCGGAAAAAGCCGATATCGTGTGGAGCTTCGATATGATCGAGGAACTGGGCGTCTTTCCGCACAACCTGGCCACCTCCTCACCGATTGTGCTGGGCGATCTTGTTCTGCTCGTCACGGGCAACGGCGTGGATGAAGGCCATCTGAACATCCCCATGCCCAGCGCGCCGAGTTTCGTCGCCTTCGACAAGCGCAATGGCGATCTGAAGTGGGAGTTTGCCGTGCACGATCGTGTCCTGCACGGCCAGTGGTCGTCGCCCTCGGCCGGGACCGTCAATGGCAGGACCCTGGCCTTCTTTCCGGGGGGCGATGGTTGGGTCTACGCCCTGGAGCCCGAGACGGGCCAGGAGGTCTGGCGGTTCAACTGTAACCCCGTGAATTCGGAGTGGGAACTCGGTGGTTACGGTACGAAGAACAACTTGATCGCCACTCCGGTTTTCGTCGATGGCTATGTCTACATCGGTGTCGGTCAAGACCCTGAACATGGCACGGGCATCGGCCACTTGTATTGCATCGATGCCAGCGGCAAGGGGGATGTCACGAAGACGCACCAGGTCTGGCGCCGCGGCGATGACGACTTCGGCCGCACCATGAGCACGGCAGCGATTGCCGACGGATTGCTTTACGTGGCGGATCTGGCCGGCATATTCTACTGCTTGGACGCTAAGACCGGCAAAGCGCTGTGGACCCATGATCTCGAATCGGCCATGTGGGGTTCGCCCATGCTCGTCGATAACAAGATCTACATTGGCGACGAGAACGGACACATCAACATCTTCGCTCACGGCAAGGAGAAGAAGGTCGTCAATGTAGTGGACATGGACGAGCCGATTTATGCAACACCGGTCGCCGCCAATGGTGTCTTATATATCGCCACCAAGTCGAAGCTCTACGCGCTGGTGAATGAGTAGGAGAGGACAGACGTCAATGGAATCTCTGGACACGCTAGATAGACACCTGCGCGAGATCATCGAGTGGCATTTCAATCCCCAGACAGGTTGCGCCTTCTGGCTCGAGTGGGCCGCTAAGCAGGAATGGGATGTGCAACGCGAAATCAAAGCGTTTGATGACCTGCATCGTTTTCCGAACTTCCAAGATGACTGGCTTCGCTTTGAAGCACCGGAACGCTGGGTGCCACAACCCTACAAAGGAAGACCGTATAACGTTTTCGAAACCGGCGGCACGACCGGCATGCCCAAGCAGCGTATCGGCTGGGACGATTACAGGCGCGACTATGAGTCGTTCGGTGACACGCTGAATGACGATGAATTCCCGCGCGGCCAGAACTGGCTGATGATGGGGCCGACGGGGCCGCGGCGACTGCGCTTGGCCATCGAGCATCTCGCCAACTACCGCGGCGGAAGCTGCTACTTCCTCGACCTCGATCCCCGCTGGGTCAAGAAATTGATCGCCAAGGGAGATTTCGGCCAGGCTCAGGCGTACATGGAGCACGTCATCGACCAGGCGACCGTCATCCTCAGGCATCGAAGCATCGCAGCGCTTTTCACCACACCGAAGCTGTTGGAAGCACTGAGTGAGAAGATCTCCATACCGGATGCGGGCATCAAGGGTGTCTTCTGCGGGGGGACGGAGATGAATCCTCAGACGGTTCGCTTTTTGATCGAAGAGGTGCTCGAAGACCGTGTCGCCTTCAAGCCCGTATACGGAAACACACTGATGGGACTGGCTCACAGCACGCCGGTGACAGCGGCGGATCGCTACTCGGTGACGTACTATCCCCCGCAACCGTGGGCCGTGCTGCGGGTCGTGGATCCGGAGGCGCCGAAACGTGTGGTGGACTACGACCAATGGGGTCGCGTCGAACTGACCACGTTGACCCGCGAGTTCTTCATGCCGAGATTCCTTGAACGGGATGAAGCGATCCGACGTAGGCCCATAGAGGGGTATCCATGGGACGGCGTCGGAGAAGTGCGTCCCTTTGGGGCCTCACAGCAGACGATTGTCGAGGGAGTATACTGACGGGCGAGAGACTATGAAGAGTGCACCGACGATACCAGCATTTC
>JANQFY010000480.1 GCA_028277585.1 Sedimentisphaerales bacterium
CTCCCGCAACGCCTCGAGACAGCGCAGGACGTCGTAGACCCGCATCGAAGCCACCGTTCGGCCCGTCCAGGCGGCCGCTCGCCGGATGTGCCATTGCAGTTCAGGGGACCAGCCCGTCTCCCCGATCCCGCGCGTCTCGAAGTAGGCGATATTCCAGCGGCTGTCCAGCCCTGAGATGAAGCCTTCCGACGCCCACCGGTCCTCGTTCGGACTGCGCAGCACGAGCATGATCGGGCTGGTTTTCTCGGGCGTTTGACGCCAACGCAGGTCGATCTTGAGGCGGTAATCTCTCTCGGGGACGAAACTGAGAGTGTCGCGACCATGGGCGGCGCCGTCTTTGGCCCGGAATTCCCAGCGAACGTCCAGGGGAGCCGGATCGCTCGGGAAGGCCCCAAAGGTTCGTTCCTTCAGGAACTTCAGCACGTCATCACGATGCGATCGCAACTGCGCCTGCGTCGCTATCTTCGGGGGTTCGGCCAGTTCGATGAACGTCTCCTGGATTGTCTTCGTGCGGTCGTCCTCCGGCGGGGCGTCGATATAGACCTTCAGTTCGTCGGCTGAGAGCATGTTCGCTTGAGACGTGTCGATATCACCTACCTCGGACGCCGGCACGTCCTTGCCCATCAGGTGCTTGAGGAAGAACGAGAAGATCCGCGTCCGTGAGATTTCGTGATAGGAATGCCCACCGGGCGTCTCGACCAGACTGATGTTCTCGGGCTGGTGGTAGAGTTCGTAGATGTCCTTGATGTAGTGGTGCACTTCGCGCACCGCCTCGATAGAGTTGAGCCCATCCCGGTTGGCCGAGGCGATCAGCAGGGGGCGCGGAGCGATCAATGCGCCGATATCGTGGAAATCCTGCCGATAGGTGTTGATCGGCATCATGCAATCGCAGTGCCCGTCGATCGTCCTCTGGTGGATGTGCGAATTGACGGTGCTCGTTCCGCAGACCGGCGCAACCGCTTTGATACGGGGATCGGCCGCGGCGATATACCAGCTCTGCGTGCCGCCCCCCGAGATGCCTGTGACACCCAGTTTGTCTTTGTCCACTTCGGGGCGGGCGCAGAGCAGATCGAGACCTCGCATGGCGTTCCACAGTTCGACCCCACCAGGGCAGTACCCCCGACTGTACCAGTGGAACCAGCCCCGGGCGTAGCAGCCCCAGTGGTCGCCGTAGACCTCGCCCCACTGGATCGTCTCGATGATCAGGCAGACGAAGCCCAACTGGGCGAACTTCCTGGGGTGTGTCTGGTAAGAGACCTTCTGCGTTCGCGAATGACCACAGACGTAGAGAATCGCCGGCGCCGGTTCGCGAATCTCGTCAGGGATGTACAGATTCGCCGGCACGTACAGACCGGGCAGCGATTCGTAGCGCAGCTTCTCAATGCGATAGCCCTGCTTGCGGATCGTCCCAACGATCTTCACGTTCAATAGAGGCCGCGCCCCATCCATCGGGACATCCACCAGTCCCATCATCTCCAGATACTGCGCATAGCGAGTCGGCCGGGCCTTCTCCCAATCGGCCAGCGTCCGAAACCCAGCTAACGACTCGTGCGTCACCTCCTGCGCCACCCGCATCAGGTGATTGCGAATACTGTTCGACTGATCCAACGCCCCCCGCGTCTCGATCTGCAAGCCCACGCTCTGAGCCTGTCCGGTCCAGACAACCAGGAGGAGCAAACTGACCAGGAATCTCCTCAACATTGTGTGTCTGTGTGACAGTGTTGATGCCCTCGCGTTCATTGTCTGTCTCCACAAGCATCCCTAGGTTGGCTCGGCGTACATGCTTCCGGCTGAACACCACCTTGTACAGTCCATGACGTTACCGGAAGGATCTCCCTCAGTCAAGGTAGCAGACGGCAAAGAGAGCGAGGATGTGAAGGCGCGAATGGCTATTCCATATGGATGACGTTGCGGACTCTGTCGGCTTCGAGTCCGGCCTCTTTGATGACGTCGTAGAGGGCGCGGCAACCCGAAACTTTGACGAAGTCAAAATGGGGATCGGAATCGTCTTTTGTGGTCAGCGTCACGGTTCCGATCCCCAGGATGCATTCGAGCAGTGAGCGGCGCAGCTTCAGATCGATCACGCGAAACATGTCGATGTTGTCCACCTGGCGATCGAAGATCCCGCGCGACCATTCGATCCGGTCGGGCGTCACTTCGTAGTAGATGCTCTTCAGCGCGATGATGCGGACGAGCAACACCAGCGACGCCAGACCCATCACAACCAGGGCGCCCAGATCGATCCAACCTTCGATACGGACCAGCATGTCGGCTTCGAGCGTGGCGGGGGGGATCAGATTGTCCACGTAGGCAGCCAGGACGGTGACGGGGTACCTGAATGCGGCCCAGCCGGCGGCGATCAACAGGATGCCGGTCACCAGTTTCATACCCAGAGCCAGGATGCTGGGCCGCCCGGACCAGAGCAGGTCGTCCCCCTCTTCATCCGCGTCGTCACAGCCGGTCTCGGCCATCTCAGGATCGGGGGGCAAGAGTCCAAACTTGGCAGCCGTCTCGTGGCGGTCACCATAGAGAAACTCGCCGCAGAAGCGGCACTTGACCGCCTCGTAGCGGATCGTCTCGGCGCAGAACGGACACGACTTGGTCCGGTGCCGACTGCGCGGCAAGGGTGGCATGGCATCTGTCTGTTTCGGCATCGCCGGGGTATTCCTCTGGGTCGTGCGATTCCGCCTGCCCCACGTGAGCGGGCAGGCACGGCCTGATACCGTTCTTATCGGTTCGAACCGGTGTGGCGGGCCAATAGTCGCGCCTCTCTTGTGGATTTTCCCTTATCGGACGGCAGGCGGGTGAACTGGAGGGGCGGTTCTACCGCCTGCGCCGCGAGGAACCGCGGCTAGAGGAGCCCCGTCGGGAAGAGTTGCGCCCCGAGGAGCGACGGGCGGAGGATCGCCCGGACGAAGAGCCTCGGGAAGAGGATTTGGCGGTAGACGGTTCGGCCGGGGCGGCGCCGCGGACGGAAGGGGCGCGCTTGAGCAACTCCTCCTCGGGCATGGTACACTTGAGGGGATTGCCGATGTACTTCTCGATGTCGGGGATAATGAACGACTCGTCCTCGCAAGCGAAGGAGATGGCGGTGCCGGCAACGCCGGCGCGGCCGGTTCGGCCGATGCGATGGACGTAGTCCTCGGCCTCGTAGGGGAATTCGTAATTGACGACCAGCCCGATATCTTTGACGTGCAGACCGCGCCCGGCCACGTCGGTGGCGACGACGACCTTATACTCACCGGTGCGGAAGCCTTCGAGGATGCGCAGTCGCTTCTTCTGGGGCACTGCACCCGAGAGCAGCTCACAATCGATCTTGTGCCGTTTGAGGTTCGCGACCAGCCATTGCGTGCGGTCGCGACGATTACAGAAGATCAGCGTTCGGTCGTCCTGGCGCTCCTGGAGAATGTTGTAGAGCAGCTTGAACTTGTCGCGCGAGGTGACGATGTAGACGATCTGGTCGACGGTTTCGACCGCCACTTGTTCCGGTTCGACCTCGCAGATGACAGGGTCGGGCATCCACTGGGACGCCAGACGCAAGACGTCGTCGGTCAGGGTCGCACTGAAGAGCATGGTCCGCCGTTTGGCCTTGGGCGGCGTGTGTCGAATGATCCGGCTGACGTCGGGGATGAACCCCATGTCCAGCATTCGGTCGGCCTCGTCGATCACCAGAATCTCAATCTTCTTGAGATCGATGAACTTACGTTTGACGAAATCCAGCAGGCGTCCCGGGGTCGCCACGATCAGATCGACGGGGCGCTTGTCGAGACGGCGTTTCTGTTTCTTCACTTCGAGCCCGCCGTATATGGCGACGCAGTTGAAGCGGCAATACTTGCCCAGGTCCTCGGCGTCCTTAACGATCTGAATCGCCAGTTCGCGGGTCGGCGCCAGGACCAGCGCCCGGGGCGTCCCGGCGGGACGGTCGCGGGGGGCGGGGTCCTGGACAAACTTGCTGAACATCGTGATCAGAAACGCTGCGGTCTTGCCCGTACCGGTCTGGGCGCGCCCTGAGACGTTGCGACCGGCGTGGACGTGGATCAGGGTTTTGGCCTGGATCGGCGTACAGTACTTGAAACCCAGATCCGCGATCGCATGCATGATGCGGTCGGGCAATCCCAGGTCGTGGAAGCGGGTTTCGCCCTCTTTCTCGGGCACTACGAACTGGCTGGGCTTCCAGGATTTCTTGCGCTTGCGTTTCTTCTTGGCCGGCGCCTTCGGGGAAGCTTCGTCGGTTGATGGGGCGCCGGCTGATTCGTCACTCTCGGGGCTATCCGCTCCCGCTGAAACTGTCATTTCTTGAGATTCTTCGTCCATGCGAAGCATTGAACACGACAATCCCGCCAAAAGCGAGGAAAAAGCCCCCTCTCGGTAGCAAAGCGTGCGACTTTGTCGAGATCCTTGCACTAGCGGATCAGCGTGGTATGCTGTCTGGCGGTGGGCCGCATGCAGGCGGGAACGTTTGCGAAGAGCCTCGAAAGCGAACTACGCAGTGCGTCATTGAAGAGAGGAGTCGACAATGAAGGCATCAGAGCGTCACGCATTGAGCGAATCGAAATCACGTCGGGATTTCCTGAAACTGTCGGGCCAGGTCACCGCCGCATCCGTCCTGGCCGGCATCGGCCCGCGCCTGTACGCCGGCGAGCACAACACGATCAAGCTTGCTCTGGTGGGCTGCGGGGGACGGGGAACGGGCGCTGTGGCCGACGCGCTGGCTGCCAAAGGCGGCCCCGTCAAGCTCCATGCGATGGCGGATCTGTTCGAAAAGCGTCTCGTGAACAGCCTGAAGCACCTCAAGGGAATCGCGCCCGAGAAGATCGACGTTCCGCCCGCCCGTCAATTCGTGGGCTTCGATGCATACAAGAAGGCGATCGACCTGCTCAGCCCCGGTGACGTGGTGCTGTTGACGACTCACGCAGCCTTTCGACCGATGATGTTCGAATACGCGGTCAAGAAGGGCATCCATGTCTTCGCCGAGAAATCGTTCGCGACCGACGGCCCGAACGTCCGGCGGTGGCTCAAAGCCGCCGAGGTGTCTGAGAAGAAGAATCTCAAGGTGGGCGTCGGCTTCATGTGGCGCCATTCCGAGGCGCGTAAGCAGGCGATTCAACGCATCCATGACGGCATGATTGGCGACGTCCATACGTTGCGCATCTATCGTGTGCACGGTCCGGTCCATTGCCCGCCTCTGCCCGCGGGCGCCAACGAGATCGCCTTCCAACTCCAACATCCCAACAGCTTCAATTGGGTCTCCTCGGGCTTCTTCATCGATTGGCACTGTCACAACGTTGATGTTGCCTGCTGGACCAAAGGCGCCTGGCCCGTCTCGGCTCAGGGTTTCGGCGGGCGCTGCTATCCGGAGGCAGGCAACCAGTTCGACCACTACACGGTTGAGTACACCTTCGCCGATGGGACCAAGCTCTTCGCCTTCTCGCGGCACATGAACGGCTGCTGGAACACATATTCCGACTACGCCCATGGCTCGAAGGGCTCGGCTGTTATCATGGCGACCCTGGGCCAGCCCAAGCCCAAGATCTACAAGGGCCACGACATGAAGCCGGACAATCTGATCTGGAAGTACGGCAAGAACGACCCGAACCCATATCGGGTCGAATGGCAGTTGCTGCTCGACGCCATCCGCCAGGACAAGCCGCACAATGAGGCGCGGCGGGCGGGCGAGGCCGAAGTCGCCGCTCTGATGGGGCGTATCGCCACCCATACGGGCCAGTACGTCACCTGGGACGAGGTCATGAAGTCCAACTTCACCTTTATTGAGGACATCGACAACCTGTCATTCGACACCGAAGCGCCCATCCACGCTGATTCGGAGGGGCGCTATGCCGCACCGCAACCCGGCATCACGAAGGAGGTCTGAGCCGGGAGGAAACCTGCATTGATCACGAAAGAAAGCAAAGGGGCCTCCGTTCAAGAACGGGGGCCCCTCCGTGTACGCCTTGCTGATGAGATGTCATTTCTTCATGGTTGACACGATGGACGCCGATTCCGGGGCGCCGGCTTGATAGATGTTGGCCGGGCCTACTTCGGGATACTCAAACTCGATGTTGCTCTCTCGGTAGCTGCCCCCGCCCGCCTGACCGTGCTCGAAAGTCGCCGCGACGGGGCGTTTCTCTACGGTGTCGACGTAGACTGTCAAGGTTCGACTGGCGCCCGCGCCGTTGTTGCTCCACTGCGCGGTCCAGATTTCGACCTGGCGTCCGTCGCGAGTGCCCAGTTCTTTGGTGAGCTCGGCATCGCGCTCCGCCTGGATCAGGCGCAAGGACTGATCCATCATTGCGAAGGGGCCGGCTGCGCCACGGGCGAATTCTCTGTTCGCATCCAGAGGTGATTCATCGATTGAATCGCTGCCTGGAGTCCAGTGGAATTGTTTGCCACTCTGGAAGTCCTGGTAGACGGTTCGGCCCTCCATGTCGGTCTTGATGTGAACTCTTGACGCGAAGGAGAACATGTCCAGCTCGACACGTCCGTCGCCGACGGTGTCCCCCTCGTTGATGATCTTCATCCAGTCAATACCCTCCATGCCTTCTCTGACCTGGGCGACGGTAATCGACGCGCCGTCAAACGAGCCGGTCAGTGCGTATACGCCGAGCAGGGCCGCCGCCATGACGGCTGCGGCCGTGGCCAGTCTGATTCGGTTGTTGTTCATGATGATTCTCCTTATCAGGCCGCTCGTGTGCTGATGAGCGGGATGTGCTTGTTTGCGTTGCGCCAGCGCCGTTTCGGCGCGGGCCATGATCCGTTCGTCGACGTCGACACGTGTCGTTCGTCGGGCCTTTCGAATCAGATCTTCGGTTCTCTCAGCCGATGTCATACGACCTCCTTCTTCGCCAGAAGTTGGCGTACTCGCTCCAGCCCGTAACGATACCGGCTCTGGACAGTGTTGATCGACAGATTGAGCGTCGCCGCGATTTCTCGAAATCGCATGCCTCCCTGCAGGTGCAGCACAACGATCTCCCGTTGTTGTTCGGACAATTCGTCCAGGGCTTGCATGGCCGCCGTCAAATCGTCGCGGCCGGCCAGATCCCGAGCGGGATCATCCGCCATCCCAGGGGCATTCTCAAGGTTGCCGTAGTACTTCGAACGCGTCTGCGTTCGGCGCAGATGATCCCGAGCCCGGTTGACGACGGCTGTCAGCAGATACCCTTTCAGATTCCGCCGGATGCGACGCGGCTCAGAGGCCAGTTGTACGAAGACGTCCTGAAGACAATCCTCGGCGACATGAAAATCGCCCACCAGCGACGTGGCAACGGTTACCAGATCGTCCTTGTACCTCAGGTAGATCTGCCGCAAGGCCGCTGCGTCGCCCTGGTACAAACCTCTCAGCAATCGCCGTTCGTCGGACATCAGTGCACTTTCCAGAAGCTTCCAGTCGCCGGCCCGAACCGACGCTCAATCGTCCATATGACGTGACAGGACCTGTTTTAGTCTAACGATCTTGGAATGGACACCGTGAATTCGTACCGGAAGGCCTTGAGAGTCGTCACGATTTGTTGGAGACGGCCTTGAAGAACGTGTAACAGAAGACGCCGTCCGCTTCCGTAGCGCTGTGCAAATCGCGAATGCCCTGGTCCCAGGCAGTCTCTTCCATCATGCCCAGCGAAAGCGCCTGGTCGCGCACCCCCTCAACCATCGCGATGAACGTCTTCTTGGAGAATCCGTCGACCCAATCCGGCTTGCTCGCGTCGACGTAGACCATACGCGGCGAGACTATCGCATCCGAGAACCCTGCAGCGGTCAGCAGGGGGTAGAGTTGGCGGCCGATCAGAGCGTATCCCCCGTGTCGGGCCTGGA
>JANQFY010000377.1 GCA_028277585.1 Sedimentisphaerales bacterium
TGGATGTCCATTGACGTCGTTTCATCAGCTGCTCCTATCAAGTGACTTCGGGAACGAATACTATCCAATTCCGTTAGCCGCTTAAAGGGGAGCAGTATACCCTACTCACTTCCGCCCCGAATTGAGTGAGGTGTCCCCACATATCCCTGAGTATCAGGTTTGACCGCGTTTCGGGGCGGAATTCCTGAGCGCCTTTGATGCCTGGCCGAGAATATAGACCTCGTGCAACATATGCCCGACTATATCCAGAATCAGTTTCAGTTCGCTCTGTTCCGGGAAATGGGCGCGATGTACAGAGGCGTGTCCAACCTCCAGTGCGTCTTCAAGAATTGCTCTGTTGTGCCGGGTGATGTATCCAGCGTCTACGAGCGCACGCAACTTCCGTGAGAAGGACCCTATGTCCCCAACACAGTCGTTGCATACGCAGTCGATAACTGACCTCAGCCCCATCGACGGTAAGGCGCTGAGCTCCTTCTTCACTGCAAACTGGATTTCTAGCATGAGCTTCCGTATCTCTGGCGGCAGTCGGTTGTACCATGTCGGAAAGTCATCCGTTTGGCTGTAAGGTGCCCCGGATATCTCTCTCTGAAACAGGGGACTGCTTTCACTCGCTGTACCCACAGAACGTTGCGCGAACGATGAGCTTCCTGCCCAGTCAACGAGTTGTCCAATCACATCATCAAACGTTTTGTACCTGATATAACTCTCACTGGGTATCACCGCAATATCTTCGGATTCTATGAGGTCACTGGTTCCAGAGAAATGAACTGGGCTAGTCCGCAAATAGGTCAGTGCAACTCGGATCTGCACCGCTGTTAGACCCGTCTTTTCCGTCAATTGAGCCAAGGTTAGGGCGCTGGTAGGGAGTTTTTTGTATGCTTGGCGCAGGATGTCGTAGACACGACGGCAATGGGCGAACACGTCTCTGGCTTGCTCTTCCTCATCCTTCAGCACCGCTATGGCGAGGAGCTTGACCCGATAGCAGCCTTCCCTTTCCTCAATATACGGGCTGTCCCCAAGCTCATCTAACTCCCCGAGGTGGTCCTCATGGTGTACCCTAAACTCTGCTGACTTGACCCCAGATGGACTCCTTACGTATGCATGGAATAGATCCTTCACGAGGTTCCTGTAGCGTCCTTCTAGCATAGGTTAGTACCTGCTCCCGTTCGTGGAATCAAAGGTCTGCGGTCCTTTCTCCTCGGTAGCGATCTGTTTGCAGGCCAGGAAGTCGCCGGTCTTTGGGAGTATTCGCGACCGCCCGCTGACCCGGTTCGCCACGTGGCATACATCGCTGCTCAGGGTGATCTGCTGCCGCTTCATCATGATTCTGAGTATAGCGTGCCGAACCGGCCGTGTCAGCAGAAAACAGGTGTCCCCACATGTCAGACTTGCATGCCGTACTTGACGCAATCTCTGTGGTTGTCGCTCTTGACGGGCGGGTGGTTCTGCGTTTAGCATCATGTTGACCATGATAACCTTCGGAAAAAGGGAGTCCAATCGATGCGTAACGTACAACTTCTCGGCGTGCTTGCAGTCGTTCTCGTTCTTGCCTCGGCGGCCTGGGCCGGGCCGGCCGATACACTGAGCGCCGAAGAGCGTGAAGCGGGATTCGTGCAGCTCTTCGATGGCAAGACGCTCGACGGGTGGGACGGGAACCCCAAGTTCTGGTCCGTCGTTGACGGCGCGATCGTGGGGCGGACCACTCCCGAGAACCCGACGAAGGGGAACACCTTTCTGATCTGGCGTCACGGATTGGTCTGCGATTTCGAGTTGCGGCTGTCCTGGAAGATCGAAGGGGGCAACTCGGGCGTTCAGTATCGCAGCCGGGACCATGGCAAGTGGGTCGTGGGCGGCTACCAGGCCGACATCGACGCCAACCATCGCTATACGGGGATCCTCTACGAGGAGCGGGGCCGGGGGATCATGGTCAATCGCGGCGACAAGGTCGAACGAGGCCCGGGCAAGGGCGTCGTCGTCGCCAAGGTCAGCAGTAACGAGGCCGTGGGCGAGGCAGTCGATCGCGACGGCTGGAACGAGTACGTCATCACCGCCCGGGGAAACACACTGACTCAGACGCTCAACGGCGTCCCCACCATGATGCTCATCGACAACGAGAAGGGCAAGGCCGCGAGCTGCGGCGTTCTGGCGCTGCAACTTCATGCGGGGCCGCCCATGACGGTTCGGTTCCGTTCCATTCGGCTCAGGCGGTTCGCGCCGAAGGCCGGCGAGTCTCTCTTTGACGGCCAGACGCTGACCGGGTGGAAGCGGCACGACGCGCTGCCGGGCCATGGCGTGGCCGGGAAATGGTACGTCGAAGACGGGGCGATCATCGGTATCCAGGACCCGCCCGGCAAAGGGGGCTTCCTGACGACCTTCCGTACGTTCAAGGACTTCGAGTTCGAGTGCGAGACCCAGGTCGATTGGCCCTTCGATAGCGGCGTCTTCCTGCGTGTTGGACCCCAGGGAAAGAGTCACCAGGTGACAATCGACTATCGCGAGGGTGGTGACATTGGCGGCATCTATTGCCCGTGGACGCAGGGGTTCGTCCATCGCAGTCCTGAAGGGATCAAGCACTTCAAGAAAGGGGCCTGGAACCATCTCAAGATCGCTTGCCAGGGCGAACCGGCTCGGATTCAGGTGTGGGTCAACCAGACACAGGTGACGGACTACCAGCACACGGCCGCTTCGACCAAGGGCGTCCCTCAGGAGGGCACGCTGTGCCTGCAAGTCCACCCCGGCGGCAAAGGGTACGATCAGAGCAAAGCCAGATTCCGCAACCTTCGCATTCGCGAACTGCCCGCCGGCACACGATGAGCGCGGGGAAGTTGGCTCATTCGAAGATGAGGCTCAGAACGCCCGATCCACAGCGGGCCGGTAACGTCACCTGAGCCAGTTGCGTTTCGGGATCGTAGGTCATCTTGATCGGGTTCGTGTCGTAGTACGCGCCGGCCGGGGCGGCGGGGCACCAGACCGAGAGCGTCACGTCCTCGGTGTTGGTTGCATAGAGCGGCTGACGGTACACGTCGTGACCGATACTGCCCCCTTTGTCGACAAAGACGATGATGGGCGAATCTCTATCCGGGTCGCCGTCGTAAACACCCTGAACAACGAACGGCCAGCCGTGCTTCCTGGCGGTCGAGGGCATGTGATGCAGATACGTCGGGAACTTGTCCGACCAGGTGCCGATCTTCTCGCGATCACCCATTTGCATCGGCATGCCGCCCTTGATGCCCTGGTGGTTGGTTGAGGCTGCCATGTTCGCCCAGGCGGCCGCGCCGGCGTAGAAGTACTTCTGATCACCCGTCCGATCGGCCAGCCAGGTTTCGAGAGCCGCGCACAACGTCATCGCACCGCAGTTGCCCGGACCGTTGTCCTTCGAATCGTTGATCACCTGATCCCGGCACCAGCCGCCGACGTGCTCGCCCGGCGTGCCGTCATGACCATCCGGCTGCGAGATACGGGTCAACAGCCAGTCGCCCGTGCGGGCGATCGCGTTGAACAGTTGAGGGTTGCCGCACCGGTCGTACACCGGGCACATACCCGCCATCACATAGCCGGCGAACAGCTCTGTGATGCGCGATTGTTGTTTCGGTTCGAAGTGATAGCAGTACACCTGTCCCGTCGCGTTCATGCTGGACTTCATGGTCCAGATCGCGCAGTCGGCAGCCGTATTCCAGTAACTGGAATGGCCCGTGATTTCATATAGCAGGCACAGCCCACGGGCGGAATAGACGAAGCGACTCTGGCCGCCGCTGGGGGTCTTGTCCTTCGCATCCCAGTCGTCGACGAGGAAGCCGCCCATTTGCTCACCGACCTCGAACAACCAGGGATCGCCCAGGACCAGGTAGCTCATCAACGGACCGGAAAGACGTGTGTAGGCTCGACCCGCAGAAGTCCAGCCGGGGTAATAGTGACACCATCCTCTTGGGTGTGCGATGGCCCAGTCGGCATAGAGCAGCGAATGATCCTGAAGGATCTCGTACACTTGCCGATCGCCCGTCCTCAGATAGCAATTGGCCAACGCCAGGCTATGGTCACCGCAGCGATAGGTCAAAGAGCCGTTGACATCATAGGGGGTGTACCATTTCGGCAGGTTTCCGTTTGGGCCTTTCGCCAGGGCGAATACTCTCTCATACATCTGGCGACTCGGAAACGCGGACGTGTATTGCCAGACCTCCCCAAAGAGCATGCCGCCCGTATCGGTGTTGGGGTGCGCCATTCCCTCGATCCATCCTTCGAAGTGCGGCGGCATCCCGCGGCCGGCGCGAGGATAGTCCTGCCGCTTGACGCGGGTCCGATCGAAGTACCGGGCGCCCTCCAAGGCGATCTCGTCATAGACCGTCGAGACTTCTGATTCGTTGAACACGCCTTGCTTCGTCAGGAACTCACGGTCCAGCTTCACGGCCGGCCATTGGCGGATCGCGGCGGCCGCCTTGCCCGGCCCATAGTCAGCCGCGTCCGGCACCGAGTTCACGTGCAGCACCATCCGGAAGGTCCGCGCCGCGGTCTTCCAGAACTTGATCGCTCCGCTATCCGGTTCAGGGTATCCCTGGTAGTGCCTCAGGCCCATCGTTCCATCCGACCGAACCAGCAATTGGGATTGCAGATCGGGATCGGGGCCGCAGTAGTCCTGGAAGTGCGAGGGGATGAACGTCAACGCTTCGCCGTCAGCGGCTATTCGTGTCCATTGGATGGGCTTGTCGTCCTTGCTGCGGCTTCTGCTGATTCCATCGACCTGCACCGCCCAGGTATCGGATCGTTGAATCAGCGCCACGTCCTGTTGGCCGGTGTATTCCTTAGTGTCATCTCCGGCGCTGATCGCATAGCCCGCCTGAGTGGGCCGAAAGTCAAGGATACGCAAATCGTTCAGATCGAACCATGCCTGTGCGGTGCTTCTGCGTCTGGTCTGATGTTCATTGATCAGTCGGGAGCAAACACGCAGATACGGGCTGTTCGCCCAGACTTCGACCTCGAAATGCAGCTTGAACTTCGGGTCGATCAGCGACGATGTGACACGCAGTCGCTTGTAGAGCGGCCCATCGAACAGCATCTGGATGCGCCCCTCGGGCTGATGACGATACACCTTGTCCTCATGAGCGAAACTCACTTCACTGCCGTTCGGCGCAAAGACATGCTTGCCACCCTTCAGTCGAATATCGTGCAGCAGGTCCGCCACCGATAAGCCGAATTCAACCTGTCCGCCGGTGACCTTGGCGCCGTCGGCATCCAGGGTCAGTTGCATGGATGATTCCGACGTTGGCCGTGATATCTCCGGCCCCCACTTGATCGTCAGGTCCTGCTTGCCGGCGGCCGGTGAATCCAATACCGTCGCGATCATCACCCAATGCACCGGGCTGGACTCGAAGTTGACCAGGGCAAAGACATCGGCCGGCACGATGTCACCGTTGTTGTCATACACGATGACATGGTCCGGCGAGGGCGCCTGTCCCAGTGGGATGCCGAATCGAACGGGAATACGCTGGGCCGATTCGGCGAAATCAACCGTCACTGTCGTTTGACCGGCGATGTCTCCCCGCGGCTGGATGCGCGCGCGCCACTGAGGGTCCGTTCCCGACCAGAACCGAGGCGTGCGCGCGATGTCGTCCCGAATGTCGCCGTAATCAGAAGGAACGAATAGTGGCTTTGACTGCTGTGCCAAACAACCGACGGAAAGCACCGTCACAACAGAACCGATCACAATGAATGATCCCAAGTGTCTCACGATGACTCCCTCTCTTGAACCGGTTACGACTGAAACTGAAACGCAACCAACATAGTACACCCAAATCAGGAAACGACAAGACATAGTACTTGTGTCGATTCACTCCAGGGTCACGTCCAGATAGACAGAGTGACGGCTGTACGTTTCGTAGAAGGGTTTGAGGTTCACGCCGTTGGTGCTGAACCTTAGCGTGCTGGGGTCGCCCTCGATGGATTGACTGAGATCAGCCGCATTCAATGTCACCTTGCGCCAACTCGTGCGGGGCTCCGGCTCTTCGACGGCCAGCAGGACCGGGCCGTAGAAAAGACTGGCGATGTTGGGCCGGTCCATAACGGGGCGCAGATAGAAGCCAAAGGGCATCCTCAGTTCAATCGTATCGCCATCGCGCCAGGAGCGACTCAAGGTCAGGTACGTACCGGGGACGGTGTCCACCTCCTGGACCTTGCCATTGATCGTGACGTCGAAACCGTTCGTCGCCCACCGGGGCACGCGAACGCGAATGGCGAAGCTCCCACTCCCTGTCAGCGTCAGCTTCGTCGTATCGGCATAGGGGAAGCTGGTCCGCTGTCGGAGCGTGACGCCATGTTGCGGCCAGTTCAGCGTCGAAGGGATATAGAGATTGACGCACAAGGTCTTGTTGTCCTTGCTCCTGAAGTAGATGGAGTCCTGCAGCTTCGTGCTGCTCTCCAGAGCCGTGCCGTTGCAGCAGGTGAATCCATCCATGCGGGCGTTGCCAAAGCGTTTGCGGGCGCCCGGGTTGAGCGGGACATGGTACGTGTTGCCCGGATTGTCCTCGTCGACCGACGCGAGGATATGGTTGTACAGGGCCTGCTCGTAGTAGTCCATGAACTTCGCGTCCTGATCGAACAGGAACAGTTGGCGGCTGAGCTTGAGCAGGTTGTAGGTGGCGCAGGTCTCGTTCTGGCCGCCTTCGGAGAAGCCATGGGCGAAGAGACTGTCCGGTTGGGCGGTGAAGCACTCGGCGTTGTTGGGGTTCTTCGCTCCGGCTACGCCGCCGATGCTGTACATGTAACCATGCGTGCAGATATGCCAGAAGTTCTCGGCGATGCGGTAGTAGGCTGGATCTTGTGCGCCTCTGTAGGTTCCCAGAGCGCCGGTGATCTGCGGGATGTGTTGATTGGCGTGCTTGCCGCGCAGGGTGTCGACGTTGCAGGCCAGGCCGTGCTCGTGGTCGGCGTTTCCGAAGAACAAATCGATGTTGTCAAACAGCCGGGCGCATGTCAGGAACCGAGCGTCGCCTGTGAGCTGGTGCAGACGGGCCATTGCTTCGTTCATCCCACCGTATTCGCCGGCGATATAGCGGTTCCACATCTTAATGCGGGTCTCCGTCGGTAGCACGCTAAGACGCTCGTAGACCCAGAGCCCCATGTCCCGGGCGATCTCCAGGGCCTTCGGATTGCCGCCGACCTCGTAGCAATCCATCAAGCCGGCCAGGATCTTGTGGAGGGTGTAGTAGGGCGCCCAGATCTGGTTGTTGCGACCCCCGTAGGTCGCCCCCTTCTCTAGCATGATGAACTGATCGGGCGGATACCCACTGACGAAACCCGCGCCCCAGTTCCAGTAGTCCGTGCGAATGCCCTCCTCGCTCAGATCCGAGTCGTAACCGCTCTTGCCCGGCCCGGGCGGCACGGCCGTCGGATCGGCATTGCACGATCCACCTTCGGTCGCGGGCTTGCCGGACTTCTGCGAAAGATCGTGCAGGACATCGATCATGGTGTTCATCTTCGCCGCGAAGTTGGCTTGTAGCGCCTTGTCATAGGTCGTGCCAGCGTAGGCCTGCGCGATAGCGGTCAGGTAGTGACCACTGGCGTGGCCCCTCAGGCGCGTGGTCTGACTATCCCAGCCCCGTAGAGGGCGAACTCCCTCAGGTTGCGGCTGACCGAAGGCGTCGCGGAAGTTGTAGAGGAACGAATTCGGATCGGTCTGCGCCAGCGTCAGGATGAATTTGTCGCGGTTCTTGATGAAAGGCGTGTCACGCCCGTGGTCGTCTCGGTTCAGCACAACCTGACCGAGCGGGAAAGTCGCTAGATTCATGTGGGGCCGTGACGCTCTGTCCGGCGTCGCTCTGACGGTGATAGTCGCTTTGGGCGCGAACGCCGTTCCCGGCACGGCGCCCGTGATGACATAGGCGCCGGCCTGCTGGACCTGACTGTTGTCTGTTGGGGCCGGCCAGATCACCCGGACCAAAGGCCCATCGGCATTGTCACTATAGAGACCGGCGATGTGAACCGGCAGACGCGGCAGATGACCCACGAAGGTCTCAACCGTAATGTCTGGCACCGCCGTCAAGTTGGCATACATCGAGGCGGGCTCCGTGACTTTTTCGAGATCGCCCTCCTGCTGAGACCCTTCCGTCACGGTCATCGCGTCCTCGGAAAGGGCGTTATGACGAATCGTCATGACCTGTCGATCGCTCAACGCGATACTGTAGAAGCGCACATCATGGAGCCGGGCGCCGAGGGCGGCGTCCTTGTAGCGGGACTTGCCGATGTACAGCCGATTGGCGCTCGGGTCGTCCTGGTCCAGTACGTCGGCCAGACTCAGATCCACGCCCGTGCTGCGTCCCACGCGTACGCCGTCAACGTAGAGACTCAGAGTCTTGCCGGTCGCATCCAGCACGACGCCGAGGTGGACCCATTGGCCGGTTCTGAGGCGGAAGGCGGTAGGGCCTTGCTCCTGGGTCCAACCTCGTGTTGTGATACGAGCCCGGCACCCGCTGTCACGTTCCTCGCCGACGGGTGTGCAGAAGAAGTTGCGGCCTGTATCCCGGCCCAGATCGAAGAACCGTTGCCACCGAGTCAAGTCC